>JAJFGE010000018.1 GCA_021776295.1 Hyphococcus sp.
GGCGCGGGGCACCTCTTAGGGGCTTTAACTGCAACTCATAGCGAGAAATAGGTGGATTGTTCTTTGTCAGAATGGTGGTTTTGAGAGTTCGCGGACTTGTAGAACACACCAAAGACACCGGCGGCTGTTTTACTTTAAGCAGGTTCGAAAAACTACAATTATTTAACCTTTAGTTTCTGTGTTCTATATAAATTTGGCCTCAGCCAAGGACCACTTGAGAGAACAAAGTGGAGATGGCGAAAGTTCCTAACCGCCGCTGAATCCAGCGAGGTTGGCCGAGTGGAGCTTGAGCAGACCGAAGCCAACAGTGCGATAGGGCCATACCAATATGACCAATGAATACGCCCAATTTGTCGACGGTTATATCGGGAAAAACATCACTGCAAAAGGACCGCAACAATGAATAAAAACCTCTTTGTTAGAGATATGTTCGAAGCGCTTATAAAGAAGATAGAGGAGGAAATCACTAAGCTCGATCGATACACCGAGAGCAATCCAGCAATTGCTAGAGAAAATAACCTTCAAGATCACCGGGAATTGCTCATACGCCAAGCAAAAGAACTGCAGGACATTCTGGACAAAGACAACAATTAAGGACCCGCACATGATGAAAGCACTGATAACTGTCGCAATCAGTTCACTCCTCGCCGGGTGTGGGACGTATTCCGAAACCGGCGTTGCCAGCGGTCTCGACGACGCCTTATTTGGCAAATTCGGAATCAGCCGATCCGGCGTTGCCGACACACCGCTCGCTGCGGACGTATATCGCATACGCGGCTACGGAAACCAGAATGCATCGTTCGAAAAGACCAATGCCGTTGCGATGGTCAGAGCAGCGGTCCTGGCGTCTGAAAATGGGTATCATCGGTTTAACGTGTTGGACTTTGACACTTGGCAAAAAACTTCAGTTCACACGACACCCGCCACAGCCGAAACAACTACAAATATCAACGCGCATTCCTATGGCGGCTATATCACAGGTTCTGCCACCTCGACGACAACCATCACACCAGGCCAAACCTACTCGCTCGACAGGCCACGGACTGACATTGTTGTTCAATTCGTTCGTAATGGTTCTGCAGAAGCCGCATCCGCACTACGTGTTGCTGATATCATTATGCGCTACGGTAAGAAGGCGGGCCTCGCGCCGGAAGAGATGCAGGCCGTGATCAATATTGCTCCCGCCCCCATGGCCGGTGAGGTAACGCAGCAACCTTTTGCTGAACCGAGGCAAGTGACTGCGCCTATTCAAGCAAAAATTTCAAGGCCTGTAGCACTTCAACAAGACAGACCGACGCTTGATGAAATTTACAAGATGCTATCGGCCTCACAAAAAGCACAAGTCAATAACTTACCGCCGTCACAGCGTGCTGATTTTCTCAGGATGATTCGGGATCATGAATGATCTTGAGACTTTGTATCGACAAATTCGTGAGCGTATAGGATAGCCTCGAGAAGCTTTACAAGCCGCTTGCCCAGCCTATTCCGCCGGTTGTGGCCCGGGTTCTGGCGCGGGCGCCTTGGCGGGTTCACTCGCCGTCGGATGTAGCTGGCGCCAGCGCTGTTTGATCATCGCCGAGGTCATGCGCGAGCCGTCCGGCGACCAGCCTGGCGGGCCCCACAGATAACCGCCGATTTCGCGCAAGGAACGCGCACTGCGCAGATCCTTCACCATGCCGATCCATTCATGAAAGCCGATCATCAGCGGATTAAACGTGGTGAGGTTTTTGATAATCCCGTAACGCGGCTTATCGGTGTCTTCTTCAGCCACAAACGTTCCGAACATCCGGTCCCAGATGATCAGCATCCCGGCATAATTCGCATCGAGATAACGCGGATTGGTGGCGTGGTGGACGCGGTGATGGCTCGGCGTATTAAACACCCATTCGAACGGGCCCATGCGTTTGATAAGTTCGGTGTGGATCCAGAACTGATAGACAAGATTTACGCCGCCCACGAATAATACCAACAGCGGCGGGAACCCGATCAGCGCCAGGGGTAGCCAGAAAACAGCCGAAAAAGACAGCTTGCCGGTCCAGGTCTGACGCAGCGCCGTCGACAGATTATAGTGCTGCGAGGAATGATGGATTACATGGCTCGCCCAGAACCAGCGCCGCTCATGGGCGATGCGGTGAAACCAGTAATAGGCGAAGTCGTCAACGACAATGCAGATCAATATCGTCCACCAGGTGATCGGCATCGCCTCAATAAGCCGGAACTGGTAGACCCAGCTATACATTATATAAACCAGCGCCCCGGCGCCGATCACCGCAACAAGGTTATTGCCGAACCCCATGGCGAGGCTTGAAAACGTGTCTTTGGTTTCATAGCGCCCTCGGCCAGTGCGTCGCACGACTATCATTTCCAGAATGATAAGCAGCACAAAAGCCGGTACGGCATAGGCGACAACATCTGGAAACGATATGTCTTGCATCACTCTTCCATTCGCTCACAGGCTATGCGCGTCGCCGCCAGTTTAAACTGCTTCACCCATTCGCCAGCGTCGTCTTTGGTATAGCCAATCCGCGCCCAATGGTCCGCATCCTCAATGACAAACTCCGCCTTGAAGTTTGGGCGCTCGGGATAGACCTGCCACATCGTCAAGACGCCATCTTGCATATTCGCGCGCAAATCCTGAACCTGGCGGCTGGATGTGGCGATCCACATCATGTCCCACTCACCGTCTTCACTATCGAACATGCGCACATTAACGCCGCGCGGCGTATCCGGTTTGACGCCGGGATCAATTGTATACCACTCATCGACAATCGCCATGCCGCCAAGCCCATACCAGCCGTTCCAGCGCGCCGGCGTCCCCGGCCGCGGCGGAGACCACGCTTCTCCCTGCCAGGCATGACCAGAAATCGTGTAGTCGCCGATCAAAAAAGCAAATTGCGCCAGTTCTTCGGCGGCATTTTCGTGCGGCGCGCCATAGTCGCAACGCGGCGGCGCCAAGTCTTCTGCATACGAAACAGATGTCGCTGCGCAGACAATAAACAGTGCGGTAATGGAGATTTTTAAGCTATGCATTGGCTCACCCTATCGCAAACTTTCGAAAAACCACACCCTTCTATACAGATGCGCCAAGCCATGCCGCAGCCTGGTCTTCCGGCACAGTAAAATGGACGTCTCTAGCGGTATCGTCCGGCCGGGGAACGCTCAGCGCGCCATCCTTATACACTGGCGCCGGCGACGCCGCGCCAAGGCGCCGCGTTACAAGCCCGTCGCCATGGACGATCACCACCGCCAATTCGCCGGCGGTGTTGCGCGCCAGCGCTGCGTCCTCGCCGATCAGCCAGTCTGTCGGATCGAAATCAGGTTCGTCAAAACCCAGCCTTTCAGAAGCGGCGGCGTGGTCTATCCCCCGCCCGCCGAGACCGAAGATTAGCCGCGCCAGCAACACCAAGAACGAAACCCCGGCGATCGAAATTGCCAGATCGAGGATGGCGTTGCCAGTCATGCGCCGCTACCCGACAATTTCGTCGGCAGAGAAGAAAAAGCCGATTTCGTCTTTTGCGGTCTCCGACGCGTCAGAGCCGTGCACGGTGTTCTCGCCAATCGAGAGGGCGAATTCTGCGCGGATGGTGCCAGCGGCGGCATCTGCCGGGTTGGTCGCGCCCATGATTTCGCGATTACGCGCGACAGCGTTCTCACCTTCCAGAACCTGCACCACGACCGGTTCGGAGATCATAAAATCGACCAACTCGCCAAAGAACGGGCGGTCTTTATGGACGCCGTAAAAGCCCTCCGCCTGCGCGCGGGTCATATGGATGCGCTTTTGTGCAACGACGCGCAGGCCGCCTTCTTCAAGTTTGGCGACGACTTTGCCGGTAATATTGCTGCGGGTGGCATCGGGTTTAATGATCGAAAAGGTGCGTTCTAGCGCCATGATGGTATCCTCTACACGGAAAACTGTTGATTCGGTCGCGTTTCGTATCAACGCAAAGACGTTGCGGCAAGCGTCCAAATCGCCTCAGGATGCTGAAAACCAAAGCGATTCGAGGCGCCAGAAGGAGACCCAAATGTCCGATCCGGTCATTTCCACCGACCCCAACCAGGCTGGCAACGCCAATCTGATCTATATCCTTTATCTTGTCTCCTGCGTCGTTGGCGTGACGGCGATTGTTGGCGTGGTGATGGCCTATATGGCCAAGGACGACGCGCCAGACTGGCTGCGGTCTCATTATCACAACCAAATCAATATTTTCTGGAAAGGGCTGCTTTATATGGTGATCGGCGCCGTTTTAAGCATCGTTCTGATCGGGCTCCTGATCCTGCTTGTGGCGTTCATCTGGTATATTATCCGCATCGTGAAGGGCATGCAGACGCTTGCCAAAGGCGAGCCTTACCCCAATCCATCCGGCTGGGGACTTTAGACGCGGCGGGGCCGCAACCACCCCTGTTAGCCTTCTACATACAGTTTGGCGCACAGTCGGGATCGAATCACGCATACAGTGCTGTAAATACAGTTCGGCCCAGCCGATTCGGCCAAGCTTGTCGGCAACCGGCCGACCTTTTCGTCAACAGTTGTGTTCATCCCAATGGCAATATCTAGGAGCCACCCATGAACGAATTCATCAACAGATTTAAATCTTTCGACAAACTCATCGCCACCAGCCTTATCAAGCTGCTCTACTGGATCGGCATCGTCGTCATTGCGCTTGGTGTCCTGGCGGGGATTCTCGGCGGTTTTTCCAATGGCTTCACCTCCGGCATCGCCAGCCTCGTCCTGGCGCCGCTTGGCGGCGCGCTCGGGGTGATCTTCTGGCGCTTCCTGTGCGAGATTTATATCGTCATTTTCGGCATGTATGACCGCCTCGGCGAAATCCAAAAGTCACTCGCCAAGGATTAACCAAGACTGGTCTTCGGGCCGGATGCCGCCGCGCTGGCAACAGCGCGGTATCGCTCAACTATTGGTGAGCCGGCGCAATTATTGGATACCCTCTCCATATTCGTGATAAAAGCGCCTATATAGAAAGCCAGCCCAGACCATCGGGCGATTAATAGGTATCGCCCGATGGTCTAGATTGTTTATTGCGCGCCGGGTTTTGTAAAAACCGGTTCCTACTTTTTTGCCCGGCGCTATAGTTGAGCGTAATATGTCTGTCACCGACCAATCTGCCGTTACCGTTTCCGCCAGCGCCGCGACCAAAATCGCCGCGATCCTCGCCAAGGAGCCGGCTGGCGCGATGTTGCGCGTGGCGGTTGAGGGCGGCGGCTGTTCCGGCTTTCAGTACAAGTTCGATATTGTCAGCGCGCGCGAAGACGACGACCTCGTGCTCGATGCAGATGGTTATCAAGTCCTCATCGACAGTGTCTCGGTCGACTATATGGCAGGATCAGAAATCGACTATTCCGACGAGCTGATCGGCGCGGCGTTCAAGATCAACAACCCCAATGCGACAGCAAGCTGTGGCTGCGGGACAAGTTTTTCTTTGTAGCAGGCGATTTATCCCATGCACTCCTTCGCATTGATTATGATGTATGGGGTCGCGTTTAATTTTTGGATGTATTGGTTTGGTTATTAATTGGCGCCGGGCGGTGTTTTTTACTCCCGCCCAATCCCATACTTCCGTACAATCCCGCGGATCTGGTCGTAGCTTAGGGCCAGCGCCTTGGCGGCGCGCTTCTGGTTGTCGCCGTTGCGGGCGAGCGCGTCGATGACCAGTTGTTTTTCGATTTCGTCGAGCCGCGTGCGCAGATTGATATCGCCGTCCGGTGCGCTTTTAATCTCTGGCGCCATGGTCGCCGGCGCCCGCGCGATCTCGTATTCCGTTTGCAGAGCATCCGTCGTGCTGAGCGCCGGAAACGGGTCGATAATAATCTCTCCGACCGGGCCGGTCTGATCATTCGCGCGCCAGCGGTAAAATGACCGCTCGGCGGCGTTCTTTAATTCGCGCACATTGCCCGGCCAGTTGTGGGCGCGCAGTTGCGCCATCGCTTCGGCGGTAAAGCCGTCATAGGGCTGGTCGATTTCCCCCGCTATGCGCGCTGCAAAACTGCCTGCCAGCTGGGCGATATCCTCGCGGCGCTCGCGCAGGGGCGGCGCGACAATGACGTCGAAGGCGAGCCGGTCGAGCAGGTCGGCGCGAAACTTTCCCTCGCGCGCCTGGGCGCGCAAATCAACATTGGCCGCCGCAACGATCCGTACATTCGCGTTGAGGGTTTTCTCGCCGCCAACCCGCTCATATTCGCCATATTCGATCACCCGCAGGAGTTTTTCCTGAACCCGCAATGAGGCCGACGGGATTTCGTCGAGAAACAACGTCCCGCCCTCGGCGCGTTCAAACCGGCCGAGATGCTTCTTCGACGCGCCGGTAAACGAGCCGGCCTCGTGGCCGAACAGCTCGCTCTCCAACAGCTCCTCATTCATTGCCGCGCAATTGACCTTGACCAGCGGGCCCTCCCAGCGCGGTGACAGGAAGTGAATGCGCGCCGCGATCAGCTCCTTGCCGGTGCCGCGCTCGCCAATGATGAGCAATGGCCGGTCAAGCGCGGCGGCTTCAGATGCATGGGCGAGGGCGTCAAGAAAGACCGGCGCCTGGCCGAGGAGGTCGGGGGGTTGCGGTGTGTTCATAGGTGTTATTTACCAGATATTTCGGTTAAATAAACCTTGACTTTGGTGAATATTACCTCTATAGTTACCTCCATAGAAAACGCACATTACGTTTCTCCCTTAAAAAACAACACTTTATGAATTTTGCGCCAGTTTGGCACGCGTTTCGCAATGGAGATTGCAGACGGGTTAACCAAGCCGCCAGGGATCAAGGAGAGTATTATGAACCGATCAAGATATGACGACCATTACTGGGAGAGCCGACTGGACCGGCTGGTCCGCGGCCGCTCGGGCTTTGCCTGGGGCGCATTCTTCATTGGATTTATCCTCGGCGGCATTATCTTTTAAGGAGTTATGGCCATGGGCATTTTTTCAAGACTGAGCGACATCGTTAACTCGAACATCAATGCGATGCTCGACCGGGCCGAAGATCCGGAAAAAATTGTCCGGCTGATCATCCAGGAGATGGAAGATACGCTGGTCGAAGTGCGCTCTAACGCAGCGCTGGCGCTTGCAGATCGCAAGGAAGTTGGCCGCAAAAAGGAAGAGTTTTTGCGCCGCGCCAAGGAGTGGGAAGCAAAAGCCGAACTGGCGATTTCCAAAGGCCGCGACGACCTCGCCAAGGGCGCGATTGCCGCGCGGCGAAAAGCTGAGGAAATGATCGAGCTGTTGGATCAGGAACTCAAAGCCATCGAGGCCGCGGTCGAGAAAACCAATGACGACCTCGCCAAGCTTCAGGCGAAACTGAAAGAGGCGCGCGCCAAGCAACGCTCGCTCGAGATACGCCAGAATGTTGCCTCCGACAGTGTGCGGATCAGCCGACAGGTGCATGATGGCCGTATCGACGAGGCGTTGGCGCGGTTTGACCGCTATGAGCGCCGGATCGACGAGCTTGAAGCAGAGTCCGAAAGCTGGGCGCTGGGCCGGCCGCGTACGCTTGAAGATGAATTCGCCGAGCTGGAAGCAGAAGATGCTGTTAACGCCGAACTTAACGAGTTGAAACGCCGCGTTGCGCAAAGGCAATAAACAACGCGAAGAACAAGAAACGGGAAGGGTGATCAATGGGCGATTTAGGATGGGTAGTGGCGGTTGTGGCAATTATATTTGTCGCATGTCCTGCGGTCTTCATGCACTATCAGGCGGAATTTCGTAAAACCAAGTCGATTTCCACTGATGACGAACGGCTGGTCGATGATTTGTGGAAGACCGCGCAACGCCTCGAGCGCCGCGTTGAAGCTCTGGAGACACTATTAGACAAAGAAGCGCCAGATTGGCGCAACGAATTTCCGGAGCGGCCCAATGCGTGAAAATCACCATCATCACCATCACCACCATTGGCGTGAGCGCGACAGTTACGCCTATCGCGCGGGGGCGCCCGGGCCGGGCCCGAACCGTCACCGTCTTTACAAGGACAAAGACCGGGCGATGATTGCCGGCGTCTGCGCCGGGGTTGCAGAATATTATGGCTGGCGCCCGGACGGTCTTCGCGTTGGGCTGGTTATTTTAACGGTGTTTACGTTTCCGCTGCCACTCATCGCATATTGCGTCGCCGCCATGATGATGAAGCGAAAACCTGTGGCGCCCGCCTATCGTTCGCCAGAAGATGAACGTTTTTGGCGTACTTTTTCGATGCGCCCGGCGGCGACGTTTTCAGAGTTGAAACACCGGTTCCGGGCGATTGATACGCGCCTGGCGGATCTGGAATCGGCGGTTCTGTCGGATGAATACGGATTGCGACAAGCCTTCAAAGATCTCGAAGGCGGGGCGTAGCCGAAAACTTAAACGAATGATTGATTTTAACGCCTCGAAATCGAGCGAACGGGGAAGGTGCGTTTTGCACCCGAGGAGTGAACATGAAAATTGTCCTTATCATCACCAAAGCTGTACTGTTGATTATGCTAACCGGCATCGCCTTTGCGACGCTCACATTTGGCCTGGGCGGGCTGGCGGAGGCGCGAGACGTGCAACTATGCGCAGCGCCAATAGCCCCGGCCTGCTTCTTCGCCATCCTATAGCGCGGCTGATATCCAATATCCGGAGCTCGCTGAGTGTGGATTTTAGCACTTCTTTTTGAGCCCGTCTTTATCCTAAAACCTGTTCCCCCTTTTCTGGAACTGTTGTAAAATCGTCCTTATGGTTAGCGCTGATCAGCGGCGCATGCGAGGACGCAGGATAGTGAGTAAGGAGCAAAGCGCCGCTGCAACCGGAGATCGCATAGGCGATCCGGGGACGCAATCAACGGAACAAGGCCGTCGCAACCGAAGACCGCCAAGCATCAGATTTGCGGCCCTCGATCTTGGTACGAACAATTGCCGCTTGTTAATTGCCAAGCCTGACGGAAAGAGATTGCGTATAGTTGACGCCTTTTCTCGCATCGTGCGTCTCGGCGAAGGGCTTTCCGCCTCAGGAGTGTTGTCCGATGCGGCGATGGAGCGGACGATTAACGCGCTTAAAATCTGCGCGAGCAAAATTAATCGGCGCGGCGGCGCCCATGCGCGATGTATCACGACCCAAGCCTGCCGAATGGCGGAAAATGGCGAGGCCTTTCTTGAGCGGATTCGCAATGAGACCGGGCTCGAATTTGAAATCATTTCAACCGAAGAAGAAGCGCGACTGGCCGCCGCCGGATGTGCAGAGCTGATCGACGAGCACGCTGAGGCGGCGCTGATTTTCGATATTGGCGGCGGCTCGACTGAACTCTCCTGGATGCGCCAAGCTGGAGGGGGTAAAATATTTGACTGCACCGCCTGGACATCAATGCCGTTTGGCGTTGTTAATCTCTCAGAGAAATGGGGCGGGCGCGACCTCAACCTTGAGCGCTATGAGGCGATGGTCGATAGTATCCGAAACCAGATTGTCGCCTGCGGCGATCCGGCAGGGCTCAAAGCTCATTTCAACGATGGCAAAGCGCATATTTTAGGAACGTCCGGCACTGTAACTTCAATCGCCGGCGTTAGTCTTGGGTTAAAAAAATACCGCCGCGACTGTGTTGACGGGTTATGGCTCGAGGTCAGCGAGGCGCGCCGCACCATCGAAAAGCTTCGTGCAATGAGTTTTGACGAGCGCGCGCGCGAGCCTTGCATTGGCGCTGACCGCGCCGATCTCGTGGTTTGCGGCTGCGCGATATTGGAGGCGTTAATCCAGGAATGGCCGACAGCGCGCATCCGCGTTGCTGACCGGGGCCTGCGCGAAGGCATGCTCGCCAACCTTGCCAGTCAGACACGCCACCCAAAACGCCGCCGTCGAAGACGTGGCAAAAAAACCAAAGCGCCAAGCGTAGAACAATAATTCATGGCTGGAATTGCCTCTCGCCTCAGAGCGACTTTAAGATTGTGTCGGCGGCCATATCTGCCAGCTCGTCGCGCGATATTGCTCCGCGTGATTTGAACCATGTATGGGTCCAGTTCAGCATGCCAAAAAACAGCATGACTTTTGCGCGCAGCCGCGCTCTATCGCGTTTTAGTGATGGCTTTCTACGCGCGAGCATAGCTTCCACCAGAGCAATTATTTTACGTTGTTTGGAAACAATGTCTTCACGTTGTTTGTTTGGCAATGAAGGAAGTTCATAGAGCAGTACTTTTTGCTTGTCCGCTGCGCCGACATAATGGCGCAAGAGGGTGCGTGTGACTGCACGTAATTCTTCTTCAGGCGTTAGATTTTTGCTGGCGGCGAGTAGAGTTATGTTGAGCAAATCCTCAATATGCGCGCTCATCACATCAAACAGAATCGTTTCTTTCGAAGGGTAGTAATGGTAGATCAATGATTTTGAAACCCTGCAGAGCGCCGCCAGTTCAGATACTGACGCGCCCGCAAACCCGTCTCTGGCGAATAGTATTGCCGCCTGATCGGTAATCGCTTCGCGTTTTTTGTCGTAATCGGCTGCTTGTGTGCGCGCCATATCGCCTCAACCTTTTTTCCGTAAGTCGCGTATGCGCACGGCTTTCCCAGCGGACCTCTCCAGAAAATTCGGATCAACGATAGTGACCGAAGCGGTAACACCGATAATTTTTTTGATCTGGCTGGCAAGCGTTTGCGCCGCAGCGTGACGCGCACTGCCATCGATATCCTCGCGGACTTCGACATAGACGGCAAGGATATCCATGCGGTCGGGCCTGGTGATCTCAAGAAGATAGTGCGGCGCCAGTTCGGGAATAGTGAGAATCTGCTCTTCTATCTGCGTTGGGAAGACATTAACCCCGCGGATGATTATCATGTCGTCATCGCGCCCGGAGATGCGCTCAAGGCGACGCATCGGGCGCGCTGTGCCAGGCAAGAGGCGGGTCAAATCCCTCGTGCGATAGCGCACGACCGGCATTGCTTCTTTGGTGAGAGATGTAAGGACAAGTTCGCCAAACTCTCCCTCGGGAAGCGGCGCGCCGGTCTCGGGGGCAATGATCTCCGGATAGAAATGGTCTTCCCAAATCGTCAGGCCATCCTTGGTCTCGACGCACTCATTAGCGACACCGGGGCCAATCACTTCCGAGAGGCCGTAAATATCGACGGCGTCAATAGCAAAAGCGTCCTCGATTTCAGCGCGCATGGCTTCGGTCCATGGCTCTGCGCCGAAAATGCCGATTTTCAATGATGAGGCGCGCGGATCGATGCCTTGCCGGTGGAACTCATCGAGGATCGACAACATATAGCTCGGCGTCACCATGATAATGTCCGGCTCGAAGTCGCAAATGAGTTTAGCCTGTTTTTCCGTTTGCCCGCCGGACATCGGTATTACTGTGCAGCCGAGCGCTTCAGCGCCGTAATGGGCGCCGAGCCCGCCGGTAAACAAGCCATAGCCATAAGCGACGTGGACTTTCATGCCTGCCCGGCCACCGGCGGCGCGTATTGAACGCGCGACGACTGCGGACCAGATTTCTATGTCGTTTTTCGTATAGCCCACTACGGTTGGATGGCCGCTCGTGCCGGATGAGGCGTGAATGCGCACTATTTCGTCCATTGGCGCGGCGAACAATCCAAACGGATAATGGGCGCGTAAATCTGCTTTTGTAGTGAACGGAAACTTTATGAGATCGGCCAGTGATTGCAAGTCGTCCGGCTGAACACCGGATCGGTCAAACTTTGACCGATAGGGTTTTGAGTTTTCATAAGCATGCGTTAGTGTTTTTTTCAACCGCTCAAGTTGCAACACCCTTAGAGCGCCGATGGAGAGGCATTCTCCCTCGTCAAGCACGGGCTCGTAACTCAAATCCGGCATGTACTCCCCCCCCCGCGTTATATTGCGTTCATGGTGAGTAGGTCATAACTGGCGACTGCGTCGTCTTTCTGGTTGGTCACAAGAACATCCCAGCGCACTTCGCCATATTCGTCATTGCGTTTTTTCTTCGACTTGGCGGTGAGGCGCACCTTGATCGTATCGCCTGCCGGAACCGGCGTCAGAAAGCGCAATTCATCAAGCCCGTAATTGGCGAGCACCGGGCCCGGCGCCGGATCGACGAAGAGACCTGCGGCGAAGGAAAGAAGAAGATAACCATGGGCGACGCGGCCCGGAAAGAATGGATTGGCTTTCGCAGCTTCCTCGTCCATATGGGCGTAGAATGTGTCGCCAGTGAACTCTGCGAAATGTTCGATGTCTTCCAATGTAATCGTGCGCGCCGATGTTTCGATGGTTTTGCCGATTTCAAGCTCGCCGAATTTTAGTCGAAATGGATGCGGTGCGCTTGTGTCGGTTTCAGCACCCTTCATCCATTGGTTGGCGACGCCGGTAATGATTGCGGGAGAGCCCTGGATGGCGGTGCGTTGCATGTAATGCTTAACGCCTCTGACACCGCCAAGTTCCTCGCCGCCGCCGGCGCGTCCTGGCCCGCCATGGACGAGAACCGGGAGCGGTGATCCGTGCCCCGTTGATTCTTTGGCGCAGTCCCGATTGATGATGGCGATGCGCCCGTGCCAGGCGCCGGCGCCAAGTGCAAACTCGCGCGCCACGGATGGGTCGTGCGTGAACAGCGACATCACCAGGGAGCCTTCGCCACGATTGCATAATGCAATGGCGTCATCCAGATCGTCATAAGGCATCAGGGTCGAGACCGGGCCAAAGGCCTCGACCTGGTGTACCTTGCGCGCGGTTATCGGTGAATCGCAACGCAGGAGGATCGGCGAGATAAAAGCCCCGCCCTCCGCGCTGGCGCCGAGCACCTCGACCTTACCCGTGTCGCCAAAAACAATTTCCGCCTCGGTTGCTAGCTCGGCCACTTTTGCACGCACATCCTCGCGCTGCACAATACTGACAAGGGCGCCCATGCGGACGTCATCGCGCGCCGGGTCGCCGATGGTGATTTTCTCAAGTCGGGATTTAAGCGCAGCCTCGGCGGCGCCCATAATATCTTTATGGACGAAAGCGCGGCGGATAGCGGTGCATTTCTGACCCGCTTTGACCGTCATCTCACGGACGACTTCTTTGATAAAGAGGTCAAACTCCGGCGTATCCGGTGTTGCATCTGGGCCAAGAACCGACGCGTTGAGCGAGTCCTGTTCGGCCACGAACCGCACGCTTTCGTTGATAATGCGCGGATGGCTTTTCAGCTTACGCGCGGTCGCCGCCGATCCGGTGAACGAAACAACATCCTGCCCGGTCAGATGGTCGAACAAATCGCCGGTGGAGCCAGTAATGAGTTGCAATGCGCCGTCAGGCAGGCGGCCGGTTTCCACCATGATCCGCACGGCTGCTTCTGTCAGGTAAGAGGTCGCTGTCGCCGGTTTGACGATTGCAGGAACGCCTGCGAGCAAGGTAGGGGCGAGTTTTTCCAGCATTCCCCAGACCGGGAAGTTGAAAGCATTGATGTGCAGCGCCACGCCCTGAAGCGGCGTATAGATATGCTGGCCCATGAAGCTTCCCCCGCGGGAGATTTGCTCCGCGGCGCCGTCGATCAAAATACGGTCATCAGGCAGTTCGCGGCGGCCTTTTGAGGACATGGAAAACATCGTCCCCGCGCCGCCTTCGATGTCGATCCAGCCATCTTTACGGGTTGCGCCAGAATGCATATTCAGCACATAAAGCTCTTCCTTGGCGTCCATAATTGCTTTTGCGAGATCTTTTATTATGTATGCCCGATCATGAAATGTCAGTTTGCGGAGCGCCGGGCCGCCAACATTGCGGGCGTATTCCGCCATTGCCTTAAAATCGAGACCTGTGGAGCTTGCCCGCGCGACGGTTTCGCCGGTAATTGCCGAGGCGATATCGACTAGCCCGCCATCGCCTTCAACCCATTTACCAGCGGCGTAGTTTTTTAAGATAGGGGCGGACATGGATTGTCTCCGATAGGTTGGGTTAGCGGCCTTTGAATACGGGTTTGCGCTTGTTCATGAACGCGTCGACGCCCTCGCGGTAATCATCGGTGCGCCCAAGGTCGCGTTGTAAATCGCGTTCATGGTCAAGTTGTTCATCAAGGATGCGCGAAGAAGCGCTGCGTATTGCGGCCTTGATCGCCGCCAAGCCCTTTGTTGGCGCGGCTGCGAATTTGGCGATAATGGCTTCAGTTTCCTGGTTGAGTTTTTCATCGTCCACAGCCCTCCAGATAAGCCCCCAATCGGCGGCGGTTTGCGCCATAATCGGTTCGCCCGTTAGCGCTAGACCTAATGCCCGGGCTTGGCCGACTAGGCGCGGCAATATCCAGGTGCCGCCACTATCGGGAACCAGTCCGATATTGGCGAAGGATTGAATGAACTTTGCGCTCCTGGCGGCGATGACTATGTCGGCGGCGAGCGCGATATTGGCGCCCGCGCCAGCGGCGACGCCATTGACTGCGCAAATGATCGGGATGGGAAGCGATGTTAGCCGGCGGATCAGCGGATTGTATCTTTCCTCCAGCGATTGGCCGAGATCAACGCCGTCATTTCCCGGCGCAACCGCACGGTCTGACAAGTCCTGTCCGGCGCAAAACCCTCTGCCGGCGCCAGTAATCAACATTGTACGGACGGTCTTGTCAGACTCTGTTTGATCCAGCGCCTTGTTCACTTCACTGTGCATCTGGACGGTAAAACTGTTCAGCCGGTCAGGGCGGTTCAGCGTCAGCCGCGCAGCGCCGTTATCAATGGAAAATATAATGGTCTCGTATGACACTTGGGTTTCGCTCTTGTTTGCCGGGCTATCATTTTACAGCACGATTTACGTTTGCTTTTGGTCATCGCTAGATATAATAGCATGACCAGACGGTCAATTAATAATGTTTGATATTTATGAGCACCGAGAACCCGGATAGGCGCGATGCGATGGCCAAGGCCGTTGCAAAAAAGCTGCACAGCCTTGAGGGAACATCGTCTGCCTGGGACTTGAAGCTTGAAGATGCCGGCTTCGGGTGGGCGCGCGTCTCGATGACCATTCGCGCCGACATGTTGAACGGTTTGGGGACGGCTCATGGCGGCATGATCTTCGCGCTCGCCGATACTGCCTTCGCCTATGTCTGTAATTCGCGCAATGTGACAACCTTCGCCCAGCACGCTTCAATCTCGTTCCTCAGCGCCGGGAGAAAGGGCGAACGCCTGACAGCGGAAGCGCGCGAGGATGGGGCGGAGGGGCGCACCGGCGTTTATAGTGTTCGCGTTACCGGCGGGGATGGGCGGGTCGTTGCAATCTTCCAGGGCCTTTCGAGAACTGCTGGCGGCCCGATAATAAATGAGATGCTTGTCGGAGAGGCGAAAACACACGAGGACATAAATGACTGAAGCCTATATCTGCGATGCTATCAGAACCCCGATCGGGCGTTATGGCGGGGCGTTGGCTGCTGTTCGCGCGGACGATCTCGCGGCCGTACCACTTCGTGCACTGAAGGACTGCAACTCTGTCGTCGACTGGGAGAGGGTAGACGATCTTATCATGGGCTGCGCTAATCAGGCAGGCGAGGACAACCGCAATATAGGGCGCATGGCCGCGCTGCTCGCCGGGCTTGGCGAAAAGGTTCCAGCGACAACGGTGAACCGGCTTTGCGGCTCCGGCATGGATGCGGTGACAATCGCTGCACGCGCGATCAAAGCGGGCGAGGCAGAGTTGATTATCGCTGGCGGGATTGAATCGATGTCGCGCGCGCCTTTCGTGATGGGCAAGGCGGAGACCGCTTTTTCGCGCAAGGCCGAGATATTTGACACCACGATGGGTTGGCGTTTTGTCAATCCGGTCCTCAAATCTCAGTATGGAATCGATTCCATGCCTGAAACTGCTGAGAATGTTGCGGAGGAGTTCAATATCAGCCGCGAGGATCAGGACGCTTTCGCTATGCGCAGCCAGCAACGGGCCGCGCGGGCGCAGTCCAGCGGGCGGCTTGCGGCTGAAATCACGCCCGTCAGCATCTTGCAGCGCAAGGGCGATCCGAAAATCATCGATAGGGATGAACATCCGCGCGAAACAAGCCTTGAAATGTTCGCGAAATTAAAACCATTCGTGAAAAAAGACGGCGTTATCACCGCAGGCAACGCGTCGGGGGTCAATGACGGCGCCGCGGCGATGATTGTCGCGTCTGAAGCGGCGGTAAAAAAATACGATCTTACGCCGCGCGCGCGTTTTATCGCCGGCGCTGTTGTTGGCGTGCCCCCACGCATTATGGGCATCGGCCCTGCGCCGGCGTCAAAAGCTGTGCTCGCCAGGACGGGATTATCCGTAGACGATATGAATGTGATAGAAATCAACGAGGCCTTCGCCTCGCAATCGCTTGCAACCTTGCGCGCGCTTGGCCTGGCCGATGACGCCGATCATGTGAACCCCAATGGCGGCGCAATTGCGCTGGGACACCCCCTCGGCATGTCCGGCGCCCGGATAATATTAACGGCGACAGAACAGTTGCAACGCACCAGCGGGCGTTACGCCCTTTGCGCCATGTGCATCGGCGTCGGGCAAGGGATTGCGAGCATTATCGAACGGGTATGAATGAAAAAGTAATTAGTTGACCGTTTGGTCGGTTAATTATAAGCAATAGACTTGGCGTCTAGGGATGCAAGTCAGCGCCGCGTATTGGCGTTAGAGCGCCGGGCGAAAAAGTGGAAACCGGTTTTTCGCATCCGACCGCGAAGGCGGTCAGATTATTATCAGCGCGCCTTCGCGCGCGGGTCGGCGCGCAACAAAGAATCTAGAGCATCGGGCGATTCCTGTTAATCGCCCGATGCTCTAGGACCGAGAGGCTGACAGATGTACGCTCAACAAGTCAAATCCACCGGCGCAAGGGTGAAATCTCTTGAGGAGATGGAACCGGACGAGCGTGCGTTTCAGGAACGCATCGACGCCGACA
Source organism: Hyphococcus sp. (assembly GCA_021776295.1). Taxonomy (GTDB): domain Bacteria; phylum Pseudomonadota; class Alphaproteobacteria; order Caulobacterales; family Parvularculaceae; genus Hyphococcus. The sequence goes on from JAJFGE010000018.1 coordinate 16,783, forward strand.
TCAAGATTGAGCCCAAGGACTGGATGCCGGAAGGCTATCGCAAGACCTTGATCCGCCAAATTTCGCAACACGCGCATTCGGAAATTGTCGGGCAATTGCCGGAGGGGAACTGGATCACCCGAGCGCCGACCTTGGACCGCAAAGCCATTCTCATCGCCAAGGTGCAGGACGAAGCCGGGCACGGGCTTTATCTTTATTGTGCGGCGGAAACTCTTGGCGTATCGCGCGATCAGATGACCAAAGATTTGCTCTCCGGCAAGGCGAAATATTCCTCGATCTTCAATTATCCGACGCTGACCTGGGCCGATATTGGCGCCATTGGCTGGTTGGTTGATGGTGCAGCGATCATGAATCAGGTGCCGCTACAGCGCTGCTCCTTCGGGCCATACAGTCGGGCGATGATCCGGGTGTGTAAGGAAGAAAGCTTTCATCAGCGGCAAGGTTACGACATAATGATGAAGCTTTGCGATGGAACGTTTGAACAAAAAGAAATGGCGCAGGACGCGCTAAACCGTTGGTGGTGGCCGTCATTGATGATGTTCGGCCCATCCGACACTGACAGTGTGCATTCGGCGCAATCCATGGCGTGGAAAATCAAACAGGATTCGAATGATGAACTTCGCCAGAAATTCGTCGACCAGACCGTGCCGCAAGCGGATTATCTCGGGTTGAATCCGCCGGACCCGGATATTAAGTGGAACGAGGAGCGCGGCGCCTATGATTTTGGCGAGGTTGACTGGGAAGAGTTTTTTCGCGTCGTCAAGGGGGATGGCCCTTGCAACAAGGAACGCTTGGCCGCTCGGAACAAGGCGTGGGATGACGGCGCCTGGTTCCGTGAAGGGCTGATGGCGCATGCCGCAAAGTGCGATGCGCGCAAGCTCGCGGCGGAATAGGAGCGCTAAATGGATTACGTTGCAGAACTGAATATCGCCCGTGCTCAATATGATCTGGACGATCCGCGCATGGCGGACTTCATGAACAATCTTGATCGTGTCAATGCTGTAGCCGAGCGCAGCCCAGGCTTTGTCTGGCGCCTAAAAGACGAAACCGGCAATGCAACGGACCTGCCTGTTATGGAGGACGCCCGGGTCGTTGCAAATCTGAGCGTCTGGGAAACCGTTGAAGATCTCGAACGCTTTGTTTTTAACACGGTGCACAAGAACATTTATGACCGTCGCGGCGAGTGGTTTCCAGCAATGAAGAAAGCCCATTTTGTTATGTGGTGGGTTTCGCCCGACGATGTTCCGACGCTAGACGAGGCGCTTGCCCGTCTTGACCGGCTGCGCGAGGAAGGCCCGTCGGATGACGCATTCGGGTGGGAGCGCCTTACGAATTTAAAACTTTGGATGCAAAAACAATGCGCATGAGGACGATATGAGCAACGAATGGCCTCTATGGGAAGTTTTTATCCGCGGACAACATGGGCTCAGCCATCGCCATGTCGGCAGTTTGCATGCGCCGGATGCGGAAATGGCGGTCAACAATGCACGCGATGTATACACCCGCCGCAATGAGGGCGTTTCAATATGGGTGGCGCGCGCCGCTGACATAACCGCCAGTGCGCCGGGCGATAAAGGACCGCTGTTTGAACCGGCCAACTCAAAAATTTACCGCCACCCGACATTTTTCGATATTCCCGATGAAGTTGGAAAGATGTAATGCCAAAAGCGGCAAAAGATAATCTCGCAATGGAATTCTCCCTGCGGATGGGCGACAATTGCCTGATCCTGGGGCAACAGGTTGCCGCCTGGTGTGGCCATGCGCCAGTGCTGGAAGAAGACATCGCGCTTGCCAACACGGCGCTTGACTTGATCGGCCAGACAAAGCTGTGGCTTGGGCTAGCAGCAGAGCTGGAAGGTGAGGGACGCAGCGCAGACGACCTCGCCTTTTTGCGTGATGTGCGTGCGTTCCGGAATGGTTTGCTGGTTGAACAGCCCAATGGTGATTTTGGACAGACGCTGATGCGGCAATTTCTGTTCGATGCGTGGCATTACCTGATATTGATGGCGCTGTTGTCGTCAACAGAAAAACGCATCGCAGAGATTGCTGAAAAGGCTGTAAAAGAAGTCGCCTATCATCTGGAGCGGTCAAGCGATCTGGTGATCCGGCTTGGCGATGGCGGCAGTGAGAGCCATGCGCGCATGCAGACGGCGCTAGATGATCTATGGCGCTTCACGGGTGAATTAATGACGCAGGACAGTGTTGACGAGGCGCTCGCAGCAATTGGCGTTGCACCTAACCTTGGCGATATTGAAAAGCAGTGGGCGGATCATGTGCGCGCCATATTGAAAAAAGCGACGCTGACGATTCCTGTAGGCGCCTATATGCAACAGGGCGGAAAGGCGGGACTTCACTGCGAAGCGCTTGGCTATCTCCTGGCCGACATGCAATTTCTGCAACGCGCCTATCCTGGCGCGACTTGGTAACACTATGCATGTAGTCAGTGAACAATTGACGATTGACGAGATATGGTCCTTGCTTGAGGGCGTGCCGGATCCGGAGATCCCTGTCATTTCTGTGGTGGATTTGGGGATCGTCCGCGACGTTTCTCGTAAGGGCGATGAAGTGACCGTCACTGTGACGCCAACATATTCCGGCTGTCCGGCGACTGCGGTGATTGCGATGGAGATTGAACAAGCTTTGCGGTGCAAGGGTGCGGATCGCGTCAGAATAAAAATGCAGCTGTCTCCGGCCTGGACCACACAATGGATTACGAAACAGGGCCGCGAAAAACTACGCACTTATGGTATTGCACCGCCAGTCGAAGGCGCGCCTTGCGCCGGCGCGCTCAAAGCGCCGCCAGTTGTTGCGTGTCCCCGTTGCGCATCGAATAACACCGAACGCGTCAGCCAGTTCGGATCGACCCCATGCAAGGCGCATTATCGGTGCAAGGATTGCCTTGAGCCATTTGACTATTTCAAAAGCTTTTGACAACAACGCCGGAAACAACAACCATGGCGCAATTTTATCCTCTTCACGTAACCGACATCAAACGGGAAACCCGTGATTCCGTTGTGGTGACGCTCGAACCATCAAGTGAGCACCAAGATGAGTTCGGATTTATTCAAGGCCAATATCTGACTTTCCGCAATACCTTCGATGGCGAGGAGCTGCGCCGGTGTTATTCTATTTGCGCGGGCCGTAATGAAGGCGTTTTGCGCATAGGCATTAAAAAGGTTGAGGACGGATGGTTTTCGTCATGGGCGAATGAGGAGTTAAAGACTGGCGACACGCTTGAAGCGATGGCGCCCATGGGCAATTTTTACGAGCCCATTGAGCCAGACCTGGCGCGTCAATATCTCGGTTTTGCCGGCGGTAGCGGCATTACGCCTTTGATCAGCATTATAAAAACCGTGCTGGCCGAAGAGCTGCAGTCAACCTTCACGCTTGTCTATGGCAATCGGTCCGCCAATTCGATCATGTTCCGCGAAGAGTTGGAGGATTTGAAAAACCTTTATATGGGGCGCCTCAACATCACCCATATTCTTGAAAGCGAGGCCGATATTGCGCTGTTCAGCGGGCGGCTTGATCGCGAAAAGTGCGAGGCTTTGTTCGAGCGTTGGGTGAATGTACACGGCGCCGATCTAGCTTTCATTTGCGGTCCGGAGCCGATGATGTTGGCTGTCGCGAGCGCGCTAAAAGCACGCGGCCTCGACGAATCCCGGATTAAGTTCGAACTTTTTGCCAGCGCCCATCCTGGCAAGGCGAAAAAGTCCGTCGCGGCAAAGAATAATGCTGCTTCAGGAGCGACGTGTTCTGCAACATTTATTCTCGACGGCGTAAGGCGTGAATTTGAAATGCCCAAACAGGGCCAGTCGGTTCTGAAAGCGGCGCTCGCTGCGGAGTTGGATGCGCCATTCGCCTGTCAGGCGGGCGTGTGTTCCACTTGCAGGGCCAAACTCATTGAAGGCGAGGTGGAGATGGAAGCCAATCATGCGTTGGAAGATTATGAAGTTGAACGCGGTTACGTGCTGACTTGCCAGTGCTACCCTTTGAGCGACAAAATCGTCATCGATTACGATCAATAATAAGGACCCCTCGCATTGTGCCTGACGATGCTTCTCTAATGGAATATCTGGCTAAGGGCGGAAAATTTTCTTCGCCAGAAAATGCGCCGTCGCGCTATCGCGCTGAGCTGTTAAGGCAGATGGCGAGTTTTGTCGATTCAGAACTCGCAGGTGCGGCTGGCTTTGCCGCTTGTATTAACAAAGGCCCTGGCATTACTGAACGGATTGCCGCGTCACGTATTGTGTTTGAAAAACTCGATCATGCAGAGCACGTGCTAAAGCTCATGGGTGATTTCGGCGCGAATATTGAGCGATATGAAAATATTCATCCCTGGGCGGTGCGCGTTGGACGCGAGGAAGACCTTGGCGTCAAACGTCAGTCGGGAGACATGCGCCTTAACGTGTTCTATTACCCGCTTGAAGGCTGGGAAGATGCGGTTGTGATGAACGTGTTGATGGGCCACGCAACAATCATTCATCTAACAGACCTTTCACATAGTTCTTACCAGCCGCTGGCCACCGCCTTTCACGATATTTTGCCGGTTGAACGCCGTCATACCGAGCTTGGCGAGGAAGGTGTTGTGAAGCTGGTGAAGAATGGCGGACTTGGCCGCGCTAAGGTTGTCACGTCTTTTGACTATTGGCGCCGGCATGTGGCGGCGAGTTTTGGCGGCTCCAACTCGCCGCGCTTTGGCCTGCTCAAAAAACTGGGATTGCGGCATGAAACCAATCAGGCGCTGCGCGATGCGTGGAATAAAAAAGTCGATAAGTTTCTCGCCGCAACACTATAATGAGTGACCATACGCATCCAAGACTATTGAGGCCCTGATGTTCACGACAGAGACCCGGATTGGCGTTTGCGGCGCAGGCGCTATGGGCGCCGGGATCGCACAGGTTGCTTCAAGGGCCGGCCATAAGGTTATCGTGCTGGACCGTGATGATGATGCCCTGACAAGCGCTCGCGCAGCAGTAGAAAAAGGCGCCGGCGCGCTTCTGAAACGCGGAAAAATTAACGAGGAAGAAGCACAAGCAATTGCCGGCCGCATGCAATGGTCGCTTCATGTCGCGGATATGGCGCAATGTGGGCTGGTTATCGAGGCGATTGTCGAGAACATGGACGTAAAAACATCGCTTTTTAAAGCACTGGAACAGGTAACTGGCGACAACACGGTGCTGGCGACCAACACCTCATCGCTTTCCGTGACCAGTCTTGCAAGCGGGCTTGAGCGGCCGGCTCACTTTCTCGGTCTGCATTTTTTTAATCCGGCGCCAATAATGAAACTGGTGGAGGTTATTTCCGGGGCAGAGACGGATGCGGGCATCGCATCAGGCGCACTCAAACTTATGCAAGATTGGGGCAAGGTTGCGGTTGCGGCGCGCGATGTCCCCGGGTTTATCGTTAATCGCGTTGCGAGACCCTATTACGGCGAAGGCTGGCGCGCGTTTGAAGACGGCGCCGCTGATGCTGCGACGATTGATTTTTTGTACAGGGATCTTGCCGGGTTTCGTATGGGTCCGTTAGAGCTTGGCGATCTCATCGGCCATGACATCAATACAGCGGCGGCAAAATCTATTTTTGAGGCCTATGAGGGTCGCACGCGATTTACGCCCTCACTGGCGCAGCGAAAACTAGTCGCCGCCGGACATCTGGGTCGTAAGAGCGGGCGCGGCGTTTATGATTATAGCGAGGGGGGGGAGAGGTCCGCGCCTCTAGTATCAAAACCCGCAACAAATTCAAACATTGGCAAAATTTTTCTTGGGGCCAAGGCGCCCGCCATGAAAACGGTGTTGGAAAACGCAGGCTTTGCGTATGAAGTCCAACAAGATGTTCCTGCAGGATTTGCAAAACTCGAAAATACGATTGTTGGTTTTACAGATGGGAGAAGCTCGGGCGCTCTGGCGCGGGAGCTCAACAATCCCGTCGCCCTTATTGACTGGATGCGTGATCCGGCATCGACGTCGGCATTAGCATTTTCTGCATCCTGCGACGAAGCCCGTCAAAGCGGGATGCAACTGGCGGCGGTCTGCGGTATGAATACCATAGAATTGAAAGACCGGCCGGGGCTTGTCGTGTTCCGCACACTTTGCCAGCTGGCCAATTGCGCCGCCGATGCGATTGGCGATCAAGTCACGGATGCTGACTCAGTCGACCGTGCAATGATGAATGGCGTCAATTATCCATTCGGACCGATGGCGTGGGCGAGAGAATTCGGATTTAATGCAGTTGTCCATGCGCTTGACGCTATTGCCGATGAGACGAATGATATGATGTACCGACCGAGCGAGGTGTTGCGAAATTTGACGAGGAGCGCGCTATGACAGTTACGGAAGATAGCGACGCGCTCATTGTTGATACGCCATCGCCTGGCGTTAAACTTTTGCGCCTGAATCGGCCGGAGAAGCGAAACGCGCTGGCGACGCCGTTATTGGCTGCTATCGCCGATGCTCTCGGTGAAGGCGATATGGACGGTAACGTCCGCGCTTTTGTAATCACTGGCGGCGATAAGATATTTGCAGCTGGTGCTGATATCAAAGAAATGGCGCCAAAGGATGGCGCGGATGCGCTTGCCGACCCACGTCCGGCGCTGTGGGAACGCATTCGATCAGTTCGCAAACCTATCATTGCGGCTGTAGAAGGCTGGTGCCTCGGCGCTGGCAATGAGCTCTTAATGTGTTGCGATATCGCAGTTGCTTCTTGCGAGGCGAAATTCGGTCAGCCGGAAACTAATCTCGGGATCATCCCGGGAGCTGGTGGTGGCGCAACGCTTGCCCGTATTATCGGGCGTAGCCAGGCGATGAAAATGGTGCTCACCGGCGCAGCGATATCAGCCGAAGAGGCGCTCGGCTTTGGGTTGATCGCTGAAACTTGCGAGCCGAAGAACGCAATCAAGCGCGCCGTTGAACTCGCGGAGGAAATTGCCGCGCGCGCACCCCTCGCGGTGCAACAGGCCAAGGCGGTGATTAACGCCGCATATGACTTGCCCCATACGGCTCACTTGGCGCTCGAACGGCAGGCCTTTTCACTGCTCTTTTCAACCGAAGACAAAAAAGAGGGTGTCGCTGCGTTTCTTGAAAAACGTAAACCAGCCTGGCGCGGTAAATAGCGCCGCAATAAAGCAGGCCTTGTTTCAGTTGAATTCTGTTTTGTGGCCTTCTTCGTGACTATTGCCATCATTGTGATCGGTGGTTTCTTCAACCTGTACTGGTTGTGTTTCGGGGGCGCGCCTTTGGGGTGGGCGTTTGCCTCCGTGGTCGCGAATATCAAAAATAAGCCGCCCAGGAGAGTGGCGAAAACCATCGAAACGATGAATTCATGGGTGTTCGCTCCTTGAGCAAACAGGCGCGGCTACGGTTTGATCGCCCGGTACAGCGAAATAGACCCGACCAGGGCCGGGGTCACATTAGCCTCTTCTACCGGTGAGAAACCGCTATCCCTCAAAATTTCCGGGAGAACGCCGTCAGCCCTGTGGTTGGCGATCGCCAGCACTTCTGGATTAGGGTCGAGGCCTATAACCAGCGTTTGCGGGCTGGTGCGTTCCACTCATGATAGAAGAGCGCCGATGTTTAAAGCTTCAAACTACGCAGGCGCAACGCATTGGCGACTACCGATACCGAACTGAGGCTCATGGCGGCGGCGGCGATGATCGGCGATAGGGTCAACCCAAACGCCGGATAGAGAATACCGGCGGCGACAGGCACGCCCAACGCGTTATAGATAAATGCGAAGAACAGATTTTGGCGGATATTGCTCATGGTCATCTGGCTTAAACGCCGTGTACGGACGATTCCCATGAGATCGCCTTTCACCAGGGTGACCTCGGCGCTTTCCATTGCCACGTCCGTTCCTGTGCCCATGGCGACGCCAATATCGGCTTGCGCCAGAGCCGGCGCATCGTTTATGCCATCGCCGGCCATCGCGACGATGCAGCCTTCTTGTTGCAGCGCTTTGACGACGTTGCTTTTGTCCTGAGGCAAAACATCGGCTTCGATCCGGTCAATGCCGAGTTTGGCGCCAACGGCTGCTGCGGTCAGCTTGTTATCGCCGGTTAGCATGACAATCGACAGGCCTGCTTTATGTAGCGCTTTTAACGCAGCCAGCGTCGTCTTTTTGATCGGGTCGGCGACGCATATCAAGCCCAACACGGCGGTCTCGCTCGCCACGAACATCACGGTTTCGCCGTTCCGCCGTCGGTCTTCGGCTTGCACGCGGGCGGGACCTGGATCAATGTTTAACTCATCAAGCATGCGCGCATTGCCGATCGCCAGTTTGCGACATTCAACCATCCCAATCACGCCTTTGCCGGTGACCGACGTGAAGTCATCGACGGTTGTGAGGGGAAGGCCCTTTTCTTTTGCGTCCCTGACAATCGCCGCCGCGAGCGGGTGCTCGCTATTGCGTTCAAGCGCGGCGGCGAGCGACAAGAGTTCATCTTCCGGCATGTTGCTAAGGGAGATGACGGCGACGACTTTCGGCTTTCCTTCCGTCAGCGTGCCGGTTTTATCGACCACCAGCATGTCGACTTTTTCAAACCGTTCCAGCGCTGCAGCGTCTTTGATTAAGACACCCAATTGCGCGCCGCGCCCGACACCGACGATGATTGACATCGGTGTTGCCAGACCTAGCGCACATGGACAGGCGATGATCAGGACTGAGATGGCCGCGACAAGAGCGTATGCATAAGCGGGCGCCGGGCCCCAAATCGCCCAGACGATGAAAGAAGCAGCAGCGATAAGCATCACGACAGGAGTAAAATACCCGGCGACGACATCGGCGATGCGTTGAATTGGCGCCCTTGAGCGTTGGGCGTCGGCGACCATTTGCGCGATTTGCGCCAGCATGGTTTCTGAACCAATGCGAGTGGCGCGCATGATGAACGCGCCCGATCCATTGACTGCGCCGCCGATGACCGTGTCGCCGGTTTCTTTTCCGACTGGCATAGATTCGCCGGTGATCATGGATTCATCGAGGGATGAACTTCCCTCAACGATCTCGCCATCGACGGGAACTTTCTCGCCAGGACGTACGCGTAATAGGTCGCCGACCGTGATGTGTTCGACCATCACTTCTTCATCTTCGCCATCGTCGCGCACGCGCATGGCGGTTTTTGGCGCCAGGTCTAGAAGCGCGCGTAGCGCGTCGCTTGTGCCAGCACGGGCGCGAAGTTCAAGCACTTGTCCAAGCAGGATCAAGACGACGATGACGGCGGCGGCTTCAAAATAAACCGCAACGGCGCCATCGGCGTCTCGAAAGCCAGCGGGGAACACTTGCGGCGCCAGCACAGCAACAACGCTATAAAGAAAAGCCGCGCCAACGCCGATTGAGATCAGCGAGAACATATTCAGGTTACGGCTGATGAACGAAGCCGCGCCGCGCGTAAAAAACGGCCATCCGGACCATAAAACCACCAGTGTTGCTAGTGCGAACTGCACCCAGTTCGATTGGGTTTTGGTGATAAAGCCGTCGAAAAAGTCGGGCGCGAAATGAACGCCCATTTCGAGAAACAACACCGGAAGCGCGAACACCAGGCCAACCCAGAAACGCCGGGTCATATCGATCAACTCTGATTTGTCTTCTTCGACGCCCACATCCACTGCCTCCAGCGCCATGCCGCAGATCGGGCATGAGCCAGGGCCGACCTGGCGGACTTCCGGATGCATCGGGCAGGTGTAGATGGCGCCTTTATCGGCCGGTTTGGCAAGCGTGCTTTTCGCTTTTGCCGCGGCGTGTTGATGGCCCGAACCATGCTCATGGCAATGAGCATGTTCGTCATGTGTTGCACCTTCTGACCTAGGAGCGTGGTCGTGTGCATTATTATGAGAGTGTGACATGGGCTAACCTTTAAGTGATCGTCAGTCTTACATTATGTGGCGATACTCAAACATGCCTGCAGACATTTGAGTAAACTACAATTAGAACCGGAGCCGAATACCCGCGACGACTGATGCAGAACCGACATCTTCAAAATTTGCACGGGCGAAATCCGCTGTTTCACCGAGCTTGCGGCTCCAATTTACGCCCACATAGGGTGCGAATTCGCGTTTTATTTCATAGCGCAAACGAAGCCCTAACTCGACATCATTGACGCCCGACCCCACGCCCAATGTTGCTACATCCTGAATAGCGATATTGGTTTCAAAACGCGGTTGCGCGATGAAATGCTGTGTCAAGCGGATATCATATTCGAGTTCGAGCTGTGCTGAGATATCGCCGTCATCGCTGATAAAGGCGGCGGCATCGACTTCAAACCAGTATTGCGCCAGGCCTTGCAGACCGATAACGGCGAAGGTGCGCGACGGGTTGTCGGGTTTGATGTTCTGACGGACCCCAACCTGGACGTCCCAGAACGGACGAATGGCGCGGCTGTAAAGGCCTTGAACCTCCGCATCGCCGAAACCGCCGCCCTCAAGGCTGCGCTCGCCTTCGGTTTTGAACCAGAACTTGTTATAGTCGCTGCCATACCAGCCCTGACCATCCCAAATTAGCTGTCCGGAACCTTCATTGGACTGATATTCAAGCCTGTCCAGAAGCGCAAACCAGTTGGTTCCCGCGCCCGCTGTTTCGGCTTTAGACGCGCCTGAAAACACAGCCGCTGTGGTGAACAGGGAGGCCGCGAGGGTTCCGGCCTTGAATTTTCTTTGCCTCACAATGCTCACAGATTTGCCTCCGCAATCTGGTCCATGACGGATACGACCCGAAACATGCCGGCCTTCATGTGATAGAGGAGATGGCAGTGAAACGCCCAAGGCCCGCGCACATCGGCGGAGATTAGGGCGGAGAGCTTTTCGCCGGGCTTAACATTGATGGTGTGCTTGCGCGGCAGGAGGTCGTCAGCGCCGTTTTCAAGCTCCATCCACATGCCGTGCAAGTGAATGGGATGGTCCATCATGGTGTTGTTGATCATAGTCAGGCGCAAGCGTTCGCCGAATTTAAACGGAATAGGCTCGGTCACCTCGTTGAACTTCTTGCCGTCGAACGACCACATATAGCGTTCCATATTGCTGGTGAGGTGCAAGTCGATTTCGCGCGCGGGCGGGCGTTGATCGTAGAACGGCGCCAGGGCGCGTAAGTCCGTATAGACCAAAACCCGGTGGTCGACATCCGCCAGCCCAAAGCCGCGTTCGTGCAACCGCTTGCCGGGCGCCTCGGCGCGCATCGCAACGCCGGGCCCGAACAGGAAAGGACCGCCTGGCGTTGCAGAGGTTTTTGGAATGGGCCCGCCCGCCATAGCGTCGTCATTCATCGAGCCGTGGTCCATGTCTTTCATAGCGCCATGGTTCATTTTGCTGTGGCCCATGGCCATATCCGCCATGGTCCGGGTGGCGCGAGGACGTAAGTCCGGCACTGCTGCGGACATGCCTGCGCTGGTTGCTAATGTTCCGCGCGCATAACCGCTGCGGTCCATGGATTCCGCCATAATCGTATAAGCGCGACCTTCTTTTGGCTCGACGATGACATCATATGTCTCGGCGACGGATATCTGAAACTCATCCGTCGCCACCGGCTGGACGAGCTGGCCGTCCGCCTCAACTACGGTCATTTCCAGTCCCGGTATGCGAATATTGAAATAGGACATCGCTGCAGCGTTGATGAAGCGCAGTCGCACCCGTTCCCCCGGTTGAAACAAGCCCGTCCAGTTGGTACCGGGTGCCTGGCCGTTCATCAAATAGGTGTAGGCCGCCCCGGTGATGTCGGCGATGTCAGTGGCATCCATGCGCATGCGCCCCCACATGCGGCGCTCGCGCATCGTCGCCTTCAGGCCATCGTTGGATACATCGCGGAAAAAATCGCCAATGGTTCGTTTTTGATAATTGTAATAGTCGCTCGATTTTTTCAGTTTGGCGAAGATCTTGTCGGGGTTTTCAAAACTCCAGTCGGAAAGCACGATCACATGCTCGCGGTCATACGCGACCGGATCACGGCCAGCCGGATCGACGATCATCGGCCCATAAACGCCTGCCGGCTCCTGCAAGCCGGAATGGCTGTGATACCAGTATGTGCCGGATTGTTTTAACGTGTACTGATAAACGAAAGTTTCACCGGGCGGAATTCCGGGAAAGGATGCCGATACGTTGGGTACGCCGTCCATTTCGGAATCCAGCAAAATACCGTGCCAGTGTATCGACGTATCTTCGTCCAAATCGTTGGCGACGCGGAGGGTCACGGTTTCGCCTTCGCGAAAGCGCAATAAAGGCGCCGGAAGAGAGCCGTTGACCGCGGTGACATAGCCCATTCTGCCGCCAATGTTGATGGTGCGTTTGCCGACCCGGAGATCATAGATATTATCGACGCCAGCAAGCGCGGCGGGTCTTGCCACAGAAGATGCAGTTTGCGCCCAGGCCGGCAACAACCCCTGGAGTCCGGTCCAAACTCCGGCGCCAGCGCTGGTTTGCAGCAAAGCTCGACGTGTGATCATGGTTTTTCCTGTGCCGTATACAATTTGTTGGGCTTTTAGAGAGCGGTGAACCGGTTGGATGATTTCCCTTTGAGGGGATATACGCAGCAAAGCTTCCCATCCCTCGCTTTTGTCGATAACGAAAGCGCGCTAAACTACGTTGATTGACATTACTCTGTGAGGTTGAGCTTCTCACGCAACGCATTGCGGGCGCGATAAACCAGCATTTCGATGCTTTTTCGTGAAACGCCGAGAATTTCTGCGCATTCGGCCTGAGGCCGATTCTCGATGCTGGACAGGATGAGCGCGGTGCGAAGTTTGTGTGGCAGCGTGTCTATAGCGCGGCTCAAATTTGCTAGTGTTTGGCGCTGTGCGGTGATTTCTTCCGGGCTGGCGCCGGGGTCTGGAATATCGATTGGGAGCGACGGCTCGCCCACGGCGCCGCGCCCGAATTGATCGAGAGACACAAGTCGCCTTATTTTTTTCTTACGCGCCTGGTCGCGGCATTTATTGAGCGCGATGCGATACATCCAGGTGGACGCCTTCCACGCCGGGTCATAGGTCGAGGCTTTGGTATAGATACTGACGAATGTATCCTGCAAGATATCCTCAGCATCTGCCGCAATGCCAGTATAGCGAAGGATAAACCGAAACAGCGGCTCTTTGTAGCGGTCTATTAAAAGCGAGAGCGCCGCATCCGTTCCTTCGGCGAGATCATGCAACAAATCTGCGTCGGTTTTAGCGACGTTGTCATTTGGCATGTTCGCGCAACGTGTCGGCCACGAGGCGATCAAACTCGGTTCGCTGCTCTGAAGTAAGCACCTCACGCATTGCGTATAGATGCTTGATGGTCAAAACTTGGAGGTTGTTCATTGCGGAGTGGATTTCGACAATCGCCGCGTCAACATTTTCATTATAGGCATCTTCGTGCTCAAGGAGATTGGCGAGATTGCGGTTAGCGATACGTAGGCGTTCGCGTTGATAGGTCTCTTCTTTGCTGTTGTCCCGGTCCAGCGCTTCCAGGCTTTGGCGCTGTTCAGCCGTTAGATCGAGGGAGGCATAAAGCTGCTGGTGAAATTCCGTATGTGGCCGGGCGGGGGGCGAGAAAATACGCCCGCCAATCCATGCGCCGCCGATAGCCGCCGCGACGACCAGTAACAAGGTGAGGGCAAGGCGGCGGATGTCCTGCGTCAATGGCTGCGCCCCAAATGAGTTGACGGCAGCTCAGGTGAGTTAAGCGAAAACACCATCATACCACCGGGATTAGCGGAATAGGCTGGTTGAGTAAGGCCGATGCTGGCCATGCCGAGCATTAAGCTTGCGGCCATGACCGCAGGGCGAAACGTTCCCTTTGGGAATGCGCGCGCCAGAATGGGCGCGCCTAGACCAAGCGCGCTTTGCGTGCGCAAACGCATCTTGACCTTGGCCTCAAGGCCTGTGAGCTCCTGGCTGTTGCCGCAATTGCAGTCCGCACAGGTGCAATTAGTGCATTTGCAATAATCTTCCAACAGGCTGTCTAGCTGTGACATGACGCAACACTCCTCTGCTCGCACCATAATACGTAATGAGGGCGGTTGTCCCTCATATACTATGTCGGATGGTAAATGCGGCGCTAACCCGGACAGCCTGTCATATAAGGTCACAAGCGGCAGCGACAGATAGGCGGCGGTGAAGCCGATCAACCAGAAACCTGCCGAGAGGCTGAAAATACGGGTGTTCCAGCGATACGCCTGAGCGCAGGCTTTGGCCTTTTCCGGCCCCGCAAGGCAGGTGCGGTTCGGGCGAAAGAGGGACCAGCCCGCGGCCGCCATCATAACGCCGCTGCCGGTAAACAGCCATATTTTGTAGTCGGCGAGGGTGGCCAGAAAGGAAAAATTGGCGAACATCGCCACCGATACGGCGCCAAGGCTTAATGACATAAGCAAAATAGGCAATGCGCAGCAGATCAGCGTTGTCGACGATGCGAACAACAGCATCCAGCTCCATTGCTTATCTTCAAGCATGCCTTGGGTCCTTAACGGCTATGCTGTAGAGAAGCCTTCGCTTCTGGTCATGCTGCGATAGGTAAATCCTTTATTGAGGAACATTTTTTTGAGTTGTTCGTCAGTAAAATTTACGCTCTCGTCAGCGCAGACCGTGATGACGCCGGTTTCGAAGTCGGCCGAAACCGATTTAACGTCGTCAATTTTCTTCAGGGTCAGTTGGTGCGGGGCAAATTGTATCATCGCTCCAGGCAGAACTTCGATGATGGAACCTGTCCATTCATCGATGGCGCAAGTTGCTTTTTAGGTATTTAACGTCAGATTCCCGACGCCAGATTTGACCATTAAACCGGGCTTTACGTCCTTAAAAACCTGTGCAATGACGTCTTCGGGCCCGTAGCTCAGTGGTTAGAGCCGGCCGCTCATAACGGTCTGGTCGCCAGTTCAAATCTGGCCGGGCCCACCATTTTCCAGTCCAAGCCCGGCGATAAACTGACTAAGTTTTTGGGCGCGCCATCGCAATAAGAATACAAGCGCCGGCCCGATGCGGCCTTCGAAAGCCTCCGCTAGCCTTTAGAGCGCGGGTTGCGTAGAAAGACCCAATGCCAGCATTAACTGGGGTAAGTACCAATAACCATGACCAATCCGCATTCCCTTCATGACCGTCACCGCGCCGTCCTGCCGAACTGGATGGGGCTTTATTATAAAGAGCCGATTTCATTGGTGGATGGAAACGGGCGGCGGGTCCGCGATTCCAATGGCAATGAGTATCTCGATTTCTTTGCCGGCATCCTCACCAATATGATCGGCTATAATGTTCCCGAGATTGTCGAGGCTATTCAGGATCAGGCGGGCAAGATTTTGCATACGTCGACGCTTTACCTGATCGAAAGCCAGATTGAGCTGGCGGAAGAAATCGCTGAGCTGTCCGGCATAGCTGATGCGCGTGTCTTCTTCACCAACTCCGGCAGCGAGGCCAATGATGCGGCCTTGATGCTGGCGACCGCTTACCGCAAATCGAACCAGATCCTTGCAATGCGCTACAGCTATCATGGGCGCAGCTTCTCGACTGTGCCGGTCACTGGCCACTCGACCTGGTCGCCCTCATCGCTGTCGCCATTCATGGTGAATTATATTCACGGCAGCTATCCCTATCGCAGCCCGTTCGGGCACATGTCGAAAGACGATTACATCAAGGCGTGCACGGATGATTTGCGTGAAATCCTCAGCGTTGCAACCGCCGGCGATGTCGCCTGCTTGCTGGCCGAACCAATCCTCGGCGTTGGCGGGTTTGGCGCTCCGCCGGATGGTTTGTTCGGCGCGTTTTCTGAGGTTCTGAAAGAGCACGGTATTTTATTTATCAGCGACGAAGTGCAAACCGGATGGGGACGGACCGGAACCCATTTCTGGGGCTATGAGGCGCACGGATTTACGCCTGACATTCTCACCTTCGCCAAAGGCCTCGGCAACGGCCTTGCCATTGGCGGGCTTGTGGCGCGCGGCGACATTATGAATTGCTGGAGCGCCAGCTCGATCTCGACATTTGGCGGCAACCCGTTAGCGACACGCGGCGCGATTGCGTGTTTGCGCTACCTCAAAGACCATGAATTGCAAAACAATACATTGCAACGTGGCGCTGAGCTACGCGACGGCCTCGATACGCTGGCGGCGAGCGTTGATATTATTGGCGATGTCCGCGGCAAAGGGCTGATGCTGGGCATGGAGTTTGTCCAGCCGGGCTCAAAGGAGCCTAACCCGGAAGCTGCGTCAGCAATGCTGGAAGAAACCCGCGCGCGCGGTCTCCTCGTCGGCAAGGGCGGGTTATTCGGCAATGTCATTCGCATGGCGCCGCCGATGACGCTGACCGCTGAAGAGGTTCTAGAAGGCGTCGATATTCTTGGCGCGGCGTTGAAAACGGTAAGCTAGTGCAAAATCTGATGGTTTTGATAGTGTGCATAAGTCGATAATGGCCGACAGTTTTCGGGAGGAAAATATGCGTATATTGATCGTTGCTGCAATCGCCTCGAGCATACTTGCGGGCTGCGAACAAGCCACCGTAACCGAGCCATTGGCAACTGCTGAAACGTCGCAAAAACAAGAGACCGTCTCCCGCCATCTTGATGGCGCCAATGGGCGTGCGCTGTTTGTCGATAAGGGCTGCGTGATCTGTCATGCGGTGAACGGCGTCGGCGGCAGGGCGGCGCCGGCGCTTGATGCAGAGATTGGCGGGCAGGCGGTTGATCCGCTGGAATTTGCCGCGCGCATGTGGCGCGGCGCCCCGGCGATGATCGAGCTTCAAGCGGTGGAGCTTGGCTATTCGATTTCCCTCACCGCCGATGAGATTGGCGACCTTGCCGCCTTTGCGGCCGATCGCGAGCAACAAAAAAACCTCACCGCGGATGATTTGCCTGAAACCATCAAAAACGGCCTTCTCGATGAGCAATTTTGGGAAATCGAGGACTGGGACGGGTTCTTAAAAACCGGCCGCGAAGGCGACGAATTTGGTGATCCAGACCAACCCGACGAAGAGGCGCCGCAATAACCCCATTTGAGGCGAAGAAACTGCGGTTTTCGACCCCAGGCGAGCGGTTGGGCGTTGCGTTCTGGTGCGCAGCTTTCTAGTTTCCGGCAAGATCAACGGGCGAATCTCTACTGCCCGATAATCTCGCTTGTGATAGGAGCACCCCGCCGTGGCGACAGCCGATTTTCTGCTTAACTATCTGCCCATCGTGGTCTTCTTCGGCATTGCTATGGTGCTGGCGCTCGGCTTTCTAATCGCGCCGGCGATCATTGCGCCGTCGGACCCGGACCCGGAAAAGCTCTCGACTTATGAATGCGGCTTTAACGCCTTTGACGACGCCCGTATGAAGTTCGATGTCCAGTTCTACATCGTCGCGATTTTGTTCATTATCGTCGATCTCGATGTCGCGTTTTTGTTCCCATGGGCGGTGACGCTGTTCAATCCGGAGCTTGGCGCGACCCGTGATTTCCAGATTTTTGCCTTCTGGTCGATGTTCGTTTTCATCGCCGTCTTTGTGATTGGCTTTCTCTATGAATGGAAAAAGGGAGCGCTGGAATGGCGGTAGACGATAAGACAATGTCTACGCTTGCCTATGGCTCTGCGGCGCGCGTTGGCGCGCCCGGATACAACCCGACGGCGAAGGACCCGTTCTTCAATGAGCTGTCAGACCAGCTCGCCGACCGCGGCTTCCTCACCGCGCCGGCCGATGCGGTGATCAACTGGGCGCGCACCGGTTCGCTCATGTGGATGACTTTTGGTCTTGCGTGCTGCGCGGTTGAAATGATGCAGGCGTCGATGCCGCGCTATGATGTGGAGCGTTTCGGCTTTGCGCCGCGCGCCTCTCCGCGCCAGTCCGACGTGATGATTGTCGCTGGCACGCTGACCAACAAAATGGCCCCGGCGCTGCGCAAGGTTTTCGATCAGATGCCGAACCCGCGCTATGTCATTTCCATGGGCTCATGCGCCAATGGCGGCGGCTATTATCATTATTCCTATGCGGTGGTGCGCGGCTGTGACCGGGTCGTGCCGGTCGATATTTATGTTCCGGGCTGTCCGCCGACAGCAGAGGCGCTGGGCTATGGGATTTTGCAATTGCAGAAGAAGATCCGCCGTGAAGGCTCGATTGTTCGTTAGGGTAATATGTCTGAAGAACTCAAAGAACTAGGCGCGCATATCTCCGCTTCCATCGATAGTGATGTCCGTGACTGGCAGGTGGTGAATGGCGAGCTGACGGTGCGCGTGCGCGCGGACCGGATTGTTCAGGTGATGCAATTTCTGCGCGACGACCCGCTGGCGAAATTCCTTGTCCTGATTGACCTTTGCGGCGTCGACTATCCAAACCGCGCCAAGCGCTTCGATGTAGTTTTTCACTTGCTGTCGATGCACAACAATACTCGCATTCGCGTCAAGGCGCGGGTTGGCGAGGGCGATACGATCCCATCGATTACCCGCGTCTTTCCTTGTGCGGACTGGTTTGAGCGCGAGGCCTTCGACATGTATGGCATCGTCTTTTCCGGCCACCCGGATATGCGCCGTATTCTGACCGATTATGGGTTTGAAGGCTATCCTTTGCGCAAGGATTTCCCGCTCACCGGGCATGTTGAAGTGCGTTACGATGACGAGAAGAAGCGCGT
>JAJFGE010000171.1 GCA_021776295.1 Hyphococcus sp.
GGTCGAAACCGAAGACACGCCGGCAAAAGGGCGCCGTCCCTTAACCTTGCGCCGCACCGAGACCGGTGCGGTCAAGCAGAGCTTTTCGCATGGCCGTTCAAAAACGGTTGTGGTCGAAACCAAACGCCGCCGTGTTTTAGGGCCGAAAAAAGCCGCCGCCGCGGACGCCGCGCCGGAACAAAAAGCCGCGCCCAAGCCGGAGGCGAAAGCCGTTCCGAAAGCGCCGGCATCCGATGACGCCAAGAAAAAAGGCGCGGTTTTAAAAACCCTTTCCAACGACGAAAAAACCGCGCGCGCCGGCGCGCTGGCCCAAGCGCGCCGCGACAAAGCCGAGCGCGACAAACGCGACGCCTCCGAGCGCGAGGCCCGTGAAGTGCGCGAAACCGAAGAACGCGCCAAGCTAGAGGTAGACCGCAAGCGCCGCGCCGACGACGAAGAAAAGCGCGCCAAAGAAGCGGAAATCCGCCGTATCGCAGAACAACGCGCGCAAGCCGCGCTTGAAGAAGAAGAGCGCGAGCGCAAAATGCGCAGCGCCCCCAAAACCGAGACGCGCGGGAAGCCCGCTGCTGAAGTCGACCCCAATGCGATTGCCACCGCCTCTGCTGACGTCGATAACCCGCTGGCGCAGCTCGGCGGTCGGTTGAAAACCAAACGCAATATTGGCGGCGACGACCGTCAGTCAAAATCGAAAGAGCCAGCGCGCCGTCGCACCGGCAAGCTGACCATCGGCAATGCACTTGACGATGAAGAGCGGCAACGCTCGCTGGCTTCGGTCAAGCGTGCGCGCGAACGCGAGAAGAAAGCGCGCCAGCAACGCGGCGACGGCAAACGTGTTATCCGCGAAGTGATCATTCCTGAAACCATCACCGTTCAGGAACTGGCCGCGCGGATGTCGATGCGTGCGGTCGATGTGGTGCGGGAATTGATGTCCCAGGGCCAGATGGTCACCGGCGCCTCGGTGCTTGACGCCGACACCGCGCAGCTGGTGGCGGAAGATTTTGGCCACACCATCAAGCGCGTGGCCGAATCTGATGTTGAAGAAGGCCTCGACGGCGCCGAAGACGATGGCGCCTCGCTTGAACCGCGCCCGCCCGTCATTACCATCATGGGCCATGTCGATCACGGCAAAACCTCGCTTCTGGACGCTTTGCGCCAAACCGATGTGGTCAGTGGCGAGGCCGGCGGCATCACCCAGCATATCGGCGCCTATCAGGTTAATCTTGGGCAGGACCGCAAAATCACCTTCCTCGATACGCCAGGCCACGCCGCCTTCACGCAGATGCGCGCACGCGGCGCCAGCGTTACCGACATTATCATTCTGGTTGTCGCCGCCGATGATTCCATCATGCCGCAGACCGAAGAGGCGATCAGCCACGCCAAGGCGGCAGGCGTTCCGATCATTGTCGCAATCAACAAAATCGACAAGCCCGACGCCGACGCCAACAAGGTGCGCACCGACCTTCTCCAACATGAAATTCAGGTCGAGGCGATGGGCGGTCAGGTGCAAGATGTTGAAGTCTCGGCCCTGAAGAAACTCAATCTTGACGGCTTGCAGGATGCAATCCTTCTGCAGTCGGAGCTTTTGGAACTGAAAGCCAACCCCAACCGTCCGGCGAGCGGCGCGGTTGTTGAGGCGCGTCTCGATAAGGGCCGCGGCGCAGTGACCACATTGCTGGTGGCGAACGGAACCTTGAAGCGCGGCGACATTCTTGTGGTCGGCGGCGAATGGGGACGCGTGCGCGCCATGACCGACGACAAAGGCGCGACCATTAAAGAAGCCGGCCCGGCGGCTCCGGTCGAAGTGCTCGGGTTGAACGGGGTTCCTAATCCTGGCGACACATTTAATGTCGTTGAAAGCGAGGCGCGCGCTCGCGAAATTGGCGAATTCCGTCGCCGCGCTCAACGTGATAACGATGTCGCCCAAACTTCCGGCTCCTCGCTTGAGCAGATGATGGCGCAGCTTCAAGATGCGCAAATCAAAGAGCTGCCGATTGTCATCAAAGGTGATGTGCAGGGCTCGGTTGAGGCAATTGTCTCCTCGCTTGAAAAGATTTCCACCGATGAGGTGCGGGTTAAAGTTCTCCACACTGGCGTTGGCGGGATTTCCGAAAGCGACGTGGTTCTGGCCGAAGCCTCCAGCGCTCCGGTGTTTGGCTTTAACGTCCGCGCCAACAAACAAGCGCGCGATGCGGCCGAGCGCGGTCATGTAGAAATCCGCTATTACGCGGTGATTTACGACCTCATCGACGATATCAAAGGCGTGCTTTCCGGCATGCTCGCACCGGAATTGCGCGAGACTTTCCTCGGCAATGCGGAAATTCTCGAAGTCTTCAATATTTCCAAACAAGGCAAGGTTGCCGGCTGCCGTGTCACCGAAGGTCAGGTCAAGCGCGGCGCATCTGTGCGGCTTATCCGCGATGATGTCGTCATCCATGAGGGCGAATTGTCCCAACTCAAACGCTTCAAAGACGACGTCAACGACGTGCCGATGGGTCAGGAATGCGGCATGAGCTTTGCCAATTACGAAGACATGCGCGTCGGCGACACCATTGAGTGCTTCTCGGTTGAAACGATCACGCGGACGTTATAGGCCAAGACTTGCCGGACACATTCCTAGCGAATATCGTCTTGCGGTCTGTTTAGGGCTGCAAGCTAGAGCGTCGGGCGAAAAAGTGGAAACCGGTTTTTCGCAAAATCCGGCGCGCAACAAAGAATCTAGACCATCGGGTGATTCCTATTAATCGCCTGATGGTCTAGGGGTATGGGTGATGGGTTTTATATTTAAGTGGCTATTTCGCATTGTCCTGGTTGCGGTTATCGCCGTCGTCGGGTTTTCGTTTTATTTAACGACGCTCGGGCCAGACCCGGTCCAAAAGCCTGAACGGCAAATGTCCGGTGTGTGGGCGAATTATCCGTTCACGTCGCATTATGTCGCCGTAAAAGGCACGCGCATGCACTATATCGACGAAGGTCCCAAAGACGGGCCGGTGTTTTTATTCCTGCACGGCAATCCGACATCGTCTTACTTGTGGCGCAATGTCGTTCCGGTGATCGTCGCCTCCGGCGGGCGCGCGATCGCGGTCGACAATATCGGTTTTGGCGCCTCCGACCGGCCCGACATCGGCTACACATTTGTCGAGCATGCGGACTATATCGAAGGGTTCATTGATGCTCTGGAGCTTACCGACGTCACGTTTGTGATCCACGATTGGGGCTCTGCGCTCGGCTTTGATTATGCCTTTCGCCATCAGGACAATGTGAAGGGCATCGTCTTTATGGAATCGATCCATCGTGTTGCCTCGATGGATGATCTCGACCCGCTTCCGAAAAATCTCTTCACCGCTTTTCGCACGCCCGGCGTCGGCGAGCTTTTGATTATGGGCGGCAACGGCTTTGTCGAAAAGGTCCTGCCGCTCAGCGTGGTGCGTGAACTTTCCGAAGCAGAGATGGACGCCTATCGCGAACCGTTCCCAAGTTTCGGCTCGCGCCTTCCGACGCTTGTCTGGCCGCGGCAAATCCCGTTTGACGGATCGCCCAAAGATGTCGCCGAGCGGATACGGCCTTTCGTCGATTGGCTGCCGACATCGTCGGTACCGAAACTGATACTCTATTTCGAACCGGGCGCGCTGATCCCCAAAGCAGCCGCGGAGGATATTGTTCAAAACTGGAGCAATCTTGACGGAAAATTTCTCGGCGAAGGCATTCATTTCGTTCAGGAAGACCAAGGCCCGGCCATCGGCGCTGCGATTGTCGAGTGGTATGGGGCGCAGTTTCCAGACCCTGTGATTGAAGACGTTGCACCCACGGAGGTCGTTGAAGAATAGGCAAGGCGGTCTTTTCGGCGCTGCATATTTTCGCTATTGATGCCGGATGACAGTAACGCCGATAACTCTTCGTCGCCTCGACCCGGACCGCGACGCGCCAGCGCTGCACGCCATTCTCGGCGATGAGACCTGCTGCCGTTTAATGTCAGGACCGGCGACGGCGAGTGTTGCCGAGACCTGCCGTCTACTGACGAAATGGACGGCAGGAACCGAAGACACAAGCTGGGCGATTGTCGAGCATGATGGCGGGCCGGCTTTGGGGCGCATCACCCTGATGGCGCGCAGCGAGGACGTGTTCGAGGTCGGGGTGATGGTTGCGCCAGCTATTCACGGGCGCGGCCACGCTACAGCAGCGCTCGCACAAGTCTTTGATATCGCTTTTGAAAAGCTTGGCGCCAGACGGCTTTATGCGGATATTGATCCCGATAACGCCGCTTGCATCCGGGCCTTTGAAAAGCTCGGCTTCCAGCATGAAGGCTATCTTCGCGCGACATGGACAACCCGTATTGGCGTGCGTGATTCTGTGTTTATGTCGCTGATCGACAGCGATCCGCGACCGTGGCGTTAGGAGATTGATTATGACAGTTCACTTCAAGGTTTGTTGTATCCGCTGCGCCGACGAGGCTGAACAGGCGATTGCCGCCGGTGCTGCGGCGGTCGGGCTGGTCGGTGAGATGCCGAACGGGCCGGGGCAGATTTCGGATGATGACATTTGCGAGATTGCCGCCGTGGTTCACCGTCGTCATGGCGATAAAATCTGGACCACGCTGCTCACCAGCCGTACCGATGGTGCGGCAATTGCCGATCATATCGCCGCAACCGGCGTCAATACGGTGCAGGTCGTCGATGCGCCGGCGTCTGGCGCCTATGCAGCAATCCGTAAGGCGCATGCGCATATACGGCTGATACAGGTTATTCATGTCGAGGATGCGGGCGCTATCGATGCCGCAAGGCTGGCGGCGCAAAGCGTTGACGTGATTTTGTTGGATTCGGGAAAACCCAGCGCGGCGGCGCGCACGCTTGGCGGCACTGGCGACACGCATGACTGGGCCATCAGTAGACAGATTATCGAGGCGGTCCCGATCCCGGTATTTCTCGCCGGCGGGCTCGGGCCTGACAATGTCGTCGGCGCTATCGCGGCAGTCGGGCCTTACGGCGTTGATATTTGTTCCGGCATTCGCGACAAAACGGACGGCTATCGGCTTGTGCCGGAAAAGCTGGAGGCCTTTGCTGCGGCCTTGCGCCAGACCGGGCCGCGCTGACAGCGGGGGGCCGGCGACAGCCTTGCAGGGCCGAATTTTTTCTCTTGGAGGGTTTCGCCTGCATCATTCAGCGCCTATTTGACCCTCATGGCAAAACGATTTTCAAATTCCTCCGGTCCATCCCAGCGTCAACTCCGCGCCGGCGAGGTGCTCCGCCACGCGCTGGTCGAGATCATGCAGCGCGAGACGATCCATGACCCGGCGCTGGATGGCGTTTCAGTGACGGTAAGCGAGGTGCGGGTCTCGCCCGACCTCAAGCAGGCGAGCGTTTACGCGGCGCCGCTTGGCGGCGAGAACCAGAAGGAAGTGGTGGCGGCCCTTAACAAGGGTGCGGCTTACTTGCGCGGTCTGCTCGGTAAAAAGATCGATCTCAAATTCACGCCGGCGCTGACTTTTCTGAGCGACGAGACATTTTCAGAAGCCGAACGGATCGACACGTTGCTCGCCCGCCCGGATGTTGCCCGCGATCTAGGTGACGAATAGCTGGCCGCTCTAAACGCCGCCCCTTGACCCTCGCGCGCAGACCTGTTTGAACCGGCGAAATTCGCCGCGCATGCCGTCCAAACCGGCGCCGCGGTAACTGAAAGCAGCTTTTTACAGGAGCCCGAGCGATGGGCCGACGACGCAAAAAGGGCCGGCCGGTATCCGGCTGGCTGATCCTCGATAAAGCCCATGATGTTGGCTCGACCGAGGCGGTATCCAAGGTGAAGTGGCTGTTTCAAGCGCAAAAAGCCGGCCATGCCGGCACGCTCGACCCGTTGGCGACAGGCGTGTTGCCGATTGCGCTGGGCGAGGCGACCAAGACCGTCCCCTACATTATGGATGCGCAAAAGCGTTATCGCTTTACCGCCAAATGGGGCGTTTCAACCGCGACCGATGATGGCGAGGGTGAGGTTATTGCGACATCAGACAGGCGCCCGTCGGTTGAAGAAATAGGGGCGGTTCTGGACCGGTTCACCGGCGACATTGAGCAGGTTCCGCCGCAATTTTCCGCCATCAAAGTTGGTGGTGAACGCGCTTATGATATTGCCCGCGATGGCGGCGAGGTCGCGCTTGCCGCGCGCACCATTACCATCCATGAGTTAGAGATTGTCGATACGCCGTCTACGGATGAAACTGTGTTTGAAGCGGTGACCGGCAAGGGTGCTTATGTGCGCGCGCTGGTTCGCGATATCGCCCATGCGGTCGGAACTGAGGGCCATGTTTCGCAGTTGCGCCGCCTCAGCGTCGGTCCGTTCCATGCCGATGACGGCGTGACGATAGCGCAGCTTGAAGAAATAACCCTCCTGGAAGATCGTGATGAAGTGCTGACGCCGATTGCGTTGTCGCTGTCGGGCTTGCCGCAAGCGGCCGTCGACGGCCCGCAAGCGGACAAACTGCGCCGCGGTCAGGCGGCGGTGATCGCCCCGCCGGTCGCCAAAGGCGTCAGGGGCGATAGCGCCGGGACAATCGAGGCGGTGCTCGCGGTTTTGCACGACGACCCGGTGGCGATATGCGAGCTGGATGGGCTGAAGCTGAAACCGACGCGAGTGTTTAATCTCTAGCCCGCCTCGTGCTCTAGTTTTCCTTCGGGCCTTTGCGCGCCATGGTCATCTTAAATAAGCCGCCTTCGTTGATGAACGCGGTGAGCGGCGTCTGCTGGGTTTGCGCGTCAAACGTATAGCTGGCTCCGCGCATGGAGATGGTGAAGGCGTCGCCATCGGCTTTCCAGGTATTGGCGTTATCGTAGATATAGGCACTGGGCACTGACCAGTTATAGCCGACGATACCGTCTTCTCGAAGGTGGATATACGCCCCGCGCGCCCACAGCTGGGCGAGTTGATTGCTAGGCATTTCCACGACCGGCACGATAATGCCATGCCAATAACTATTGGCGACAGTGTTGACGGCAACTGCCGCCGCCTCGGGTTGTGTAGCTGCGGGCGTCTGGGTCGTTGGCGTACTGACGATAGTCGTGCCGTCAGTTTCCGGTGGCGGCGCACTTGCAACGACAGGTTTTTCAGGAATATTGGCGAAGACAATCGGCCGCTCGCCAATTTTTATACCGCGCAAATTCTTGATAACGATACTGGAAACAACGCTTCTCACTTGGGTTGAATAGGTTGGCAGGTTGCTGGCGACAAAATGGCGGGTATAGGGTTGGCCAGCGACGATGGTTTGCGCGCCGCCGGCGCCGTCTTTCCGTTTTAGCCGAATTTCATTGCCCTTCTGGTCGTGCATTTTCGGATAGACCAGCCCGGCCTTCACGTCTTTATAAAGGCTGGTGATTTGAAGCTCGCACTCCACCGTGCGGTCGGCGGTGACGCCGCACCATTTCATTTCCATGCGCAGGCCGTCTGTCTGGACCACATTGCGTTGCAGGTTGCGTCCGAGATTTTGAGAAATCTGCTGCAGTTCAGCGACGCTCTCGCAGCCCCATAGCGAAAATAGCGCCATCGCGCCGAGAAATCCTGAATACCGCATATGCCGCCTGTCCGTCATGATGGTCCCCCCATGGTCGCGTCCCAGCCGCATAGGCTGCGGTGGCGCGAAAGGCGCTTTGTAGCCCAGTCTGAAAGCCCCGCCAACTCATGCATGCGTGTTTTTGGGCTAATTTTGGGGGCGCGCCTTTGGAGGGCCGTTCAATCAAGCGCCCGGTTGCCTATATATAATGCTCAAGGAGCAGCATCATGGCGCATCACAAACGAAAAGGTCCAATCGGCCCGGGCCGGCGGCCTTTTGTGCAAGCCGCGCGGACGGCGTATCGCGGACGAGAAAATCTCTGAGGTGGTTGGCGGCGATAAGCCTCGCGGTCTGGTTTAATTCGGATCAGTAATCCGCCATGCGGTGACAGTTCCTGGCCGCCAATTGGGGACGATCACCAGATCGCCAAAGATGCTGAGGTCGTTCTGCAGAGTTCCCTCTTCGCGGGTATCGAGAAGTTTGACGACATCGCCACCTTCCGAGATGAAAAATATATCGCCGCGCCATGCCGACACCAGATAACCGCCGTTTGCCAGCACGCCAACGCCGTCGCCGTCAATCATGCCGTCAGCGATAGTGGTTAGCGTCGCGTCAGCATCGGCCTCTATGAGCGCGCCTGCATCCATGGTCGTGATCAAAAGCCGCGCGCCGTCCCCGAGCAGTCCGTTGACGCCGGCAAGCGCGTCGCTTTTGAGCCACACCGAAGCGTCCTCGCCGTCGATGCGATGTATACGGCTCATGCCGGAATCGGAAACATAGACCACGCCGTTCCAAGCTGTTGCATCATTCAGAAATTTCGCGCCGTCGATTGGGATGTCGCTGAGCGCTTCGCCGCCGGGAAGTTGAAACCGCCTCACCGTGTCGATATCTGCGATGTAAAGAACATCACCCAGAACCGCCATGCCCTTGGGCGCATTCATACCGTCAACGAAGCGTTCTTTTAAGATGTCGCCGGCCTCGGAAATATGCGTTACCCAGCCTTCGCCGTCCTTGGCGTCGCCTTCGCCGGCGACGTTGGAAATAAAATAGCCGCCGCCGGGCGCGGCCGCGACGCCTTCCGGCGCGGAAAACCCGCCCGCGACCCAGAGCTTTTCGAGCGCAGGAACGGCGGCGCTTTGTGTTAGCGGCTCGGCTGGTGCAGATGCTTCGGGGCCGGAACAGGCAAACAGCATCGACGCGGACAGCGACAGGGCAATCAAGCGCATGGGGACCTCTTTGATCGTGGCGAAGGCGGGCGCCGTCGCCGGCAGGGACATTAAAGATGGTTTATGACATCATAAAATGCCGCGCGGCGCCTCAGCTCGTCGCAAAATTCAAGGCTGTGTTGATCTTCAGACTACGCTCTGTTGCAGCTGCATTTCCATATGCCGGGAGAGCACACCATCAATCAAGTACGTTTTCCGCTTCTGGGCGGCTCCGCTGCCCTTGCCACAGCGCCTATTTTCCCCCATAAGCCGCTGGATTTCCACGACCCTGCTGGACGGCGTCCCGGCGGGGCCGGCATACAGATGGCGCCGCGGAGATAAGACTATGTCGATTACGGCTGGCCGTAAGGCTGAACTCATCAAAAAATACGCGCAAAAAGCCGACGATACCGGCTCCCCCGAGGTGCAGGTCGCCATCCTCACTGAGCGCATCACCAACCTCACCGAGCATTTCAAAGAGCACAAGAAAGACAACCACTCGCGTCGCGGGCTCCTGAAAATGGTGTCCCAGCGCCGCCGTCTGCTTGATTATGTGAAACGCGGCGACGAGCCCCGCTACAAAAAGCTGATCGAAGCGCTTGGCATCCGGCGCTAAGACGGCGTCATCCCGGACGCGCTGCGCTGATCCGGGATCGCTATCAACCAACGCCGCTTTCGCCGCAATAGGTCCCGTGTCTGCGGCGCATCATCAAGATGCCGCATCGCGCACGGGATGACGAGGACTAGAATATGAACCTATCGGGCACCTCAGCCATCATTACCGGCCCCGTTCGCGAAGGCGAGCCAACAAAAATGCGCCGCCTGCTGCCGGCTGACGCTGACATCACGGGGGATTGCTAAGGTGAGCCTTGCCGATAAATCAGCCATTATTACTGGCGGCGCCTCCGGCCTTGGCGCAGCGACCGCTGAAGCGCTCCATGAAGCCGGCGTCAAAGTCGCGCTATGGGATCTCAATGCGGAAAAAGGCGAGGCGCTGGCCGCCGAGCTTGGCGGGGTATTTTGTTCCGTAGACGTCACAGATGAAGACACTATTGCCTCGGCGCTTGAAAAGACTGTCGCCGCACATGGCGCGCCGTCCATTCTTATAAACTGCGCCGGGATTGCGATTGGCGAGAAGACCATCGGCAAGAACGGCCCGCACCGGTTAGAGAGTTTTAAAAAGGTTCTCGATATCAACCTTGCCGGGACGTTTAACTGCACGCGCCTCGTTGCTGTCGAGATGGAAAAGCGCGAGCCCGGCGAAGATGGCGAGCGCGGAGTGGTTATCAACACCGCCTCGGTCGCCGCCTTTGAAGGCCAAATTGGCCAGGCTGCTTATGCCGCCTCCAAGGCCGGCGTCGCCGGGATGACGCTGCCGGTTGCGCGCGATCTGATGAATGTCGGTATTCGCGTTAACACCATCGCGCCCGGGATTTTCTGGACGCCGATGATGGCGGGCATGGACCAGAAAGTTCAAGACGCGCTCGCCGCCATGGTTCCGTTCCCCAAACGGCTTGGCAAACCCGAAGAATATGCATCGCTGGCATTGGAGATATGCCGCAACACAATGATTAACGGCGCCGTTTTTCGAATTGACGGCGCTATCCGAATGCAGCCGAGATAGGCGAGACAAAGCTCTCCTTTTTGACAACGGCTACATAACCACGGCGCCAGACGATCCGCGTAGGGCGCGATTCACGAGAGAGAAGAAAAAAATGTTTAACACAACGAAAAAATCAATCGAATGGGGCGGCCGCACGCTGACCTTAGAGACCGGGCGCGTCGCGCGCCAAGCCGATGGCGCCGTGCTCGCCACCTATGGTGAGACCACCGTGCTCGCCGCTGTAACGGCCGCAAAGCAACCGAACCCGAATTTCGATTTCTTTCCGCTGACCGTTCACTATCAAGAACGCTATTATGCGGCAGGGCGAGTGCCCGGCGGCTATTTCAAACGCGAAGCGCGTCCGACTGAAAAAGAAACGCTGACCTCGCGCCTGATAGACCGGCCGATCCGTCCGTTGTTCGCCAAAGGTTTTAAAAACGAAGTTTTGGT
Source organism: Hyphococcus sp. (assembly GCA_021776295.1). GTDB lineage: Bacteria > Pseudomonadota > Alphaproteobacteria > Caulobacterales > Parvularculaceae > Hyphococcus. Next base: position 10,787 of record JAJFGE010000171.1, read on the forward strand.
CGTCGCGCAGGTTCTGAGCCACGATCTTGAAAACGACCCTGATATGGTGGCGATGATTGCCGTTTCCGCCGCACTGACGATTGCCGGAGTTCCGTTCCTCGGACCGATTGCCGCCGCGCGCGTGGGCTATAT
>JAJFGE010000172.1 GCA_021776295.1 Hyphococcus sp.
GTCGAAACGATAACGGCTTGTCTCATGGGGATATCCTCTGTTCGGCGTTTATTTTGCGCTTGCGTGGGCCTGCGCCTTGGCCAGGAAATTCATGTTTGGACCGGCGCTATTGTCGTAAAATTTGAGGTTGTCTTTCGACGAAATCTCCTGCCAATGCGCGGCGATGTTTTCAGGCGTTTGGCTCTCAGGCGGCAGATAGACGCCTTCGGTCTCGACAATATAGGCGCGCGCATAACCGCCGGCGGCGCATGAGATTATGGATTGCGACGGTGCGTCGTCGCTGACCAGATACAACATCGCCGCAGTAATCGCCTCCGGCGTCATCTGATCGAGAATGGCTTCGGGAATGCCGATATCTTCGGTCATCCGGGTCTTCGCCGATGGCGACAGGAGATTGGTCCTGATGTTGTATTTGGCGCCTTCCAGATGCAGCGCGTTCATAAAGCCGATCATCCCGGCTTTGGCGGCGCCGTAATTGGCCTGGCCGAAAATCCCGTGCAGGCCCGACGGGCTGGAGGTGCAGATGATACGCCCATAAGCCTGCTCGCGCATGATCGGCCAGACTGTGTGGGTGCACAAAGCCGTACCGATAAGGTGGACGTCGATGACAGTTCGAAAATCCGTCATCTCCATCTTGTGAAAAGTCTTATCGCGCAAAATACCGGCATTGTTGACCAGAATATCAACCCGGCCCCATTGGTCCATCGCCGCTTTGACCATCGCGGCAACCTCATCGTCCTTGGTGACATTAGCGCCATCGGCGATTGCCTCGCCGCCGGCAGCACTGATGTGGTTTGCCACCTCTTCGGCAGCCGAGAGCGATCCGCCCGAACCATCGCGCGCGCCGCCAAGATCATTAACCACCACCTTCGCGCCGCGCGCGGCCAGCGCCAGAGCGTGGCTCTTGCCAAGCCCGTTGCCGGCGCCGGTGACGATGGCGACTTTTCCGTCATAACGAATGTCAGACACGATACTCTCCTAAATTCTCAGATACAGATATCTTGAGGTATTTTATATTTTATCCACCCCCGCTTACCCGAAGGTAAGCGGATTAGCCGATCGATCAGACAAATTGCATCGACAGCCACTCGGCCACTAGCGCGGGTTTTTCCTCACCGTCGATTTCAACCTTGACGCCATATTTAAACGCCCATTGTCCCGGCATTTTTTGATCAGCCGACATAAGCGTGAAGTGACCGCGAATGCGCTGGCCGGATTTGACCGGATTGATGAAGCGGACTTTCTCAAACCCGTAATTGACGCCCATTTTGACCCCGTCAACCACCAGCACATTGCCGGCGGCGAGCTTGGAGAGCATCGACAGGCTTAAAAACCCGTGTGCAATGGTGCCGCCAAACGGCGTCATCTTTGCGGCCTCCTCATCGACATGGATAAACTGGTGGTCTTCGGTGACATCGGCGAACTGATTAATCCGCTCCTGATCGATCATCGCCCAATCAGAAGTCCCGGTTGGCTTGCCGACATAATCGGCGATCTCGTCTTGCGTTGCTGTCGGCATTTTTATCTCCTTAATATCCGCGCCTTCGCGCGGGGGGGCATTAATATCCGCGCATTGCCGCGAGGCGATCAGCATGGAAAGCCGCATCGCCAAACATTTCCTGCGCAACGCGGATGCGCTTCATGTAAAATCCAATATCAAATTCGTCGGTCATGCCGATGCCGCCATGCATTTGCACCGCTTCTTGGGCAGCAAGCTTTGCAACCTCGCCAGCTTTGGCTTTGGCGAGCGAGCAAATTATCCCCGCCATCCCATAATGTTCGTCCAGATCCTGCAAGGCCTTCAGCGTCACTGACTTCATCAGTTCAATTTCGGAATATAGATGCGCGGCGCGATGCTGCAATGCCTGAAACGAGCCGATTTCGGTCCCGAACTGTTTGCGCTCTTTCAGATAATCCATGGTCATGGTGAAGGCCGCTTGCGCCGCGCCCGACATTTCCGCGGCGAGCCCGGCGCGGCCTGCATTCAAGACGCCCTCAAGCGCTGCAAGGCCGCCATCGACCTCGCCAAGGACATCATCGCCAGTGGCCTCAACGCCATCGAATTTAAGCCGTGCGGCGCCGCGGCTGTCGACCATTACGGTGCGCTCGCGCGAAACGCCCTTGGCTGCCGCATCAACCAGAAACAGCGTTATCCCTTCCGCATCGCCGGGCGCGCCGGCAGTGCGTGCGGCAACGATGATGTTGTCGGCGACCTGACCGTCGGCGACGAATGTTTTGTCGCCGGAAAGTTTAAAGCCGTTGCCGTGTTTTTCCGCTTTCATCGCGGTCTTTTGCGGCCCGTGCTTGCGGGCCTCATCGACGCCAAGCGCAAACACCGCCTCACCTATCGAAATTTTCGGCAGGTGCTCCTGGCGCTGTGCATCACCGCCAAGCTTTTGCAAAGCGGTTGCGGCGAGGATTGAGGTTGATAGAAAAGGCGAGGCCGTCAGCGTACGGCCCATCTCCTCTGCGAGGACGCCGGCGCCGACAAAACCAAAATCAGCGCCGCCATAGTCTTCGCCGACCAAAATCCCGGCCCAGCCCATCTCCGCCATCTCCTTCCAGAGATCGCGGCTAAAGCCGGTTTCGTCATTCGCATCGCGGAGCTTGCGCAGCGCACTCACCGGCGCTTTTTCATCGAGAAAGCCGCGCGCAGAATCGCGCAGCATTTGTTGTTCTTCGGTTAATACGAGAGCCATGTTTTTCCTTACGCTCCCGGCAATTGGAGGATGCGTTTTGCAATAATATTGAGCTGCACTTCCGACGTGCCGCCTTCGATTGAGTTTGCTTTGGTTCTGAGCCATGAGCGCGCAAGCTTGCCGCCTTGCGTGCGCTCGCCTTCCCATTCCAACGCTTCCGAGCCGCCCGAATCCATCAGCAATTCAAACCGGCGCTTGTTGAACTCGGTGCCATAATATTTCAGCATTGACGAATTGGCGCCAACGCCTTGGCCGGCCTTGGCCTCATCTTTCATCCGCTCCAGTGTCAACAGGAACGCCCAACCGTCAATTTCGGCCTGGGCGATTTTTCCGCGCAACATCGGATCGGCGAGCCTGCCATCTTCAAGGCCGATTTCACTGGCGGCAATCTCGCCCATCCCACGCCCGCCAAAAAGACCGCCGCCGCCGGCGGAAATCATTTCGCGCTCATGGGTGAGGAGATATTTCGCAACATCCCAGCCGCGATTGAGATCGCCGACAATCGACCCGATACCGCTTGCATGTTCCTTGGGAACTTTAACATCGTCAAAAAATGTCTCGCAAAACGGCGACTTGCCGGAGATCAGTTTGATCGGTTTGGTTGAAACGCCCTCAGCGGCCATGTCGATCAGTAGAAAACTGATGCCATTATGCTTCGTCGCTTTCAGGTCAGTCCGTACAAGGCAGAAAATCCAGTCAGCTTCATCGGCGTAGGAAGTCCAGACTTTCTGGCCGTTGACCAGCCAATGACCGCCCCCTCTTTCACCACCAATGTCTTCACATTTGCATTGCAACGACGCCAGATCCGAGCCGGCGTTTGGTTCGGAATAGCCCTGGCACCAGCGAATTTCGCCGCGCGTGATGGCCGGCAAGAAATGCAGCTTTTGCTCATGGGTTCCGTATTTTAACAGCGCCGGGCCGAGCATCCAGATGCCGAAACTTTCCAGCGGCGAGCGCGCCTTGATATCGCGCATTTCGCTTTTTAAAATTTTGACTTCTTCTTTGGTGAGCCCGCCGCCGCCATATTCTTTTGGCCAGGCCGGCACGGTCCAGCCCTTTTCGGCCATACGGTTGAGCCAGGTCTTTTGCGCCTCGGATTGAAATTTCCAATTGCGCCCGCCCCAGCAAATATTGTCCTCGCCGCCGGCGCCGTCGCGCATTTCCGCCGGACAGTTTTCTTCAAGCCAGGCCCGCGCATCTTTGCGGAAGGTTTCAAGATCGCTCATGGTTTTGTTCCATTATTAAACTTCATGACAAGGCGGTTATCTATCTTGCGGCGCGACATCGCGCGTTGTGGCGGCGAATGCGGTAATCTCTTCACGGCTATACTTGGTGTGAACGCGCGCGCCCGATGGCGGTTGATGCGCGAGACTGACCCCTTCACGCCGTGCTGTCGATGGCCTGATTGGCCGCGCGACAAAACCGCCGCCGCAATGGGGACAAACATTGCCGAGCACAGTCTCAACGCAATCCGCGCAGAAGGTGCATTCATAAGAGCAGATGCGCGCAAGCGCAGACCCAGGCGCCAGATCGACGTCGCAGAGTTCGCAATTGGGCCTGAGTTGCAGCATGCTTTCACCTGACAGCGGGGCGCCTGAGGCTGAGGCGCTCTAAACCGGAGCGCCGTTCTCCCACGGCTTATGATTCTCACGCAAGCCCTTCATGCAGCAGCATGGCCGTCGTCGCTGTTATTTGTCGTTTTCAAACAGAAAATGCCGGTGGCTGGCTTAGGGCAATTTTTTTCACGGTTAATTTATCAAACTTCGCCGTCCCCAGGCGCGGCAGAGGCGATGGCGAAATCCAGATGCGCTCCGGCGCCTTGTAGGCAGCCAGGCCCGCGGCGATAAAATCGCGCAGTTCCACAACGTCAAGCGCGGCGCCGTCCATCGGATAGACCACCAGCCCCACGCGCTCGCCTAAAACATCGTCGGGCACGGAAAACACCGCCGCCTCAGCAACGCCCGCATGCTGATAGACCCGGTTTTCAACCTCGAGCGAGGAAATGTTCTCACCAGCGCGAATGATCAATTCCTTCATCCTGTCGACGATGAAGATGAAGTCTTCTTCGTCCATTCGGGCAAGATCGCCGGTTTTGAACCAGCCATCAGAGGTCAGCGCCTTATCGGTGTCTTCCGGCAGGTTGAGATAACAGCGGAAATTGGCCGGCGAGCGGATCCAGATCTCTCCCACTTCGCCGCGCGCAACTTCCTCGCCATCCTTGACGATTTTAATATCGGTCAACGGCGGCACCGTGCGGCCTGTCGAATCGGGGCGTTTTTGATAATCATCGAGTGAGATAACGCAGCCCAGCGCATTGGTTTCAGACAGTCCGTAGCCGGATGAAGGCTTTGCCTGCTTAAACGTCTTGGCTAGTTTTTTGACGTGTTCGGCCGGGCGTTTGGCGCCGCCGGCGCCAATATCGATAAGGCTCGGCAGGCCGTCCGCACCCGCCGCATCCATCAGCTCAAAGGACTGGCTCGGCACGCCGACAAAATTGGTGAGGCGTTCTTCATTGATAATTTTTGCCGCGTCTTTTGCATCCCAACGATACATCATCGCCACCCGGCGACCGACCAGATAGGACAATAGGAATATCGAATGCGTACCGGTGACGTGGAACAGCGGCACCGCCAGCAAGATACCGGGATTGTCGCCAAATAGGCTGGCGCCGCCGCGCGCCTCTTTCAGCGCCGTTGCGGTAAACGCCCATGAAAACAGCGTCGAAATGCAGCCGCGATGAGTGAGGACAACCCCCTTGGGCTTGCCGGTGGAGCCGGAGGTATAGACGATGCAGAAATCATCGTCCGGATGAATTTCAACGCCTGACGGGGTTGCATCCTGCGCGCCTTCCAGCAGCTCTTCATAGCGATAGTCGGCGCCCTTGCCGTCTTCTCTGGCGAGGATAAGCGTCAGGCCAAGCGCTTCCTTGAACGGTTTCAAATATTCGAGGCGCCGTTTGTCAACGACAACGATTTTGGCGCCGCTGTCTTCCAGGCCGTATTTTAACTCGTCAGCCTTCCACCAGGCGTTTAACGGCACCACCACCGCCCCGGTCGAGATAATCGCCATATAAGCGATGCACCATTCGGGGAAATTGCGCATCGCAACCGCCACATGATCGCCTGGTTTGACGCCGAGTTCATCTTGCAGGGCGTGGGCAAAACGACACGCCAGGGCCCAGCTTTGCGCAAAACTCAGCCGCTCGCCTTCGAAAATTAAAAACTCTTTATCGCCATGGCTCGCACCATACGCGAACAGGGCGGGCATGCTCTGCGGGGCGTTTTCAAAGACACGATAGGTATTGCCGCGAATTTCCGTCTCCCCAACTTTGAAAAGCGGGTTTTCCGCCAGAATTTTCATCGCGGCGGCGACAAGTTTTTGCTGATCGAGCGGGGCTGATTCGCCCATAATTACTCCCTGTATATTTGCGACCCTTCCACACTTCATAGCTGAGCGCGCGTACAAGGCAAACCGCCGCCGGCTCTCTGGCTGATTAATTTTGAAAGCGGCGTTTCATCTCGCCTGCAATATCGCGCTCAACACCATCGGGGCGCCCTTGCGCCAGCCACATCGCGGCGTGAGCGCCAATATAAACGCCCGCCCCGACGATGATATCGGCAGCCAGGCGCAGCGCCGGCGCCATATCCGCAAGCCCAGCAAGAGACGGGCGCAGGCTGAGAAAATAGAGCGCCATCACCGCGACAGCCGCGAGCGAGCGATGGGCGCTGGCCAAGGGTTGCCAGAAGCCGCGCCCGCTGGCGCGCGCATAAAGCACAAGATTAAGCCCGACATGAAACACGCCAAGCCCCGCCCCCGCCCACACCGCGCCGGGCAAGCCATAGACCATCGTCGCCCAGACGAAGGCCGGCAGGCGGACCACCAGATAAATCAGCTCACGGAAAAATATCAGCCGCGTCAGGCCGAGCGCCATGGCGTAGGACTGGGTGGCGTAAAATAGCGATTGCAGGCCGATCACCGGCGCCAATATCCCGATCACCATCGCCGCGCCCAGCCACTTCTCGCCAAGCAGCAATAACACCAGATCATTAGCGACAAATGCAACACCGAACGCCGCCGGCATCGCCACAGCGCCGAGCGCGCCAACGCCGCGCAGATAGGCCCGGCGCATGCGTTCTGGCTCGTCTTGCAATGTCGACAAGCCCGGATAGAGCGCCCGCGTCAGTGGCCGGGCGATCTGTCCGGCGGCCATTTCCGAAAGCTGCAGCCCCATGAAAAACACCCCCGCACCGCCGCCGCCAACAAGCCGCGCCAGGATGAGCACATCGAGCTTATTGTTGAGCGCCGCCAGAAAACTGACGCCGGCAAGCCAGCCGGAAAACCCGAAGACTTTCCTCAAAGATTGCAAACCGATCCGCGGCGCATAGGGCCGCATCGCATAGGACAATATCAACTGCACGACACTGCCGGCGATCAGCCCCAGAATGATCGCCCAATAGGTGCGAAAAATGACGGCGATGCTTATCGACACGATGACGCCGGCAAGCTTGTTGGCGACGGTTGCGATAAATTCGCGCGAGAAATTGAGATCGCGTTCAAACTCATAAAATCGCGGATTCATCAGGCCGCTGAAAACCGGGAACGCCGCGACACCAACAAACACCCCGAACATGCGCGGGTCGTTATAAACCGCCGCCATCACCGGCGCGGCCGCCGCGAGGATGAGGCCGATCGCCACCCCCCGTAACGCCGAAAGCGTGAACAGCGTGTCGAGGTCGGCGCGGTCAGCATCGCGAAACCGCACCACCGTCTGCGCGACGCCAATATCGGTAACACCCTGCAACAGCTGCATCGAAACAATCGCCACCGCGACCAGGCCGATATCATCGGGAACCAGGAGGCGAGCGACGATGATGGTGTTGATTGCGCCGAGCAGCCGCGCGAACACGCCGCCGCCAAAAACCCACGCAGCGCCGCGCGCCACCCGCCCGGTCAGGGCGGCTTCCTCGGCAATGGGCGGCAATGGCGGCAAATCGGACATCAAACCGGCGAGCTTTGCATAGCTCCCGCTTAACGCAATTCGGTATAGGAAGCGATAATCCGGGATTGGCCAGAACCTGGGGCGCGAAAATCTCGCGGGCGCCCTTGCACAGCGCCCGCGCCCGCGTATGGTGCGCCGCCTCGTCGGCCCTATGGCTTAGCCACATTCGAAAGACGCATGCGATGTCTCACGCTTCCGCCCTTATCACCATCATGACCAAAGCCGCCAGGAAGGCGGCGCGCGGACTGGTGCGCGATTTCGGCGAGGTGCAAGAGCTGCAGGTCTCCAAAAAGGGCGTTGCGGACTTCGTCTCGCTGGCCGACCACCGGGCCGAACAGGTTATCTATGAGGAGCTCTCAGTGGCGCGGCCGAAATATGGCTTCGTCATGGAAGAGCGCGGTGAGATTGAAGGCGTTGATAATTCCAATCGCTGGATTGTCGACCCACTCGACGGCACCACCAATTTTCTTCACGGGCTGCCGCAATTTGCGATCTCGATTGCGCTTGAGCGCGACCGCCAGCCGTTTGCCGGCGTGGTTTATAATCCCGTTACGGATGAATTGTTCTGGGCCGAAAAAGGCGCCGGCGCGTTCCTCAACGACCGCCGCATCCGGGTGTCAGAACGCAGCGATCTTAGTGAGTGCGTGTTCGCCTGCGGTCTGCCTTTCGCTGGACGCCCCGGACGCGAACGCGCTTTGAAAGAGGCTGAACGGGTGCTGGAGCAAACCGCGGGCGTGCGCCGTTTTGGCTCCGCGGCTCTCGACCTCGCTTTTGTCGCCGCCGGACGCTTCGATGCGTTCTGGGAGCGCGATCTCAATATCTGGGATGTCGCGGCAGGCGCGCTTATCGTGCGCGAGGCCGGCGGCATGGTCAGCGACATTGAAGGCGGCGCAAAATTCCTCACCGAAGGCTCAATCCTCGCCGCCAACGCAAACCTCCACACAAGCGCCAAGGCGCTGCTGTCTGACGGCTGAGTGCGCCTATACGCAGCGATAGTGACGATAGCGCCAGCGCACCGATTGCGGATCGACGGTCTCGTCTTCATAAACCGCGCGCAGGCCATAGGCCTGGCAATGCGCCTGCGCCTCGGCAAGCAGGTCCTTGGGGTCGAAATCATACGGGTCATAGGGGATCGAGATCGCCTCTGCGCCGGCATAATTTGTGTCATTGCTGACACAGGCCGACAGCGCAAACCCAACCAAAACGACGGCGATGGCCTTGATTATCCCACCCATGATGACGCCTTACCGGGGCACAACAGCGCCGCACCCACTTTACTGAAAGGCTATGGTAGCAAGTTGGGCGCAATTAAAAAAGGGCGCGGAATGCCCGCGCCCTTACAAGTATAGAGGGAATATACTTGGGTCCAGTCGCCTTATGCGGCGTCTTGATCCTTCAGAACTTTGATATTGGTCGCCTCGCCGCCATTGATCGCGAACTTTCGCGGCTTCATGGCTTCAGGGATCTCGCGTTTTAAATCAATATTAAGCAAGCCATTGACCAATGAGGCGCCGGCGACCTTGACGTGCTCGGCGAGCTGGAAGCGGCGCTCAAACGAGCGGCCGGCAATGCCCTGATAAAGGAATTCCTGACCGTCATCGCCATCCTTGCGGGCGCCGGTGATGGTCAATGTGTTTTCACGAATCTCAAGGTCGAGATCGGCTTCGCCGAAGCCAGCGACCGCGAGCGTGATGCGGTAATCATTGTCGTCGAGCCGCTCGATATTATAGGGCGGATAGCCGGTGGATTCTGCTTTGCCGACGCTGTCGAGCAAATCAAAAACCCGGTCAAAACCGACCGTCGAGCGATAAAGGGGGGTTAAGTCAAATGTACGCATAGTCATATCCTCCTTGGATAAGCGAGGTTTCACACATGTTTCCGCCAAATGGCCGGGAACACGCAAACAGAGCCAACTGGCCTCCGTCCTATTTGAGATAGGCGCCGCATTTTGGGTTTCAACCCCGCGTGAGAGTGTGCAGATGCGCGTGGACCGTGGGCAAAAGCATGGTAAATGGAGGCCGTTATATGGGAGCGATGAAATGAGACGAGTTCAGTATTTGTTTTTGGCGGTTGGCGTGGCGGTGCTTGCGGCTTGCGGCGGAGAGCCGGAAGGCGCAGCGCCGCAAGAACAGGCGGCGCCCGACAATGGCGCGGTTTTGGCGACCGTTCTTGCAGGCGGCCACCGCACCGACGAGGAGCGCGCCCGCGACGCCTTTCGCCACCCTTCGCAAACGCTCGCCTTCTTCGAGGTTGAGCCCGGCATGACGGTGGTCGAGGCCTGGCCCGGCGGCGGCTGGTATACGCAAATCATCGCCCCCTATCTGAAGGCCGGCGGCGGCATATATTATGGTGCAAGTTTCTCACCCGAGGGCGCCAGCCAATACGCGCAGACCTCGCTCAACGCGTTTAATAAAACCTATCTCGACAAGCCCGACCTTTATGGCGATGTGCGGCTCACCATCCTTGGCAAGGGCGGCGATATGGCGCCGGCAGGCGTTGCGGATGTGGTTTTAACCTTCCGCAATGTTCACAACTGGCAATCAAGCGGCGTCACTGAGGCTTATTTCAAAGAATTCTACGATGCGCTGAAACCAGGCGGCGTGCTTGGCGTGGTTGAGCATCGCGCCGACGGCGCCGAATTGCCGCGCGACGGAAGCAGTGGTTATGCGTATACGGATGATGTGATTGCGCTGGCTAAAGGAGCCGGATTCAACCTTGAAGGCGCTTCAGAAATAAACGCCAATCCGAAAGACGCCAAAGACCACCCGTTTGGGGTGTGGACCTTGCCGCCGGTTCGGCGCTCGGCGGCGATGCGCGGCCAGGAAGACCCCGACTTTGACCAAACGGTCTATAATGCGATTGGCGAGAGCGATCGCATGACGCTAAAATTTCGCAAGCCCATTGCCGCTGACGGCGCGTTGCTGGAATAGGGCCGGATGTCAGACGCAAACATCCCCAATCCGCTCATCGCGGCGGCGCGGAAGACATTTACCGAACCCTTCGGCGCCGTCATTACGCTGTTGGTCGAAGGCGACGACAACAAGACCATCCGCATCGACGGGCGCCAAACCCCGCCGGTCGTCAGCGCCGCAAAATCTGCCGGCAAGGCTGATTGCGTCTGGCGTGCGGCGCCGGATATTCTGCTGCGCGCAATATCCGGCGAGCGCGGCTTTGAAAGCGTCTATGTCTCTGGCCGGCTCTCAATTTCCGGTGATATGAGCGTGATGGCGCGGCTTAACCTGAAGCAGGCAAAATGACAGATTTTATTCGTATACCGTCCAATCCGGTCCCGGACGGCGCAGAGACATTTATGTTCGCCGCACCCGACGGCGCTCAACTGCGCGGCGCCTTCTTCCCCGTAGACGATGCGCGCGGCACGATTATTCTGGAGCCTGGCTGGGCGGAATTTATCGAGAAATATTTCGAGACCATTGGCCGGCTTCACGCCCGCAAATTCAATGTTGCGATGATGGACTGGCGCGGACAGGGTCTGTCCGACCGGGACAGCGCCCCCAAAGCGAAATGGAAAAACTATTTCCATATCCTCCGCGAGGATTTGCGCCATTTCACTGAGGCGCATGTCAAACCGCGCTTCGATGCGCCGATGATGTTGATGACCCATTCGATGGGCGGCATGCCGGCGCTGATGCTGCTGGCGGACGGTTATGGCGGGTTTGAGCGCGCGGTCCTGTGCGCGCCGATGACCCGGCTTTTCGCCGGGCCAGCCAATGCGGTATTCACCATCGTCAGCACGCTCGCTAGCGCCGCCGGGCTTGGCGCCGCGCCGGTGACCAAACAAGACGACGCCCCTGAAGCGTTTGAGGGCAACATCCTCACCTCCGACCCGGCGCGTCATGAACGCTTCCGGCAGCTGCAACTGGCCGAGCCGAGCGCGGCCAACGCCGCGCCAACCTTTGGCTGGGTCCATGTCGCCACCAAGACCAGCAAAGAAATGCATCAGCAAGGGTTTTTTGACAATCTACAAATCCCGATACGGATTATTACCGCCGGCGAAGAAAAACTGATTGATGGCTCGGACCACGAGACCATCGCCGCACAAAGCGATCGCATTGAACGGGTCATCATTCCCGGCGCGCTGCACGAAATCATGATGGAGCGCGACGGTTTGCAGGAGCTTTACTGGAAATCGGTAGATGAATTTGTCGCGGTGCATTAGCGCCTAGAGCAAAATGCGTTAAATGTGAATCGTGCATTTTACTCTAGATTCTTTCGTAGTCGCATCGCGCGACGCGAAAGCCGTTGCACACTTTTCGCTCGATGCTCTAAGGGCGCGACCACTGAAATCCGACAAGCTTTTCGCTTTCTTGCCACAGACGCGCAGCGGTTTTTTTGTTGCGCGCGCGCAGCGCCACGCTCGCGTCGCCCACGGGCCCGCGCGCATCGGCAAAACCTGTCGGCCCGTAATAGGCGCCGGCAAGCGCCTCCTCGCCCGCCGCCGCCAAAACCGTTGGAATGGCGCCCTTTTTGGCGGATTGCGCCATCAGCCGGTTGGTAATTTTGTACAACCCGTTCAAAAATCCTGCGGGACCGGTGCTTTGCAATTGCGTATCGGAGTAGCCCGGATGACAGGCGATACAGGAAACCGAACTACCGGCCGCGGTTAATTTCCGGTCGAGCTCAAACGCGAACAAAATATTGGCGAGCTTGCTTTGGGTATAGGCGGTTGTCGGATCATATCGCTTGGTCAGCATTAAATCGTCAAACTGGATCTTGCCATATTTGTGCGCGATGCTGGACAGAACGACAATGCGCCCTTGCGCCACCTCAACGCGGTCAAACAACAGTCCCGCCAACAAAAAATGCCCGAGATGGTTGGTGCCGATTTGCATTTCAAACCCGTCCGCGGTCTTTAATTGCGGCGTCTGCATGATGCCGGCATTGTTGACCAGCGCATCGAGTTTGCCAAAGCGGTTTTTAATTTCCTCCGCCGCCTGACGAACCGAGGTGAGGCTGGCGAGATCGAGGGTTACATCCTCAACTATGCCTTTTGCGACCGCGGCAATTTCATCAATCGCAGCGGCGGCTTTTTGTGGGTTGCGACAGGCGATGACGATATCCCCGCCAGCCGCGCCAAGCATCTTCGCCGCCTCCAGCCCGATGCCGGAATTGCCGCCAGTGATCAGATAGGTTTTGCCCGCAAGATCGCCGAGCCGGTCCGGCGTCCAGTTGGAAAAACCGCTATGTTTAATTTTCCTGCTCATCTGCGCGTCTCCATCGGTGGCTGGGTTTCAGTCGATACAAAATCCGTAGACGTTGCAAGGCCCGCCTTCACCCGGCCAGCACCTTCAACGCCGCCGCATGCAGCGCCGGCGTCGCGGCGGCGACGGTCTCACCGCGCGCATCACTACCCACCGGCGCGCCAGACCAGTTGGTGATCACCCCGCCAGCGCCTTCAACCACAGGCGCAAGGGCGGCATAGTCGTGATGACTAAGCCCTGCCTCGACAACGAGATCAAGCTCGCCATGCGCCAGAAGAGCGTATGCATAAGCGTCCATGCTGAACCGCGCGAGACGCGTCTCGTCCGCCAGACGCGCAAAGGCCGCCGCTTCCTCATCATAGATATACCCGGCTGGGCGTGGGCGTGGATCGGTTGTCGAAATCCGCGCCGTGGACAAATCTTCAACGCCGCTGGTCCGGCAGTCTTTTTCGATCGCGTTATGGCGAAACCACGTTGCGCCATTCGCGGCGATCCAGCGCTCATCCGTATAGGCTTGATCTATCAACCCAAGCACCGGGCGCCCTTCATATTCAAGCGCAATAAGCGTGGTCCAACCTGGAACCCCGCACACGAAAGCGCGGGTTCCATCAATCGGGTCCAGCACCCAGCGCCATGGGCCTTCACCTTGCGTCTCGCCAAATTCTTCGCCGATAATTCCATGGGCGCGATAGGTTTTGGAAATCATCTCGCGCATGACGCGTTCGCCCTCGCGGTCAGCGTCGGTCACCGGATCGAAATTGGCGCCCGCCTTATTGGAGACCTCTAAGCCGCTGCGAAAACGCGGCAGGGTTTGCGCCCGCGCCGCCTCGGCGAGACGGGTCGCGAAATCAACATATTGGGTTATTTCTGATGTTGAAAAAGACATGCCGCAGCGATCATGACGATCGCTGCGGCGCTGTGCAAGTCAGCCAGTGCAGGCAGGGTAGGCAAAGTTAGCGGAGCCTCAGTGCTCCATCGACATCGCCTTGGCGAGATCGAGCAGCCGCCGGCGCGGCTCTTTATTGAGCTGATAGTAATACCGCACCAGATCGATAGTCTCTTTATCATCCAGCAGTTCCGCAGCCGGCGCTTCGGCAAAACCATATTCGCCGTTCAGATCGTATTCGACTTCGGGCTCATGCCCGTTCATGCCGTCAAAGAAAAACGACACCGGCACATCCAGCGCCCTGGCCAGCGACCAAAGCCTGGAAGCCGACACGCGGTTAGCGCCGCTTTCATATTTCTGGATCTGCTGAAACCGGATATCGACCGCTTTGGCCAATAATTCCTGCGTCAGCCCGAGAAGACGCCGGCGCGCGCGAAGCCGCCGGCCCACATGAACGTCTACTGGATGCACCATATTACCACTCCACTTATCGCCGAGCCGGAGCGCTATCGTCGCGCCGTCGGCTATTCGAGCGGTTAATCAGCAAAGCGCGTGCCGCACTGGGGTGTTTTCCTGCGCTGCTCGCCCTATGCGGGTTAAAACCCTTGAAAACCAAGGTGGTAATGATGCGGAGATATGGTTAATGCCGCGCCGGAGATTTGCTGGCGGCGTGCGTTGTTGTCTCGTTCTGCGGGCAGTGTTTAGGTTTGATACAAGTTACGGTTGAAGCGCCAATAAAGCGCCGCCGCGTCAATCGATCATCTTGGCTGAGCGCAGCCAGAACTGTTCATCGAACCCTGGAATTTCAAGATTTGCGATAAACTGGCGCGAGGCGGCTTCCCATGAAAACCTCTCGGCCCATTTGCGGCAATCTTCAGGACCCCGATATTCATAAGCGTCGAGACAGGCCTGGCGCAGATCTTCGTTCATCGCACCGCAGCCAGGCGGCGCGCCATCGAGAATTTCAAGCGGGCCGCGCACCGGATAGGACGCCACCGGCACGCCGCAGGCAAGCGCTTCGACATTGACCAGGCCAAATGTGTCGGTGCGCGAGGGAAACACGAAAACATCCGCAGCCTGATAATGTCGGGTGAGGTCATCTTCATATTTCGGCCCGGTAAAGATCGCGTCTTTGTATTTGGCTTCCAGCTCTTCGCGTTGCGGGCCTTCGCCGACAATCACCTTGGTGCCGGGCAAATCCAGCTCGATAAAGTCTTCGATGCTTTTTTCCACCGCCAGCCGGCCGACATAGAGATAGACCGGGCGTTCATATTGGTCGAATAGCGAGCGGTCGCCGGGCGTGAATTTTTTCAGATCAACGCCGCGGGTCCAAAGCTTCATATCTGAAAACCCACGCTCTTCCAGCTCCTCCCGGAGCCCCGGCGTCGCCACCATCATGGTCTCGCCGGCATTGTGGAAATCTTTCAAAATCGCGTAGCCCCACTGGATCGGCACATTCCAGCGCTCATTGGCATATTCGGCAAAGCGGGTGTGAAAGCTGGTGGTAAACGGATAGCCGCGGCGTTTGCAAAACCGCCGCGCCGCGCGCCCAATTGGCCCTTCGGTAGCGATATGAACCGCGTCGGGCTGAAATTCGTTAATCATTTTCGCCACTTTGCGGTTCGGCAATAGCGACAGGCGGATTTCCGGATAAGACGGCAGCGGGATCGATTTAAAATCGTTCGGCGTCACATAAAGCACTTCATTACCAAAGCCCCGGAGGATTTCGCCGAGCGTATCCAGCGTCCGGACGACGCCGTTGAGCTGCGGCTTCCACGCATCCGTGGCGATCACCACCCTCAACCCGCCCTCCACTGTCGGCATCACGAAGCGGGGCTTGGCGCGGGTCAGCCGGCCGACGCCGGAGCCGAGCCGACGTAGGGCGCTTTTTTTGCGTTTCGGCGTTTCATCGCGCGGTGTCTCGGTCATAGGGGCTTTCTAAGCGCTGATTTTAGAGCGGCGCTTGGAGTAGTCCACGCGCGGCGGATTGGCAATCCACATGCACGAAATGTCCCGCACCATGCTGCGCCGCAATATTATGCTTGGTTTTCGCTTCTATTCCGCCGCCTGGGCCATCCATAGATCGTCGGGGCGCAATTTGGTGATCCGCTCTATCAACGCGGTCATGGCTTTGCGCAAGTCGCCAAACCCGGCGGTGCGGGTGATGCGCTGCTCATCGAGATACAGCGTGCGGTTCATTTCCACCTGGAGAATATGCACGCCCTTGGCCGGGCGGCCATAGGAGACGGCGACATAACCGCCCGCATAGGGCGCATTGCGCGTAACTTCATAGCCGAGGCCCGCGAGCGTTTCTTCCGCGAGCGCTGTTACTACGGGCGCGCAGGACGAGCCAAACCGGTCGCCCAGCACAAAATCAATTGGCGCTTCGCCGCTTCTGAACGGCGCACCGCCAGCTGACGGCATCGAATGACAATCGATCACCACCGCGCAACCAAACTGCGCGCGCGCCTCTTCGATAAGCCGCTCCAGCGCTACATGATAGGGATCGTAACACTCCGCCAGGCGGCGGCCGGCGTCGGCAAAGTGCAGCTTGCGGTCATAGATATCCTCACCGTCAGCGACAATGCGCGGGACCACGCCAAGTCCTGCAATCACCCGGCTGGAGCGGGTGTCGGCGCCCGGCGGCAGGCGGTCAGCGAACATTCGCGGGTCGAGCTCGTCGCGGGCGCGGTTAACATCGACATAGGCGCGCGGGAACAAAGCGCGCAACAATGGCGCGCCATGGCGCGGCGCATCGTCAAATATCAAATCGACATAAGAGTCTTCCGACTGGCGCAGCTGGTGCCGGTCGAGGCGGCTTTTGCGCAGCAAATCCTCTGGATAATCGCGGCCCGAATGCGGCGAGGCGAAAATCACTGGCGAGGCCAGCGTCTCGGGCGTTAATATCTCCACCGCATCACGCCCGTGATAGGGGCCACGCTGTTTGTGAGTTTCGGTCATGACCTATCCAGGCTTGAAAATGATGCGACTTGGGGCATGTTAGCGCGAGTTTGCAGGATTCGTTAAGACCCGATGGCATATTAGGGTCCGGCGGAGCGGTTTTTGCATTTCGCTTCTCACAGTCGAGCGAAGGGGGTTAACAGTCCCGATCTCGAACAGAGCGATAACGGAACATAGAGGCGGTACGCGATGGCGGCGATTCTTTTGGCGGAAGACGATGATTCAATGCGGCGGTTTTTGAAAAAAGCGCTGGAGCGGGCTGGCCATGCGGTGGTTGACGCCTCTCAAGGCGATGAAGCGCTGACCGAATTACAGCTGCGCGAATTTGACCTCCTGCTCACTGATATCGTCATGCCGGTGATGGACGGCATTGAGCTGGCCCGCCGCGCCGCCGAAATCGACCCGGAAATGGCGATAATGTTCATTACCGGCTTTGCCGCCGTCGCCCTCAACGCCGCCAACCAGGCGCCGGAAGACGCCAAGGTCCTGTCTAAGCCGTTTCACCTTAAAGACCTGGTGCGCGAAGTCGACCGCGTGGTCGCCGCCTGAGCACGCCTCAAGGCTTGCCACCCTCAAAAATTGCCGCTAGAGACCGGCCCCTCGAAAGCGGCCGCCAGCCGCCGCCGGGCGCATAGCTCAGGGGTAGAGCGCTACCTTGACATGGTAGAGGTCCCAGGTTCGAAACCCGGTGCGCCCACCATTATTTATCTCGCGGCAATTCGCTACGCGAATGCCTCCGATGGGGCGGCCTGACCGGCCGACGCGCCGTCGCGCGTTTGCATCACCGAGTTCGAGTTCTCTTCACTCGCCTCCACCAGCCTTCGCCACTCACAGCAATGACCATCTTGACAATTTGTATCCTATGGGATACATTCACGTCCATGGAAGTACTGGAAACAGAGAATTTTTCCAAATGGCTCGTCAAACTGAAAGACACCCAGGCACGCGCCAGAATTTTGGTTCGGATCGACCGGCTGTTACTCGGCAACCCAGGAGATGTGGCGCCTGTGGGCGACGGCGTATCGGAGATGCGCATCCATTACGGCTCCGGTTTCGGGTATATTTCGTTCAACGCGGCGACACATTGATCGTCCTGTTGGCCGGAGGCGACAAAAGCACGCAAGGATCAGACATTAAAACGGCGTTGGCCCTCGCCGAAGAGACTAAAAAAACGGGCGCATAACAGACCAAGGAGCACGCCATGCCAACCAAAACTACTCGCTGGGATTCTGCCAAATATCTCGAAACGAAAGAGGATATCGCCGCTTATCTTGAAGCTGCGTTCGAGGATGGCGATCTCGCTCTCATCACCCAGGCGCTCGGCGCAGTGGCCCGTGCAAAAGGCATGAGTGAAATCGCGGAAAAAACCGGCCTCACCCGACCGAGCCTTTACAAAGCGCTTTGCGAAGACGGCAATCCAGAATTTGCGACCGTCATGAAAGTGATGAAGGCGCTGGGGCTCGACATGAAGATTGTTGCGGCGGCGGCATAAACGCGCCTCACGTAACAAAAACCATCTGCTCACGTTCTATGCCAGCAGTCTCGCTAATTTTTGCTCCCCGGCCCTGACTAACTGGCAAGACGAAAAGCACCCTCAGACGGGCGCTTTCCTTTAATTCATCGGACTACGAATTTCCTACTTAAAATTCTTAATCTTGTTGCGCGGCAGGTCTTCAAGCTCGATTAGCCGCAAAATGTCGTCGGTGGCTTCGTCGAAGCTTTTATTGTGTCGCTCGGACATTGCCGGCGCATCCTCGATGGCGCCGGTCAGATGGACTAATCCCTTACGATTAAGAGACGCGGCGGCAAGGTCTCCGCTATAACCCTCAAGAGACACCGTGCGCCCGGCGCTTGCCAGCTCGGCGTGGAACCGGCCCGCCAGAGTGAAAAAGTTAAGCAGCGAGGCGGCGACATTGCCGCGGGGAATGCCGAAGTCGGCGATTTCATAGCGGGTGATAAAAGCGCCGCTGGACTTGTCCAGCGCCGTTCTGGTGAACGGGTAGCGGTCATTAAACGCTCTGACGGTTTGCGAATTTGCATTGCCCTCATAGGGAGAGAATATCAATACGCCGATGCATTTTGAGGTTCCGTTCACGCGGCAGGCGGAGGGCTGCATGTAAAAGTTCAACGCCCCGCCGGCATTGGCGACAATCGCCGAGCTGCCGCCATCGACCGCAACCGCGCGCCACACGACACCAAGCTCGTCGAGAATGGGCCCGACCGACTGGACATCAAAATCTGAGATGAGTGTTGTCGGATTGGCGACAACCGGTTGGTTATTCGCCGCGCCGGACAAACTGTTTTGCGCAGCTGCTGATGACAGCGCCGCCACAGCAGCAGCCATCACGCCTAAAAATTTATGCATATGCCCCATTACCCTTCCCCGGATACGCCCGGCGGACCCGTCCGCCGGAAGCCGGCAGCATAAGCGAAAAATGCGCGCCCCGCAAAATATTCGCTCAATTACCCGTTTTTCGTGGCCCCTTTTTCGTGACATTGCGGGCGGGGCGTGGTTTACGCGGGGCCTTATGACCCAACCCCTCGAGCCCACACCCCAAACCGGCGGCGCCGGGATTGAAGCGCGCCGCGCCGCGCTCGATATCCTTGAACGTGTCGCCAAAGGCGCATCGCTGGACGACGCCTTGAAGGACTGCCGCACATTTGACTTGCTGGAGGGGCCTGACCGTGGTTTTGCCCGGGCGCTGGCGAGTTGCGTTTTGCGCCGGCGCGGCTCGCTCGACCATGTGCTCGGCGCCTATATCGACCGGCCGCTGCCGAAGCGGGCAATCCGGGTGATGGATATTTTACGCCTCGCCAGCGCCCAGACTTTATTCATGGGAACCCCCGACCATGCCGCGGTCTCGACTGCAGTATCGCTGGCCGGAGAACGGCGCGAAAATCTCGGCTATGCAAAACTCGTCAACGCGGTGGCCCGCAAAGTCGCCAAGAACGGGCCGGCGGTGGTGAAAAAACTGCCCGCGCGCGTTGATACGCCGGGCTGGTTGTGGCGCTCATGGGAGCGCGCCTATGGGGCGCAAACCGCGCGCGCCATCGCCGAAGCCCATCACAATGAACCGCGGCTTGATGTCACCTTGAAGGCGCCGGGCGCCGCAAACGAGTGGACAGACCGTCTTGAAGCGGAGCTTTTGCCGACCGGGTCTTTGCGCCGCGCCGGCGTCAGCGATGTGACGCAGCTTGCCGGCTTTGAAGAAGGCGCATGGTGGGTGCAGGACGCCGCCGCCAGCCTGCCGGCGCGGCTCGCCGGAGATGTCAGCGGCAAGACGGTGTTTGACCTTTGCGCCGCACCCGGCGGCAAGACGCTGCAATTTGCGGCCATGGGCGCCAATGTCACTGCGGTTGATATTTCCGAGCCGCGGCTGGAGCGGCTGGTCGATAATCTGGCGCGCACCAACCTCACCGCGAGGCTCGTCACCGAAGATATTTTAAAATGGCGCTCGGAAGAAAAAGCCGACATCGTGCTTCTCGATGCGCCCTGTTCGGCAACCGGCACCATCCGCCGCCATCCGGATATTCCATGGACCAAGTCTGAAACCGACATCGCCGCGCTGACATCGCTACAGGCGCGGATGCTCGATCACGCCATCGGTTTTGTAAAACCCGGCGGCATGGTGATCTATTGCGTTTGCTCGCTGCAGCCGGAAGAGGGGGAAAAACAGGCCGAGGCGGCGCTGGCGCGCCATAAACATCTCGCCCGCAAACCGGTCCTGCCGGAAGAGATCGGCGGGCTTGCCGGCGGC
This sequence comes from Hyphococcus sp., assembly GCA_021776295.1. Taxonomy (GTDB): domain Bacteria; phylum Pseudomonadota; class Alphaproteobacteria; order Caulobacterales; family Parvularculaceae; genus Hyphococcus. The sequence continues at coordinate 20,523 of JAJFGE010000172.1, forward strand.
GTTAACCGTTATGGCGATCTGCGCACCACGCCGGCAATGCTGGCCGAGGCCGGCGCCATGGACGGGTTCTTCGCCGCCCGCTTTATTGTTAACGATTAGGCCTCTTTGACGGGCCCAAATCGGCTTATTTACGGGCCCCGCCCCTTGATCGGCGGGTCGCAACCCCCGATATTACCCAAAGAATTTATGACGCTAGGCGTTTGCCGGGCCTTGTGGCCCGGGCAACGTATGGAAAAGGACCAATGCCCATGAACGACCCGCAACGACAGTTTGGCGGCGCTGCCGCCGGCGCCCGCACCGGCGCCGTCATTGACGAGGGCCTGCGCCAATACATGCTCGGCGTTTACAACTATATGGCGCTCGCCGTCGCCGGCACCGGGCTGATCTCGATGCTGATGGCCGGCAATGAGGCGCTGATGTTTCAGATCGCAACCACGCCGCTGAAATGGGTCGGCTTTGCCGGCATCCTTGGCATCGGGTTTCTGGCTCCGAAGATTATTTTCTCCGGCTCCAAAATTGCTGCGCACGGGATGTTCTGGCTTTATGCAGCGTTGTGGGGCGCGATGATTGCGCCAATGCTGTACGCCTTTCAGCAAGCCGGCGCTGCACAGGATATCTATCGCGCGTTCTTTATCACCGCCTCGGTGTTTGGCGCGGTGAGCCTTTATGGCTACACCACCAAGCGCAACCTTTCCGCCATGGCGAGTTTTCTGTTCATGGCCACAGTCGGCCTCCTGATCGCGATCGTTGTCAATGCGCTTATTTTTCAGAGCGGCATGATGAGCCTGATTACGTCGTCTCTTGTTGTTCTGGTTTTCTCCGCGATCACCGCTTACGAAACCCAGATGATCAAATCGATGTATCAGGAAGGCAGCGCCACAAATGAACGCGCGGCGATCTTTGGCGCGTTTGCGCTTTACGGATCGTTTGTCACACTGTTTGTGCATATCCTCAATATTCTCGGGATTATGCGCGACTGACGCGTACTCCAACCCCAGGCCTCACAACCCCCGCTTGCGAGAGCGGGGGTTTTTATGACCGAGCTGTGACCTTACGTCATCAATTGCGATTTGCCCCCTCTCACCCCGGCGCATAAGGTTCGCCCATGAGTGAAAGAGATTGTTACGGATTGCCGATCACCGGCGCGGGCGGCGATGCGGCGCGCGGCTATGACCATTATGTGCGTGAATTTTTAAGTTATGGCGCAGAACTGCGCGCATTGTTTGAGGTGGCGGACGCTAATCCCGGCGCGCCGCTGCTCAATGCCCATGCCGCCGCGCTGCACATGGCGTTTGAAGGCGCTGAGGGTTGGGACTATGCAGCGCCCTATCTCGCCCGCATGCGCCAGACCCTCCGCGCGGGAAGCGAGCGCGAACGTCTGTTCTGCACAGCCGTTGAGGCATGGTCGCTGCTCGACTTTACCAGTGCGCTGACCGCGCTTGACGAGGTGACAGTGCGCTGGCCGGCTGATCTTTGCGCCATCAAATGGGGCCAGTATCACGCGTTTAATCTCGGCGACAGTCCGGCCTTGCTGCGGCTTGGCCGGCGCGCGGCGATCGCTCATGAACACGGGCCTTATGTCCATGGCATGATCGCTTTTGCGCTTGAGCAAAACCACCAGCTCGAAGCGGCCGAAGAAGAGGGTTTGCGCGCGGTTGAGATTTCGATTGACGATGCTTGGGCGCATCATGCGGTCGCCCATGTCATGGAAACTCAAGGCCGCCCGAGGGAAGGCGCGCGCTGGCTAGACCATTGCGCCCATACCTGGGAGAAAAAAGGCGTCTTCATCCGCGATCATAATTGGTGGCATGCTGCGCTGTTTCGCCTGTCGCTCGGGCGCTATGACGAAGCGTTAGAGATTTTCGATGCGCGCCTATGGGGCGAATGGCCTGAATTCCCGCAGGAACAAATCGGCGCCGCCTCGATGTTGTGGCGGCTGGAACTGCGCGGCGGCGACGTTGGCGCGCGCTGGGCGCCAGTGGTTGAACAGGCCCGCACTAGAGCCGGCGAGCACCTGTTTCCGTTTCACGACCTCCACTATCTTTACGCGCTCGCCAGAGCCGGAACGGGGGGAGAAGCAGAAAAGTTTCTCGCCTCGATGCAACACAAAGCCGACGCTGCGCCGGGCGACGCCGGATTGGTCTGGAAAGAAATCGCCGTCCCCGCTGGCGCCGCGCTGATCGACTTCACAAAAGGGCGGCGCGGTGAAGCCGCGACGAAGCTCCAACCATTGCTCCGTGAGCTGCATAAAATCGGCGGCAGCCATGCACAACGTCACATCTTCGTGGAAACGATAGAGGCCTGCGCTGAAAATGCTGCCGATGCATCAACCATCGCGCATTAATATCAGGGCTCAGGTAGCTAACCTTAACTTCTGACGGTCAAAAATTCGCAACACCTGGCCGAGATCAGACCCGCGCTTCAGCACCGCGCCGGTCATCGACACCACCAGATAGGCGCCCTGTTTACGCGCCAGGCGCGGGCGCTTTTCAATCCGGTAAAGCGGGACTTCCGAGGCCTTGCGGAAAATTGAAAACACCGCCGCGTCCTCCAGATAATCAATCGCATAATCGCGCCATTCCCCGGCGGCGACGAAATGGCCGTAAACGCCAAGGATACGCGTCAGCTCCGAACGGTTAAACGCCACCGGCTCGGTGCGGCGGCGCGGCGGGGAAACGGGAGAAATGGAGTGCATCACCGGAGATTTTCACCCCTCAGCCGGCAAACGGCAAGCCTAGAAAGGAAGTTTTTACATGGGCCCCGCCGCGCAAATCGTCCTTAATATCGCCTTAATTGACCCCAATCTGCGCCCCATTCAGCCGTCATATTAGCTGGGCCGGGCGGGCGCTATGGCTAGAGTTTCCGGTTTTAACCATCGCCCCCAGCCCCCGGGAGATCGCGCTTACTCACCCGCCCGGCGTCCCTTTTCCCATCCATCCGCCCTAACGCAGCTTGACCGGCGCGCCCAACCGCATGACAGACAGCGCCAGCCAATGTGGGAATGATCATGAACGCGGTCTTTGCCGTCGCCCTGCCGGTCTTCGGCATTATCGCTGCCGGCCTCCTTGCCGGCCGGCTGAAGTTGATGAATGCAGATGACAGCGCCGCACTCAACAAGTTCGTCTTTCGCTTTGCGATGCCGGCGGCATTGTTTGGCCTGACCGCAACCACGCCGCCACCGGGCGCGGAAGACGCCGCCATCGCGATCTCTTACGCCGTTGCGGCTTTCGCGGTTATTTTTGGCGGCTACTTTGTCTCGCAGAAGCTGTTCGATTTGCACAAACCCGAAGCCGGGGCCCATGGCTTCGCCTCGGTGCTTGGCAATGCAGTGTTTCTTGGGCTGCCGATTGCGTTGAATATCGAAGGCTGGGGCCGGCCGTTTGTAACGCTGATGCTGGTCGAGGGCATATTCGTCATCGCCATTGGCGCTGCGTTAATGGCGCCGCGCCGCGACGGCGGCGGCCTTGCCCGGCTTGCCGGTTACTTCGCCGGGCCGCTGCGCAACCCTTTGGTCGTCGCCATGGCGGCAGGGTTTTTATTCTCCGCCCTCGGATTTTCCCTGACCGGTCCGCTTGAGACATTTTTCTCGCTGTTCGGGCGGGCAGCGGGGCCAACGGCGCTGTTTTCCATGGGGCTCTTCCTCGCCACCAACCCATTCCCGGATATGCAGAAAATCCAGGGACGGATCGCCGCTATATCGGTGGCGAAAATGGTTATCCTGCCGGCGATAGCGCTCGGCGCTGCTTTTCTTCTCGGCGTTAGCAATCCGCACTATCTCGGCGCGTTGGCGCTGTTTGTGCTGGTGCCGTGCGGGGTCGGCTCGTTCATCATCGCCAGCCAATACGGCGTCTACCAAACCGAGACTGCCGCGGCGGTGAGCTTTACGACCATCGTATCGGTTGTGACGATATCGGCAGTGTTGATTGTGTTTATCTGAGGCGCAAGCCTGCCGCGCGTCGGGCTTGCGGGAAACTGTGCGAATTCGGCGCTTCTAATTTAACCCAGCCCCCTCCGTCGGCTTTGCCGACACCTCCCCCGTAAACGGGGGAGGAACAGGTAAAGTTTGAAACAAGCTCCCTCTTCCCCCGTTTACGGGGGAAGTACCGGCGAAGCCGGGGATGGGGGCCTTTGCTACGGTTTGCTACTGCGAGGTCCGAGACACTGTCTGTTTCACCGCCTCAACAAGTTCCGCGCGTTCCACTGTAAACTGCGCCGGTTGGCCCTCGCGCCATTGCTTGTTGTCTGCGATATTTTTCGACAGTTCCGCGCCGAGAACCAGGTCCTTTATGGTGACCTCACCCATCGCGCGTTCATCTTCACCCTGAATAATCGCCACCGGAGCGCCGCGCTTGTCGGCGTATTTCAGTTGCTTGGCGAAATTCGAGCCGCCAAGATAAACCTCGGCGCGAAGCCCCGCATCACGAAGCTCCGCCGCCATCTGCTGATAGGCAGCCATCTGGTCTTTTTCGAGCGCCAGCACGACTACCGGCCCGGCCGGACGAGGAAAGGCATCTGTCGTAAACTCTAGCGCTGCGAGCAGCCGCGAGACGCCGACGGAAATACCGACCGCTGGAACCTCAACGCCCTTGAAACGCTTGACCAGCCCATCATAGCGCCCGCCGCCACCGACTGAACCAAACCGCACCGGCCGGCCCTTGTCGTCCGTGGCGCCAAAAGTCAGTCCGGCTTCGAAGACCGGGCCGGTGTAATATTCCAACCCGCGAATAACCGAACAATCAAACAAGATCGGGCGCTCGGCAAAATCTGGGATCGATGATTTGATTGCATTTAGTTCGCGCAAGCCTTCTTCACCGTTTTTGGTGTCGCCAAGGATAGCCCCGATCACCCCAAGCGGATCATCGCTATGTTCTGGGCCTGAATTTAAAAACGAGAGCACGGTTTCGATCTTTGCATCATTCAGGGCCGCGCCATCGGTAAAATCACCTGACTCATCCTTGCGGCCAGACCCCAGCAACATCGTCACACCATCCGCTCCAAAACGATCAAACTTGTCCATCGAGCGCATCACCGTCAGTCGCGTTTGCGCCGCTTCATCGCCCTCAAGATTGAGCTTTTCAAATAACCCATCGACAATCTTTCGATTGCTGACACGAATGACAAAATTATGTTTGTCAATGCCCGCCGCCTCAATGACGTCAGCAAACAGCGCGCACATTTCCGCGTCCGCATGGGGCGCCGGTGCGCCGACCGTATCGGCGTCGCATTGGGTAAACTGGCGGAAGCGCCCCGGCCCCGGCTTTTCATTGCGCCAGACGGGGCCGACCTGATAGCGCCGGAAGGGTTTGGGCAGGCCATCATAGTTTTCTGCAACGAAGCGGGCGAGCGGCGCGGTTAAATCATAACGCAGGCTCATCCATTGATCGTCATCGTCCTGCAAGGAGAACACGCCGGCGTTTGGCCGGTCAACATCGGGGAGGAACTTGCCGAGCGCATCGGTGTATTCAAATGCCGGCGTTTCCAGCGCGTCAAAACCATGCGCCTCATAGACCGCGCTAATCCGCGCCAGCATATCACGCTCAGCCGTCAGCTCAGGCCCAAGCCGGTCATGAAACCCGCGCGGGACCCGCGCCTTGGGCCGGAATGTTTTTTGTTTCTTGGCCATATAGCGGGGGATAGCCGAAGCGGAGCGAAGGAGCAATGCGCGCGGTTATTCACCCGGCGGACGCTCCGTCGCATCAACACGGATAATCACAACCGGCTCCACCGGAACCTCGGCGTCAAACGGCCCGCCTTCGCTGGTCGCCACCGCGCCAATCGCATCGGCGACATCCATGCCCTCAACCACCCGGCCGAACACGACATAGCCATAAATAGTCCCGAGATCGGTGACCCGGTGGTCGAGCTTCGGGTTGTCGCGCAGATTGATAAACCATTGCGCCTGGGCGCTGCCCGGTTTGTCACCGCGCGCCATGGCGAGCGTTCCGCGGATGTTTTTCAACCCGTTATCGCCCTCATACGCAATCGGCTCGTGAGGGCTGCGCTGGTTGAAATACTTTGAGAACCCGCCACCCTGAATGACATAGCCTTTGACCACGCGATGAAAAATCGTCCGGTCGTAATGCCCGCTCTTGGCGTATTGCAAAAAGTTTGCAGCGCTCGCCGGAGCCTTGTCGGCATAGAGCTTAACCACGATGTCGCCCATGGAAGTTTGAATTTTTGTGTGGGTGGCGTCCGCCGCAAAGGCGGGCGTCATGACAAGAAAGAAGGAAATGATGGCGCCGGCATGTTTTGGCATTTCAATTTCCTGTTTGGCGCGGCTTCCATAAACCATCACTTGACCATAGTACGTAGACGATCACCCGCCTTTACCGCGCATGGCATTGATTTTGTTTATCAGGCCGTTGGTAGACGCATCATGCGCCCTGGCTTGAGGTTTCACTTCATCGACGGCGGCGATTTCCGGGAGGATTTCTCTCGCCAGAACCTTGCCCAGCTCAACCCCCCACTGGTCGAAGGAATTTATCCCCCAGATGACGCCCTCGACAAATATCTTGTGCTCGTAAAGCGCGATCAGGCTCCCTAGTGTTTCCGGCTCAAGTCTTTCCATTAATATTGAATTGGTCGGGCGGTCGCCGGGAAAAACCTTATGCGGGCTGAGCGCATCAATCTCAGCATCGGTCTTGTCTTCGCCGCGCAGCTCATCGCGGACTTCCGTTTCGGTTTTGCCGCGCATCAGCGCCTCGGTCTGCGCCAGGAAATTCGACAGCAGAATTTGGTGATGATCGCCAAGTTCGCGCTGGCTAAATGCCGGCGCGATAAAGTCGGCTGAAATGATATCGGTTCCCTGATGCAAGAGCTGATAGAACGCATGCTGACCGTTTGTGCCGGGCTCGCCAAACAGGACAGGCCCGGTGGCGTGGGCGACAACAGCGCCATCTCGCGCCACGCGCTTGCCGTTTGATTCCATATCCGCCTGTTGCAAATATGCCGGCAGCCGCACCAGATGCTGGTCATAGGGGAGAATGGCGTGGGCGCTAGCGCCCATAAAATTACGGTTCCAGACGCCGGCCAGCGCCAGCATCACCGGCATGTTTTGGGCTAGTGGCGCGGTTTTGAAATGTTCATCCATGCGCCGCGCGCCGGCGAGCAGTTTTTCGAAATTCTCGAAACCGACCTGTAAGGCGATGGAAAGACCGATCGCCGACCACAACGAATAGCGCCCGCCGACCCAGTCCCAGAACTGGAACATATTGTCCTTATCGATCCCGAATGCAGCGACGGCCTCGGCATTGGTCGACAGGGCGATAAAATGCTTTGCGATATCGCCTTCACCGGCGCCATTTTCCAAAAACCACGCCCGCGCACTATTGGCGTTGGTCATGGTTTCCTGAGTGGTGAAGGTTTTCGATGCGATAATGAACAGCGTGCGCTCGGGATCGACCTCACCCAAAGTGTCAGCGAGGTGTTGGCCGTCGACATTGGAGACAAAAAATGTTCGCCGGCCGCCAATCCAAAATGGCTGCAACGCCGCGACCGCCATTTGCGGGCCGAGGTCCGAGCCGCCAATGCCGATATTGACGACGGTGTCGAGCGCCTTGCCGCTATAGCCTTTGAACGCACCTTGGTGGACGCGCGCACAAAAGCCTTTCATCTTGTTCAGCTCAGCGCGCACCGCCGCCGAGACATCCTCGCCCGCGATGCTATAGGCGTCCGCCGCGCCCGCGCGCAGCGCCATATGCAGCACCGCGCGGTCCTCCGTTGTATTAATCGCCTCGCCGGCGAACATCGCCGCACGGCGGGCCTCAACATCCGCCGCCGACGCGAGCGCCAGCAAATGCTCGACGACCTCGTCGGTGAGCTTGTTTTTAGAGTAATCGAGAAACAGCCCCGCCGCATCGATGAAATAGCGCGCAAAGCGATCCGCATCGCCTTCAAACAACGCCCGCATCGGAACCCGCGCGAGGCCTGCGGCGTCAGCTTCCAGCTTCTTCCATTGCGGTGTTGAGGATATTGCGGTCATCGGCGCGCCTTTATAGATTGTCGGCATTTGATAGAGATTTTACGCACCGCCCTCAATGCGTTTTAACGATGAACGTATATTCACTCTATTATGAGCTCCAAAACCCCGTCTATGAAACTCGCCAAACGCATCATCTCAAGCGTTGCCGCGATTGCCGCTGTTTGCGTCATTTTCGGCGCGAAAGCGATGGAGGCGGAGCGCCGGGCGGAGGCGTCAGCGATGGCCGTGTCGGCTGAGCCACTGCCGCCAGCGCATGCCGGCCTCGCTAATCCGCGCCGTTAAGCGTATCCACGACAATCTTGCGGGACAGGGTCTGAGGCAAAATTTGCGCCTCGCCGCCGGGCGGGTAGTAAACATAAAGCGGCACGCCGCTGGCCCCATAACTTTGCAGCGCCCTGGTGATTACCGGATCGCGCACCGTCCAGTCGGCGACCAGAAACACCGTACCGGTCTGCTTGAATGCATTGGCAACGTCTTTGTTTTTAAACACCGTCAGTTTGTTGAACTGACAGGTGACGCACCATGCTGCGGTAAAATCGATAAATACCGGCGCGCCGGAGGCGCGATAGCTTGCCAGCGCCTCGTCGCTATAAGGCTCGGTTTCAATCGCCCCATAAGCGCCGCTTGCTTGCGCAGCGGTCCCGAAGGCGGTCTCGATCCGGGTGAGGGGCGCAATCGCCGCAACCGCCGCCACGGCCGATGCGGCGCGCAGCAACATCGCCCGGCGGCCATCACCCTTGCTGATTTCAAACAGCCACGCCGCCAGCGCCAGAAGGATGCCGCCAAACAGCAGCGTCGCCAACCCGCCATCGCTGGTCTGGCGCGCGAACACCCAAAGGAAATAGGCCGCCGCCGCAAATACCGGAAATGACAGCGCTTGTTTTAACACCACCATCCACGCGCCGGGCCGCGGCAGATACCGCCCAAGCGCCGGCGACAAAGACAGCGCGAGATAGGGTGCGGCAAGCCCCAGCCCCATCAGGATAAAAATCGCCATGCCGACCGCTGGCGGTTGGACGAGCGCCGCCCCCAAAGGCGCGCTCAAAAGCGGGCCGATGCAAGGCGCAGCGACCACCACCGCCAGTGCGCCGGTGAAAACCGCCCCTGTCGCGCCGGGTTTTGCCGCCAGGCCTTGGCCGGCCCCGGCGATGTTCTCGCCAACCGTGAAAAGCCCAGCCAGATTAAGGCCAACCAGGAAAAGCACGTAGGCGGAAAGCCCAACAACCAGCGGAGATTGGAGATGAAAGCCCCAACCAAGCTCCTCGCCGCCGGCGCGCAAGGTGAGCAGGAGGCCGCCCATGAAGATGAATGTTGCCAGCACGCCAGCGGTAAACAGGAGCCCATGGCTGCGCAATGTCGCGCGGTCTTCCTTGGCGCTTTGCATCAGCGCGGCGGCCTTGATGAAGATGATCGGGAAGACGCATGGCATGGCGTTCAAAATCAACCCGCCGAAAAACGCCATCACCAGCAACAGGGCGACATTGGTGTTGGCGTTCTGTACAAGGGGCTCCAGCGGCGGCGCCAGCGAGCCGGTGACTGCCGCAGAAAGTTGATAGCCCGCCCGCACGCCATCGGCGCGGTTGTAGGCGAGGACGCCATCCACTGTCTCAACGTCGCCCGCATCGGTCCAGCCTGGCTCCATCGACACCGTCAGGGCGCCATCCGCCAGGCTTACGGTTTGCGCGGCGGCGGGCGTGGTCAGCCCGTCCAGCCTTGGAAAGAAGAACGCGTCCGCGGGCGGCGCGCCATCCCAATTGTCGATGGTCAGCACATAGGCGCCGCCACGCCGCTCAAAACGGGCGGGATTATCCAAGGCGACCGGCAACGCTGCGCGGGCGCGGGCGAATAACAGCGCTGTCTCGGCGCGAATTTCAGCACTCGCCAGGACCGGCACAGAAAACTCAAACCGGCCTTCTTCCGGAACACAGATTTCCTCGCACGCCTGCCACAAGGCGTCGATAATGATATTGACGCTGTCGCCGGGAACAGCGTCCGCGGGCGCAGCAATGCTGACCAGGAAGACTGGCTCGCCCTCATGGGCGTAACTCGCAAGCGGGCCGACGGGAATAAACTGCGGGACCGGGAAAAGGATTTCACCGACGGTGAAACCAGCCGGCAAGGCCCAGCCTAAATCCAGCGGCAGGCCGGCATCGCCCGGATTTTTCCAGAACACATGCCAGCTATCAATGACCTTTTGATCGACCGCAAACCAGGTCGTCTCGCCGGGAACAAACCCCTCGCGCTCGGCGATGAGCCGGGTTTGCGTATATTCGGTTTGAACCTCAGCGTCGCCCCATGCCGGGCTGCCCGCAACGAACACGGCGGTAACAAATAATATCTGAAACAAGCGCAACATCATGCCGCCTAAGTAGCGGCGCAATCGTTTCACGCCAATGAATATTCACGCTGGAAGGCGCCAGCTCTAGCAATTGTGACCAAAAAACAGGCCCGGCGCGCCCTTATCGGCGGCCGGCCTCTCAACTCATGCCTATCTGGCATCCCAACTTAGTTAAGGGCGCGGTTTAATATCTCTGCTTCGCTCATGTTAAACCGGCGCGCCCGGCGCTGCAGAAGCAACCGCCAATTGCTCATCGACATCAACATCGCATAGATCAGCGGCAAAACCCCGGCCTTGCGCAACTCAAGAAACTGCTCGTCGCTAAGCTCCTGAAGTTTCTTTTCGTCGACGCCAAAATATTCGGCGAATGTTTTCGGCTCGCTGGCGCCTTGCGGCGTAAACTGTGCAGATTGGCCCTGGATCAAATCAAACTGATTAAGCCGCTCGCCAAAGCCGTTGGTGACCACACGGTCTTGTTCGAAGGCTTTACAAAATTCTATCGCCTGTTGGGTCGATGCGCTCGGCTCGCCATTTTCAAACAACGGGAAGTCGCCGCCTTTCTTCAAGCCTTCATAAGCGGTGTCGATGACAATCGCGAGGCGCTCGCCGCTATCTTCCGAAGCCACGCCAAACGGATAACGGCGCACATAACCGGGGATATATGCATCCGTCTCCCAGTTGCCTTTTTCATCGACAAAAAGATTGACGTCATCGACCATGCCGGTGACCACCAGCGGCGCTGGGTTTTCGCGGTTCAGAAAAATAACCGGATAATCTTTCATCGCCGGTATAATTTCCGAAACCGTAATCGGAATGGCGCGTGCTTTTGCACAAAAGGAGAAATTTTTCTCCGTTGGATGAAACCCAAGCGCGCCGTGCGATTCTTTATTCATCAGCTCGGGGCTATCAAACAGGAACATATTTCCTGTCAGTTTCGGCGATTCGACCGTCTCAGCCATGGTAAACCTTTCTGTCTTTCTACATCGACGGCGTCTGTCGTCCCTAACCGACCGTCATGAAATTTAGCGGCACGCTTAGCAAAAAGGCTTGCCGGCTCCAAGCCTTCAATCGCCAAAGGCCGAGATTTTAGCCTTGTGTTACTCGCCTGCGACGAATTGAGCCGCTAAATCAGGCCTTTCCATCGCAATCAGGTGCGAAACGCCAGCCTGGCGCGTCACTAATACGCCGATGCGTTCAAAGCGCCGCCGGGCGTGCCGCCAAACGGTGGATGATTTATGGTCAGCGGCAAGCACGCGAACCCGCGCCGGGGCATCGCGCAGCGCTCCCCAGAAATCATTGTCATGGGCCTGGAACGTCGCCGCCTCCCAGTCCGGCGCGCAAGCCAGGCGCACGCCCCCATCATCCTCCGCCAGACCGTCTTCAAGGTAATCATCCAGCACCCCCGGGGCCCAGTTTCGAAACACCGGCTTGCGCCCATAGGCCGCCGCGACATCTGTGCGCGCCGGCCATTGCGACCGCCGGCGCCGCGCTAACCGGGCTAGCGAAAAGCGCCGCGCCACGAATGGCCAAATCGGCGTACGCGCAACCAGCCTCATAGCCTGCGGCATCGCCACCGGCTCCATCAGCGCGATTGTGGCAACATCATCGCGGCCGCGCGCCGCCATAGCGACAACCACGCCGCCCATAGAGTGACCGGCGAGCGTCCAACTGGTGCGGGCCTCATGGTTTAAAAATTCTGCGATATCATCGGCGTAGATATTCCACGAGCGCAAACCCTCCGGGTCGGCTGCAAGGCTGGTTCTGCCATGGCCGCGCATATCAAGCGCAAAAATCTCGAACCGGTCGCTTAAATGCTGTAACATTTGTTTGTATACGGAGGCGCAAAAACCGGTCGCATGGCAGAACAACAAGGGCGGCGCGCCTTCATTCGGCCAACGCCATCCGGCCAGCACACCGTCAGCGCATGTCATCTGGAACCGAACCGGCCCAGGGGCGCTTGTATTCGCTTTGGTTATGTTTTCGCTAGCCACAGATTTTTTGCACTCGTTGCGTTAGGCTCAAATGCGCCGCCGTTTCGGAAATATCAATTTCGTTCAGCAGCTAGAGCATTTCCGGATAAGTGTGACGCGGTTATCCGATAGAAATGCGACTAACAAAAAATCTAGAGCAAATCCATGATTCAATTTAACTCGGATTTGCTCTAGCTGTCGCCAGCTCAAAGATTTTTTTCATGTGAAGCACATCCTCGCGGGCGCGGTGGCGATGCGGGGTTGAGATTTTCGCCGCCGCCACCGCCGCGGCAACGCTTTGCGGCGCCAGCCCCGAAAGAAGGTCGCCAAAATCGCAAAGCGAAAAGCGCTGACGCGCGCCGGCCGCGGCAAACAGCCGATAGAGCCAGAAACCGTCCCAGTCCGGCGCATCTGAATAAACCGCCGCGCCCTCAAGCGCCTGATTGAGACGCGCGCACACCTCGCCAACCGGCAAGCCGGAGGCCTCCAGCACATCATAGGCCAGCCCATGAAGGCTCGCCGCGTGATCGTCCCAAGCCTCATGCGGCCACTCCTCTGCCGGGCGGATGAGCATGGTTTCCGGCGCGTCGCCATCAAAACACCAACCGACCTCAATCGGCCACGAGGCGGAGCCGAGCCCTGAGGCTTCAAGATCGAGAAAGGCAATTTTTTCCACACGGGTCTCCGAGGCGGCGTCCCGGCGGCATCGGCGGCAGGGGAAGGCTCTTGTTAGCACAGTTCCAGCCCGGTCGCGCCCAAGCCTGCAAAATCTGCCCGTAAGGCGCTTAGTTTATGAGGTCTGAGGGAGGCCCGTTAACTGAATTGAATACAGCAGCGCTGTGTCCGCAATATTCGTGCACGAAGCGTCACGACGTCAGGATTTCGGCTTATAAACGCCGCTGGCCGGATCGCGTTCATAATCGATCACTTTGCCGTCCCGGGGACCTCTGGCGCGGGCCTTGGCCTGGTTGAAAATTTCCGCAAATTCGCGTCGCTGACGGTTCACAAAACGATATAGCGCGACGCCGCCGGCAGCGGCTGCAATCGTCACCGCCAAAGTGGTTACTGCGCCCATAGATCACTCTCCTTGCCGCCAGCCCAAAAGTTGCCGCCTAAAGACCGAAGCGCGCCCAAACCGACCGGCGCTCTACGGCGTCCAATAGCGCATCCGCATCGATCAGTGGCTGGCCGATACCCAAATCGCCCATCTCGCTCTGGGCGCCGCCAGACAGGAGCTTTTTCAAAAGCCCGCCGCTATCGGGCGAAATCCGCTTGATCTTAACATCTTTTCCGTAACGCGCGCGTAAAAAATCGCCGAGTTGAGCAGTTCCGTCGATGAGCCCCAGCGCTTTGGCCCTTGGCGCGGTCCAGAACGCGCCGGAAAAAATCTCCTCGTCCGCCGCCAGCTTGTCAGTGCGGCGCGATTGCACCAGTTCGATAAATTGCGCGTGCATGTCGTTAAGGATGTTTTTCAACCGCGCCACGTCTTCCGGATCCTCCGGCTTGAACGGGTCGAGCGTTGATTTGCTTTTCCCGGCAGTGTGCACGCGGCGCTCAACGCCAAGCTTTTCAATCGCATGCTGAAAGCCGAAACCACTGGCGATCACCCCGATGGAGCCGACAATCGAGCTTTCGTCGGCGTAGATCTCATCCCCGGCAATCGCCAGAATATAACCACCCGAGGCGCCCACATCCTCGATGAAGGCGAGCACCGGAACCGCCTTTTCCTGCGCCAGCCGGCGGATCATGCTAAAGATAAGCCGCGATTGCACCGGCGAGCCGCCCGGCGAATTGATCGCCAGCGCCACCGCGCTAAGCTTGCCGGGCTTGAACGCCGCCTCAATCGATTTTTCAAGGCGCTGCAGGGAAAGGCCCTTGCGGCCCGGCCCGGCAGCGCCAATGACGCCGCCAAGCTCAATCACAGTTACGAGAGGCGCGCCATCGCCGATAAACGGGAGCGCGCGCCATAATTTCATCAGGGGGTTTTGGTTTTCAGACATCTGGTGGAGTTAAGCGCCCAACGCCCCGGCTTCAATCAGAAATCTTACCATTTAAGCATATTCCGGCGCTAAAAAGCCGCTGCCCGGTTGCGCCTGTCAAGCTTGACCGGCAGACGCAGCGCCTCCAAGTTGTGGGGAACCTGAATTTCAAGCGCGAGGACGCACTTTGTCTGTCACTTTGTCTGTCACGCTGGCGGCTACCGCAGACCCCAGGACAACGCCGGACAGCCCCTCGACCTTTAAGGCGGCGGTGGCGTCTTTGCGCACGCTCCTGGCTGACGATCTGGAGGCGGTGAACCGGCAAATTCTTGAGCGTATGGACTCGCCCGTTGACCTCATCCCCGACCTCGCCGGGCATCTGATCAATTCCGGCGGCAAACGCATCCGCCCGATGCTGACACTCGCCACCGCGCGCCTGTTTGGTTTTGACGGCGATGAACACATCAAGCTCGCCGCCGCCGTCGAACTTATTCATGGCGCAACGCTGTTGCATGACGACGTGGTCGATGCGTCCTCGCTGCGCCGCGGCGCGGAAACCGCAAACACCATCTGGGGCAATAAGGAAAGCGTGCTTGTCGGCGACTTTATTTTTTCGCGCGCTTTCGAGTTGATGGTCGCGGCCAAAAATCTCGGCGTGTTGCAGGTTCTGTCGCGCGCCTCGGGGATTATCGCCGAAGGCGAAGTCTTGCAGCTGGCGACGCAAAAAAATATTGGCGCCACCTTCGAGATGTATCTCGCGGTGGTCGAGGCGAAAACCGCAGCGCTGTTTGCGGGCGCGACGCAATCGGGCGCATTGATCGCCGGCGCGCACGAAGACACCGAGGCCGCGCTCAAAAGCTATGGTCGCAATCTTGGTATCGCCTATCAGCTGATCGATGACGCGCTCGACTATGCAGGCTTTGAAGCCGATCTTGGCAAGACCATTGGCGATGATTTCCGCGAAGGCAAAATGACGCTGCCGGTGGTCTATGCGGTGGCGCGCGCCAAACCGAATGAGCAGAGTTTCTGGCGCCGGGTGATTGCCGAAGGCCGCCAGGAGGCGGGAGATTTCGAGCGTGCTTGTGAATTGATGCTGCGCGATAACGCCATCGCCGATACCGTTGTCTGCGCCCGGCGCTTTGCCGATCACGCGATGGTCGATCTCCTCAAAGCGCCGGAAAACCAGTATTCAGCCGCACTTGCTGAGCTAGTCATAACTTCTGTGTCGCGCGCGTCTTAAATCAGTTTATTCAGCCGCATGACGCATGGCGGCGCCATTATGGGCCGCGACAGACTCACGCTCGCCCGTCGTCAGCAAACCCGCCCTCTGCGCTGATATATGAATATAGGCCGCGCCCATCAAAAACAGCGCGCACAATAAGGCGACCGCTAGCCATTGCCCGCCTGGCGACAGTGTCAGCATGAATATGGCGACCGCTGTGCTGAACGCTATCAGCGACATATAGAGGACGGCGATTTTGGTGTGTGAAAAACCCTGCCGCAACAGCAACTGATAGAGATGCTCGCGGTGTCCGGAGAGAATATTCTGCCCACGAACCAAACGGTGCGTTAACGTCCAGCCGACATCGAATATAAACGGTAAAAAAATCACCGGCATAAGCATGGCGCTAGCGCGTCCGGCGGTTGCATTGGCCGCATATATGCCAAGCGCGGCGATGAGGAAACTTAGCGCCTGGCTGCCGCTGTCGCCCATAAACAAACGCCCCTTGCCGAGATTGGCCGGCAGAAATGCAAAACACGCAATCGCCAGCAAAATCGCCAGCACCGCTGCGACAGGCGCGCCGGTCAATAGCACAATGACGGAAAAGGCGACGAGGCCGGTCAGGGCGCCGCCGGCGGCGATACCATTGACGCCGTCCATAAAGTTGAACGCATTCATGAACCCGACGATCCAAATGATGGTCAGCCAATCGCCCCAAAACCCAAGCGGGAGCTCGCCGACAAAAGGTATTGGCGCGACCTGTAAAGGCCCTAAAAGCCAGGTAAAAAGCCCCGCGACGACAACTTGTCCGCAAAATTTAACCAGCGGCGACAGCGCCCATTTATCGTCGGCCAATCCGATACAAAACGCCAGCGCTGAAATCCCCGCCAGCTTAATCGCAACGAAAGTCGCCTCACCCGACCCTGAAAATGCCGCAAGAATAAAAATACCCGCGAACCAACCGCCAAAAATACCGATGCCGCCGGCGCGCGAGGTAACGCGTACATGGCTGGAACGGCCGTTTGGGTTGTCGGGCAAAAATTTCGCGTACATCGAAATACGGCTCGCCGCCAGCGTGGTGAGATAAACCACCAGCGCTGCAATGGTAATCACCAGCGGACTGTCGGTGAAACTCGCCATTGTTTTCTTCTCGCACCCATATTGCTCACGACACGCGGAGGTTGCCGCGCCCACGCCACCCTAGCGGAGGATAAGCGGCGAGGCCATCGCCCACCAGCCCTCATCATGCGCCTCGGCCCGAGCGCGCTCAGCATCGGCGGCTGTGGAAAAAAGTGCAAAGCACGTCGCCCCCGAGCCCGACATCCGCGCGTCAAGCGCGCCGCGACACTGCCCCAGCCGCTTGATGATGTCGGCAATTTCAGGCGCGCGCGCAATCGCCGCCGGCTGCAGGTCGTTGCGCGTTGCGTCCATCAATTGTGTGAGCGCGTCATAGGACGCCTCAGCCAGCGCTGGCGCCGTCGGAGCTGCGGGCGCCGGATTGGCCGCATCGAAGGCCTGAAACACCGGGCCGGTGGGGATTTCAACGCCCGGATTAACCAGGCACGCCCACAGCGGCGGCAAGGCCGGGCCGGGCGACACATCTTCGCCGGCGCCAGAAACCAGCACTGGCGCGCCCGCAAGACAGGCCGGAACATCCGCCCCCAGACGAAACGCCAGTGGCGCCAGCGCCGCATCGGCAATCTCAATATTCCAGAGTTTAATCAGCGCGTGCAACGCAGCCGCCGCGTCTGCGGAGCCGCCGCCAATCCCGGCGGCCGTGGGGAGGTTTTTTTCAAGCCGGATCGCCGCGCCCTGGCTCACGCCGCAAGTCTCGCGCAATAGCTCAGCGGCCTTCCAGACTAAATTGTCCCGGGGCGCCAGATCGGCGAGCGCGCCCGCGGCCGGGCCAGAAATCGTTAAAGAAATATCGCCCGCGGCTTCAACCGTGATCGTGTCGCCGTCTTCGGTGAACACAAAAAGGCTGGCAAGCGCGTGACGGCCATCGCGCCGGAGCGGGCCGACATGGAGATAGAGATTAAGCTTTGCCGGCGCCGTCTCGCGGATCATTCGCCGCCGCCATCAAGGCCGGTTTTGAGCTTTTCCTCAACTGACGCCCTTAACGCATCATCCGGCTCCAGCTCCAGCACGCGCCGCCACTGATAGCCCGCCTCTATCTTTCGCCCGAGGCGCCAGTAAACATCACCGAGATGATCGGTTACGGTTGGATCGCCAGGCTCCAGCGAGGCGGCCTGTTCGAGATGGCCCACCGCCACTTCATAGTGGCCGCGCTGGTAATTGGCCCAGCCGAGGCTGTCGATAATAGCCCCGGAATTAGGATCCAGCACGACAGCTTTTTCAATTAAATCAAAGGCTTCATCAAGATTCTCACCGCGCTCGGCCCATGAATAGCCAAGATAGTTGAGCGCGATCGCCTCCTCCGGCGCCAGCGCAACCGCGCGCTTCAAATCCGCTTCCGCCCGCGGCCAGTCATCAATCGCCATGAGCGATACGGCGCGCGAAAGATATAATCGCCAGGCGTCGCTTTGCGGCTCTGCGGGAAGCTCCGCCAACACAGCATCAAGAATTTTCACCGCATCACGATGCTCGCCCTTCGCCGCCAACAAGCCTGACAGCGCAAGGCGCACATCATAAGAGTTTTTCTCGCGCCGCGCTGCCTTACGCAACATCGATACCGCCTCATTGCCCCGGTCCAACGCATTCAAGGCGCCGGCAATTTCAATGCGTGTCTGCTGGTAATAGGGCGAGGACGGACTAATTTGCGATAACATCGCAATAGCTTTTTCATTCTCGCCATAAACATTCAAAATCGAGCCGGCAAGTCGGCGGGCGCCATCAAAAGCGGGGTCAAGATACAAAGCCAGCTGCGCAAAAGCGAGCGGCATGTTGTAATTGGCGTCGCCAACATTATAGCCTGCCTCTTGCGCCGCTGCGCGCTGCGAAACGGTCTGCTGAAGGATGCCGTTGGCGAGCGCATAAAACGCAACCGCCACGCCTTGCGCCGGCGACGCAGCGGCAATGGGCGGCGGGGGTTTGCCGGCGTCAAGGCGGGCAAGGCCGGCGCGCGCCGGAATACGCGCCAGTCCCGGCGTTTCCGCCATCAATTCGTAAAATTCGCGCGCCGCTGCTGCTTTATCATCGACCCGCTCCAGGAAACCGCCATAGGCAGCGACCTCAACCGGGCCGCCAAAGCTCATCACTGACAGCTGATAAGCCGCTCGCGCCGCTTCCATCTGCCCGGCCTCTTCCGAAAGGAACGCCTGTTGCAGCGGATAAAAGCCCTTAAATTCACCGCCGGCATTTTCCCGCAGCGACGCCAGCGCCGCTTCCGCTCCGCCCGACGGCGCCGCCAGCCAGGCGCGAATGATATTGACGGTTGGGACCATATAGCCAGCGACATCCTCATCAAGAAACGCCGCGCGCGCTTTTATGTATTCCTTGTGTTTGATTGCATGGGCGGCAAGCACCATTGCCGCAAGACCATCATCGCCGGCGTCTTCAAGCGCGGCTAGCCGCACCGCCAGGGGTTTGGCGGCGTCGATATTGCCAGCCGCCAATTGAAAAAAGAACGCATCGCGCAAAATCTGCGGCGCGCCCGGCGCTTCGGCTTGCGCGGAAGCAAAGGCTTGCGCTGCTGCGCCAACATCATTGGTTCGCGCCGCCAGCCTGGCTGAGAGATAATCCCCGACCGTTGATTCCTGACGCGGCGCGGTGGCGCATCCGGTCATAAAAATCACTGCGGAAAGGGCGAACAATCTATGCAATTTAATACGCAAACGGATAATCCTTACATGTTTGGATAGTTAGGACCGCCGCCGCCTTCCGGCGTTGTCCAGACGATATTCTGCGACGGGTCTTTAATGTCACAGGTTTTGCAATGGACGCAATTCTGGGCGTTAATCTGAAATTTCGGATCGCCGCCGCCATCTTCAATAACCACCTCATAAACGCCCGCCGGACAGTAGCGCTGTGCGGGCTCAGCATAGACCGGCAGATTAACGTCGATTGGGATTGACGGATCCTTAAGCTTGAGGTGCACGGGCTGGTCTTCTTCGTGATTTGTCGCAGAAAACGCCACATTTGTGAGCCGGTCGAAGGTAATCTTGCCGTCGGGCTTTGGATAGTCTATCGGCGCATGCTTTGCCGCCGGTTCGGTCGCTTGCGCATCGGTTTTGCCGTGGCCCAGCGTGCCGAAGATGGAAAACCCGGGAATGATCGTATTGCTCCATAAATCAAAGCCGGCAAGGCCGATGCCGCCTATGAGGGTGCCAAATCGCGACCAGAGCGGCTTGGCGTTGCGCGCCTTTTTCAGCTCCGCCTTAACGTCTGACGCGTCATAAGCGTCGGTATAGGCCGTTAGTTCGTCGCCCTCGCGGCCCTCGCTGACAGCGGCAAAAGCGGCCTCCGCCGCCATCATGCCGGTCAGCATCGCGTTATGATTGCCCTTGATGCGCGGTAAGTTAACAAACCCGGCCGAACAGCCGATCAGCGCGCCGCCGGGGAATATCAATTTAGGAACCGACTGATAGCCGCCTTCGGTAATCGCGCGCGCGCCATAGGCGATGCGCTTGCCGCCTTCGAGCAGCTGGGTGAGTTCCGGGTGAGTTTTTAATTTTTGAAATTCCCCATACGGATTAAGGTATGGGTTTTTGTAATTCAAATGCACCACAAAGCCGAGCGCGATGGTGTTGTCGCTATAGTGGTAACAGAACGAACCGCCGCCAACATCGTTTTTAAGCGGCCACCCAAATGTGTGCTGGACATGGCCGGGGCGTGATTTTCCCGGCGCAATCTCCCACAGCTCTTTCAGGCCGATGCCGTATTTCTGCGGTTCACTATCCGCATCGAGATTAAATTTAGCAATCAGCTGCTTGGCGAGCGATCCGCGCACGCCCTCGCCGATCAGGACATATTTGCCGACCAGCTCCATGCCGGGCTCATAGCTGTCTTTTTTCTCACCGTCCTTGCCGATCCCCATTTCGCCGACTACAACGCCGCGCACCGAACCGTCCTCACGATAGAGCAGTTGCGAGGCGGCCATGCCGGGATAGATTTCAACCCCCAGCTGTTCGGCCTGTTCAGCCAGCCAGCGGCAGACATTGCCCATCGAGACAATGTGGCAGCCATGATTTTTGACCATCGGCGGCATTGCAAACACTGGCAGCGGCAGCGAACCTGACGGGCCCAGCACTTTGAAACTTTCCGACGTCACCGGCGTGTCAATCGGCGCTCCCATATTGCGCCAGTCGGGCAACAGCCGGTCGAGCCCCGACGGGTCGAGCACCGCGCCGGAGAGGATATGGGCGCCGACCTCAGAACCCTTTTCAACCACAACAACATTGATATCGCCGCCGGTTTCCGACGCCAGCTGTTTCAGGCGGATCGCCGCGGACAGACCCGCAGGACCCGCGCCGACAATCACAATATCGAATTCCATAGCTTCGCGCGTCACAGCTTCTCTATCCATCTGGCGTCGTCTTCCTTTTGGGCGGCTAGTTTAGAGAAACGTTTTGGCAAATACCGTGGAAAAAAGCCATGATAAGCGGCGCCGCCCATAGACGCGGCATCGTATGGGACTTGGGAATTGACGTTTTTATGACAAGCGGCTTGATCATCAGCTTTGGCGCGGCTTGCGTCGCGGCCCTGTTATTTGCTGAATATCACACAAAAGATTGGCTTCGATGGCTCGCCAAGCCTGCCGCCTCGGCGGCTTTTGTGGCGCTGGCGCTCGCCAGCGGCGGGCTGGGGGGCGTCTATGGCCAGCTGATTTTGGCGGGCCTCGCCTTTTGCATGCTCGGCGATATTTTGCTGATCGCCAGGGGCCGGCGATTGTTCCTGGCCGGCATGGGCGCTTTCGCCCTTGGCCATCTGGCTTATGCTTGCGCCTTCGCGGTAATCTGGGCCGGGTTTGGCGCCCTGGCGATCATCGCGGGTTTTGCGACAGCGCTGGCGATTGGCGCCGCGTT
>JAJFGE010000173.1 GCA_021776295.1 Hyphococcus sp.
GTTTATCTGATTGTCTTCCGCAAGCAGAATATTGAAAATTGCCTTGGGCTCAGCAGCGTCAGCGCGCGGCAGCGGAGCCTCCGGCGTGGTTTTCGCACGCTCGCCCGCGAGTTGATCGTAAAGCGAGGCCTGGCGTATTGGCTTGATAAAATATCCCTCAAATCCGGCTTCGCGCAACTCACCAATGCGGTCGCGGGTTAAAGGAGAGAGCATTACAAAAGACCGGTCGGCAGCACGCGCCAACGACGCCGCGCCCTCGCTTGCAAGATAAATATCACAGAGCAAAACAGCATTTGGGTTTTCCTCGATGGCCTGATGCGCTTCACGCGCGGAACTGGCGCAGAAGACACGCCTTACGCCAATGCTTTGAAGTTGCAGTTCAAGACTGCGCTGCAAAGTCGGCGACCGGGTGGCGATGATGACGGGCGCCTCAATCTGCGGCCGGCTGGCATGCTCGCGTTCTTCATAGTCAAATGCGACTTCGAATGAAAAAACGCTGCCGACGCCGGCGGTGCTGTCAATCGTGATATCGCCCTGCATCGCCCGAACTATTTTTTGTGCGATTGAGAGCCCGAGCCCGGTCCCCTCTTTTCTTTTGTCGGAGTCAGAATCGGCCTGCGAGAACTCATCAAAGATCGTCGCCCGTATTTTTCCAGGAATGCCGATACCGGTATCGCGCACATCCATCCGGACGGTTGCGGCGGCGGCATCCTTTTTGACAAGATGGGCTTCGATGCTGACGCCGCCGCTGTCGGTAAATTTAACGCCGTTGCCGGTGAGGTTGATTATAACCTGGCGCAAGCGCGCCTCATCGCCAAACAGTGTCGCCGGAATGTTTTCGTCAATATAGGCGGTAATCTCAACGCCTTTATCGGCTGCGCGCGGGGAGAGCAGTTCTGCAACGCTCTGGATTAGTGAGAACGGACTAAAGGGTTGCGCGTCAAGCTCAAGCTTGCCGGCGTCAATTTTTGCGTAGTCCAGAAGGTCATTGATCAAGGCGAGCAGCGCGGCGCCGGATTCGCGGACCGATTCTGCATAGGCGCGTTGGTTCGGCTCCAGCGTGGTGTCGAGCAGCAGGCCAGTCATGCCAATAATACCGTTTAGCGGCGTGCGCATTTCGTGGCTCATGGTCGCCAGAAACTGCATTCTGGCGGCGCCGCTGGCGGCGCCATTGACGCCGGAAGCCGCATCCGCCGGACGGCTGGAATTTGCCTGGGCGCCTGCCTTCGGGCGCCGCCGATCATCAGTATCATCCATATCCGAAGAGTCTATGGCGACGCCGGCGTAAAGCCTTTCTCCGGCGCTCAAAACGCTTTCTTCCCAGTCAATGATAAGATCGCGCGCGCCGACTTGCGCCGATGTTCTATAAGCGGCTGGGGCTCCCCGGCTGGCTGCGTGATTGCCAGGAGCGAAGTTTTGCCCAACCCATTTCTCAGGCGGTGTAGTGAACAGCCGTGCAAAAGCGCGCGAGACAAAGCGGATCGCGCCCTCGCGATCACACACAACAATCAGCTCACGGATGTAGCGCGGATCGCCACGATCGCCTGCACGCATAATCAAACCATTCCCTAGACCACGTTCACAAATTATTGAATCATAGAACGGGGTCTAGATTCGTTCGTGATCGCGTTCGGCGCTTTCTCGCCTCACTCGAACCCAAAAACCGCACACACTTTTTGTGAATGCGCCCTAGGCGGTGATGGTCAATTATGTGAGTGCGGCTTTGAAAAAGAGTTGAGAGGCGTAGTTAATAAAGACGGTTAAATTGCTGTTGCAATTTGAGATAATGACAACGCGGTGCTGCCTTCACGGCGGCGAAAACTCACCGCTTCTGCAATGTGGCGGCGTTTGACGCCAGCCCCGCCATCAAGATCGGCGAGTGTGCGCGCGACGCGTTTTATTCTTGTAAAGGCTCTGGCCGAAAGGCCGAGCGCTTCGGCGGCGCGCGATAAAAGCGCGGCGCCTTGGGCGTCGGGCTCGGCGGTTTTTGTGAGGGCGGAGTCGCTCAGCGCCGCGTTGGTCGAGCCCGATCGCGACATTTGCGCTTCGCGCGCTGCGGCGACACGCGCGGCGACCGTTGCGGTGGTCTCGCCGTTTGCCGGCGCGGTGAGATCGCTTGGCGTCACCGCCGGCAGCGCCACCGTTAAATCCATCCGATCCAGCAGCGGCCCGGAGATCCGCGATTGATAAACTTCCTCGCAATTCGGACCACGCCCGCAAGACCGCCCGCTCGCCCGGCCATAGCCGCAGCGGCACGGGTTCATCGCCGCAATCAACTGGAATCGCGCCGGGTAGCGGACATGGAAATTAGCCCGCGCGATCAGAACGTCGCCGGTCTCCAGCGGCGCGCGCAAACTGTCGAGCACGGGGGCGGAAAATTCCGGCATTTCATCGAGAAACAAAACCCCGTGATGGGCGAGCGAAGCCTCGCCCGGCTTGGCGCGGATGCCGCCGCCAATCATCGCCGCCATCGAGGCGGAGTGGTGCGGCGCACGGTAGGGCCGCACCCGGGTCAGCCGACCGTTTTCCAATAGTCCGGCAAGCGATTGAACCATTGAGACCTCGAGCATTTCAGCCGGCGTCAAGGGCGGCAACAGCCCGGCAAGGCGCGCCGCCAGCATCGATTTGCCGGCGCCGGGCGGGCCAACCATAAGCAGATTGTGCCCGCCCGCAGCAGCGATCTCGAGCGCGCGTTTGGCGCTTTCCTGGCCCCGCACATCGATAAGGTCAGCAACCGCGGCCGGCGCCTCAAGCGCGCCCGGTTCGGGCTTGGAAAGGATTTGCGTCCCTTTGAAATGATTGACCATCTGGATCAGCGATTTCGGGGCGATGATATCCGCCTCGCCGCCGGCCCAGGCCGCTTCCGCGCCGCTGGCGGACGGACAGATCAGACCGAGCCCCAGTGCATTGGCCGACACCGCCGCCGGCAGCGCTCCGGCGACCGGCGCTATTGAGCCGTCGAGACCAAGCTCGCCCATTACCGCAAAGCCGTCGGCGGCGTCATGGGGAGCGGCCCCCATCTCAATCAGTACGCCAAGCGCGATGGCGAGGTCATAGTGGCTGCCTTCTTTCGGCAGATCGGCGGGCGCCAGATTAACGGTGATCCGCTTTGGCGGCATGCCCAGCCCTACGGCTGATAATGCGGCGCGAACACGCTCTTTCGCCTCCGAAACCGCCTTGTCCGGTAAACCGACAATGGCGAAGGCGGGCTTGCCGCCGGTGAGCTGCACCTGCACCGTCACCGGCGCCGCCTCGACCCCGTGAAAGGCGAAAGTAGTAATCTGGGCGACCATGGGTTTTCCTGGTTTGTCGTTGCGCCAGTGAACCATACTGCACGCAAAAAGAGAACATTACAAGAACATATACAAACAAGTTTCGCCTCGCTAAACGGGTTCCACTTTTTCGCCCGGCACTTTAAGCAAAGAGCCGGAAAACCAGAGCACAAACTTCATGACAGACGCCTTATCGCCGCCCAAGCCGGTTATGACGTTGCGCGTCGGGGTTACCGGCCACCGCCAGACTCGCTTGCCGGCCGACCAGCTTGAGCGGATCAGCGATCAGATCCAGATGATACTGACATTGGCGGCTGAGGGGCTGGACAACGCACATGCACAGTATACGGATGATTATACCGCCGGTGAATGCCAGCTATTTTTTGTCAGCGCGCTTGCCGACGGCGCCGACACGCTTGCCGCCAGGCGCGCTATCGGCGCGGGCTGGCGCTTATTGGCGCCGCTGCCTTTTTCCAGGGCGAGCTATGCCCGAGATTTTTCGGTCGAAGACCGCGACCAGTTTGAAGCGCTGTTAAGCCAGGCTGACGCGGTGGCCGAGCTTGACGGGTTGCGTGACGCGCCGGCGGATGAAGAGCGGGCCTATCTTCAGGCTGGTCTGGTGACGGTCGAACAGTCCGACATGATCATCGCCGTTTGGGATGGCGAGGGTGCGCGCGGCGTTGGCGGTACGGCGATGATAAAGGACGAGGCCATGTCGTTGGGCAAGCCGGTGATTTGGGTGAACGCCGCGGCCGATACGCCGCCGGTTTTTTTAAGCGCGCGAAATAATGCGCCGGCGCCCTTGTCACAAGTCGTGTCGCCGGAAAACATCCTTGCGGCCATCGATGCAGTGGTCGCGCCGCCCGCCAGCAGCGAAATTGAGCATGCGTTTTCCGGCGAAAAAACCCATGCGCTGGCGGCCTATCGCGTATTCGCCGAGGAAAGCGCTCACCGCTTCAATTACGGATCGTTTTTTCAGTTCTGGGAAAAACTGTTTGCCGGCAAATGGCCGTTCGCCATCAGCCTTACCTGCCCAACCCCGGCTGAAGAAATATTTGAAGCGCGGCAATCGACGCTGGCGCAAAAACTTCAATCGACAAATCATGACCAGCATATTTTTAACGATCTCATCATCCCGCGCTTTGCCTGGGCCGACCATCTCGCCGTCCATTACGGCAATCTCTATCGATCTTCTTACTTTTTCAACTACCTGTTTGCGGCGGCCGCGGTTTTTCTGGCGCTGTTTGATCTGGTTGCGGGCGGGCTCGGCTTTGGCAGCAAGACGCTGTGGATCGGCAGCGAGGTGGCGATCATTATTACGATCCTGTTTGTCACCACCGCCGGCAAGCGCGGACGATGGCATGAAAAATGGATTGACTATCGTCAGCTTGCGGAGGAAATGCGCCAATACCGACTATATTATCTGACGCTTGGCCGCGACGCTGGCAGCGACCTTTCCAAGGGCGAGGGCGGCGAGGCCGCTAGCTGGGTCGATTGGTATTTTGCCGCAACGTGCCGTGAGGCGGGCATGACTTCTGGCGCGTTTGACGCGGCCTCCATCCGACGTATCGCCGAGACCGTGCTGAAAGAGGAAATTACACCGCAAATCGTCTATCACAATAAAAAAGCCGGCACGCTCCATATTATGGAACACCGCCTGCACCATCTGGGCGAATATGCTTTTGGCGCGACGTTGCTGGTGTGCCTGTTCTATCTCGGTCTCGTCTTCCTTGCCGGCAAGGAGCCGGGCCTGGCGACATGGGCCTATGAAACCAAGAACGGCGTTAAAGGCGCGGTGACGATGATGACCGGATTTTTGCCCGCGCTCGGGGCGGCGTTTTTTGGCGTCCGGGTGCAGGGCGAATTTGGCTCAACCGCGGAGCGCTCTCATGCTACCGCCGCGCAGTTGAAAACCCTTGCAGAAAAGTTCAAGGCGCTGAGCGCCGCGCAAACGCCACGCCTGGAAGCGTTGCGGTTGCGGGTTGAAGAAACTGCGCGCGCCATGCTGATGGAAAATATGGACTGGCGCATGCTCTATATCTCCAAGCCGTTGAATCTGCCCGGATAGTTTCACCCATCCAGAATAGTTGGCCCCGAAATGCGTAAAACCTAGGTTTTCATTGCCAAACTGTAAGCCAGAGGGCGGCGCTGGATGCTTGCGGCGCACAGCAAAAATGCGCCATTTTGCAGCCTGCGCTGGCGATTGGGACGCTGGCGTAATGAGAGTAACGTGATGTCTGTAATTTCCGTACTGCATGCGCCCCGTGATCAAGCCCTCGGCCGGAAAATAGCCGACGCGCTTTCACGTTATGGACACGCGCCGCGACGCATCAGCGGCGATCCGCATACGGGCGATCTGGCGCTTGCCGATAATGCGGCGATTGTCATCTGGTCGACGGCGGCGTTAAAGCTTGCCCGGCTGCATGAACAAGCGCGCGATGCGTTTCGGCGCGGCGCGCTGATCCCTGTGGCAGTCGGCGGGGCGTCAGCGCCAACCGGGTTTGATGCGCTGGCGCCAGTTGATCTGTCGGGCTGGTCTGGCGACGACAATGATCCGCGATGGCGCTTTGTCCTTGAAGAAATAAGTATCGCCGCCCAACGCCAGCAGCTGGAGGACGCCAATGTCTGGGCCGCACCCGAGGCGGGGGCCGATGTCGCAGAGGAGCCTTTGCGCGATGGCGCCGCGCTGGACGATGCATACTTGGATGAGACGGGGCTGGATATTCCGGCGCTCGACCATGATGCGGAAATCATCGAGGCGCGTGAAGATTTCATGCCGCCACTGGCGCGTCCGGCGCCCGCAAGCGCGCGCAGAAAATTTAATCCCATGACGGTCGCCATCACCGGCGGGTTGGCAATTGGCGCTGTGGCCGGCGCGGCGATTTTGCTGGCGCCGGGATTTTTGGCGTCTCCCGAGGGCGCACAGATCAATGTGGCTGAGGTTGCAACGCCGGTAGAACCAGGCGCATTGGCTTTTGTTCAGCCGTCAGACGACTTTGATGGGGCAGACAACGAGGCTACCGCGCCCGGTGATAGTCAAACAATGGACGCAAACGCCAACCCTGCCACAACATTTAATCTGGATGCAGAGGAAATGCGGCTAACGCCGCCTGTCTTGCACGACGCCGATGGACTGGCGAGCGCTGCGTCCGAGGCCGTCGCAGAAGACGCGCAAGTGCTGGAGCTGGCCTCCGCGCTTGGCTTCGACGAAGAGGGCGCTGAAACTCCGACATTGGACGAAATCACATTGCCGGAGGAGGTGTCTGAGGAGGACGCCGCCTTAGAGGCCGCCGCTCAAGAAGAGGCGGCGAAGATTAAACTGTTTGCAGCCATCGCCCGCGGCAAGCAGGAATTGGCGTCCAATGGCGCCGTCGCTGAGGTGCTGCCGGAAGAGACTGCGCCAGATCTCGCTATACCAGAAGAGGCTCTGCCAGATGCGATTGGGCCAGACGAGGTTGGGCTCGACATCGTTGCGCCGGATGCGGCGCCAGCTACAAACCAGGCTCCGCCCATTCAAACTTTAACGCCGCAGACTACCGGCAACGTCTTTAAAGAATGCGCCGATTGCCCGGAAATGGTGCGGCTTGAACAGGGCGCCTTTCGCATGGGCGCGCCCGCCTCCGAGCCGGCGCGACATGTTTCCGAAGGCCCGGTGACGCCGGTGACGGTTTCCAAACCTTTTGCTATTGCAACCACCGAGGTCACCTTCGCGCAGTGGGACGCCTGCATTGCCGATGGCGGCTGCCGCTATCTGCCGCCGGACCAGGGCTGGGGCCGCACCGACCGGCCCGCGGTCAATGTCTCGTTTGGTGACGCGAAGGCCTATGCGACGTGGCTGTCGCAAAAAACCGGCAAGGCCTATCGGCTGCCAAGCGAGGCGGAGTGGGAATATGCGGCACGCGCCGGAAGCCGAGGCCCGTTCGCGATTGGCGCCAGCCTCGCGCCGACAACTGCAAACTATAATGCGCATTTCGCCTATGGCGGGAAAAAGGGCGAATACCGCAAACAGACAGTGCCAGTAGCGAGCTTCGCGCCAAATAAATTTGGCCTTTTCGACATGCACGGCAATGCCTGGGAGTGGACCGCCGATTGCTGGACCGAGAGCCACGAGGGCGCGCCGCAAGACGGCTCCGCCGCGCTTTCCGGCGATTGCAGCCGCCGGGTGCTTAAAGGCGGGGCCTGGAACACTGGCGGCTGGCGGCTGCGCTCGGCCCACCGCATCGGAAAACCTCACACGGCGCGCGAATATGACAACGGCTTTCGCGTGGTGCGCGACCTGGATTAGAGCGGCCTCCGAAAACCGCTTGCCGAGCCCGCCAATCGTTACCAGTGTTTTAACGACCGCATTTTTTTATGCTCGTAGAGGCCGGCGGCGGTTGCAGCCTTCATTTCTCCTGCTTATATCCCGCTCGACCGTGCGGGGCGCCGGAAACGGCGGATCGCGCACAATCTGTTGATGATAAAAGGGGCGCGCCTTATTCCAGCGCTTTTCAGGCAAAGGCCGGGACTTTCCGGGCTGGCGGCCGATTGAAGGCTGGATATTGAAAATGGCGGCTCGCTTAAGGGAGACGATAAAATGGCGAAAGTAATTGGCATCGACCTTGGAACGACGAACTCATGCGTCGCCGTCATGGAGGGTAAGGAGCCGAAAGTTATCGAAAATGCCGAGGGCGTGCGCACGACGCCATCGGTGGTGGCCTTTACCGAAGATGGCGAGCGCCTGATCGGACAGCCGGCCAGGCGCCAGGCGGTGACCAATCCGGAAAATACTTTCTTTGCGATCAAGCGCCTGATTGGCCGCCCGTTCGCTGACCCGACGGTTAAAAAAGACCAGGGCATGGTTCCCTACGCCATCGTCAAAGGCGACAATGAGGACGCCTGGGTCGAGAGCCGCGGCGAGAAATATGCGCCGTCGCAAATTTCAGCGTTCATCCTGCAAAAAATGAAAGAAACGGCCGAGGCCTATCTCGGCTCTGAGGTGACGCAAGCAGTCATCACCGTGCCGGCCTATTTCAACGACGCCCAGCGCCAGGCGACCAAAGACGCCGGCAAAATCGCCGGGCTTGAAGTTTTGCGGATCATCAACGAGCCGACGGCGGCAGCGCTCGCCTATGGTCTCGACAAAAAAACCGGCAATCAGAAAATCGCCGTTTACGACCTTGGCGGCGGCACTTTCGACGTCTCGATCCTGGAGATTGGCGACGGCGTCTTTGAAGTGCTCTCCACCAATGGCGACACGTTTTTGGGCGGCGAGGATTTCGACCTTCGCATCGTCAATTATTTTGCTGACGAGTTCAAAAAAGAACAGGGCATTGATCTGAGGAAAGACAAGCTGGCGTTGCAACGGCTGAAAGAAGAAGCTGAAAAAGCCAAGAAAGAACTTTCAACCACGTCGCAATATGATGTGAACCTGCCCTTCATTACCGCCGATGCGTCAGGCCCGAAACACCTGACGATGAAGCTTTCGCGCGCAAAACTCGAAAGCCTTGTTGAAGATCTGGTCAAGCGCACGGTCGATCCGTGCAAAGCCGCGCTCAAAGATGCGGGGCTTTCTTCCGGAGATATTGAAGAAGTGATCCTGGTCGGCGGCATGACCCGGATGCCGAAAGTGCAGGAAACCGTCAAACAATTCTTCGGCAAAGAGCCGCATAAGGGCGTTAACCCGGACGAAGTTGTGGCGCTGGGCGCGGCTATTCAGGCCGGCGTTCTGCAAGGCGACGTCAAAGACGTTCTCCTGCTGGATGTAACGCCCCTGTCGCTCGGCATTGAGACCCTTGGCGGCGTCTTTACCCGCCTTATCGACCGTAACACCACCATCCCGACCAAGAAGTCACAGACATTTTCGACCGCGGAAGACAATCAGTCAGCGGTGACCATCCGCGTCTTCCAGGGCGAACGCGAAATGGCCGCGGATAACAAAACGCTTGGCCAGTTCGACCTCGTCGGCCTGCCGCCGGCGCCGCGCGGCGTGCCCCAGGTTGAGGTGACGTTCGACATTGACGCCAACGGCATTGTCCATGTTTCGGCAAAAGACAAAGCCACCAACAAAGAACAATCGATCCGCATTCAGGCCTCTGGCGGCTTGTCGGATGACGATATCGAACAAATGGTCAAGGACGCTGAAGCTAACGCCGATGCCGACAAAGAACGCCGCGAAGCGGTGGAGGCGAAAAACCGCGCTGAAGCGCTGGTTCACTCAACTGAGAAAAACCTTGAGGAATACGGTGAGAAAATCACCGACGAAGACCGCCTGGCGATTGATGAGGCGGTGGCCGCATTGAAGGCGACGCTTGAAAATGAAGAGGCGGGCCTTGAGGAGATTAACGCACAGGCGACGACACTTGCGCAAGCCTCGATGAAGCTTGGCGAGGCGATGTATAAAGAAGGCGCTGAGGCTGCTGAAACCGATGCGGCGGCGGACGCTGCCGCTGACGGCGGCGATGAAGACGCTGCCGGCGGTGACGACGATGTCGTCGACGCCGACTTTGAAGAAGTTGACGGCGACAAGAAGGACTAAACTGGAACGGGCCGTGCATAACTATCGCATGGCCCGCCCCCGCTCACCCCGTAAAAAGCGGGGCCCGGACAAAGTTTGGGTTTGCGCAATATGCGTGATGGGCGGTTTTGAGGGGCTAACTGAATTAGAACCCTGAAAGGGGCCGCGCAAATATGGCGCAGCAATGTTTTTACGAAGTTCTGGGTGTTGAACGCGGCGCAGACGGCGCGGCGATTAAATCCGCCTTCCGCAAACGCGCCATGAAATACCATCCGGACCGCAATGCGGACAATCCGGAGGCGGAGCAAAAATTTAAACAGCTTGGCGAGGCCTATGAAATCCTCTCCGATGGCCAAAAACGCGCCGCCTATGACCGCTTTGGCCATGCCGCGTTTGAAAATGGCGGCGGCCGGGCGAGCAACGGGTTTGGCGGCGCAGCTGGCGCGGCGGCTGGCTTCTCCGACATTTTCGACGACATATTTTCCGAATTTATGGGCGGTCAGCGCGGCGGGCGCCACGCCGGGCCCGGCCGCGGCGCAGACCTTAAATACAATCTCGCGATCAGCCTTGAAGACGCCTTTGGCGGCAAGAAAATGGAAATCAGCGTGCCGGGCTCGGTCTCTTGCGAGACTTGCGAGGGCTCGGGCGCAGCGCCCGGTTCCGGGCCCGTGGTTTGTAACACTTGCAAAGGCGCTGGCCGGGTTCGCATTCAGCAGGGTTTTTTCACCATTGAGCGCACTTGTCCGCATTGCAACGGCGAAGGCCGGATGATTTCTGATCCGTGCTCGGACTGTTCTGGCCAGGGTCGCGTGCGCCGTCAGCGTGAGCTATCGGTCGATATTCCCGCCGGGATTGAAGACGGCACCCGCATCCGGCTTTCCGGCGAAGGCGAGGCGGGCCCGCGCGGCGGACCGGAAGGGGATTTATACATTTTCGTTGG
Organism: Hyphococcus sp.; assembly: GCA_021776295.1. Taxonomy (GTDB): domain Bacteria; phylum Pseudomonadota; class Alphaproteobacteria; order Caulobacterales; family Parvularculaceae; genus Hyphococcus. Next base: position 10,709 of record JAJFGE010000173.1, read on the forward strand.
CGTCAAAGAACACGACCTGTTTGAGCGCGACGGGCCTGATCTTTATTGCGCCTTCCCGATCCCGATGACCACCGCCGCGCTTGGCGGCGAGTTTGAAACCCCGACCATCGATGGCGGACGGGTTAAAATTTCCGTGCCCGAAGGCGCCCAGACCGGCAAACGCTTCCGGGTGCGCGGGCGCGGCATGACGCAGCTGAATTCGAAAGCCCGCGGCGATCTCTTTGTCGAGGTCCAGGTCGAAACCCCGACCGGCCTCAATCCGGAGCAGAAACAATTGCTCAAGCAATTCTGCGAAGCCGGCGGCGGCGAAGACTGCTGCCCGCAAAGCCAGAACTTCTTCCAGAGGGCGCGGCATTTCTGGGGCAACGTGACCGACGGATGATGCAGTAATCACCTGATAAGCATGGATTTTCCACTGCTTTGCCAATAACCAGCCAAAAAGTGGAAAGCCATCCCTCCTATAAGGCGTTGCTTTTTCTGTTTTTTCCACTATTTTGTAGATGTTGACGCAAAAGATGGAAAAAGCTTGTTTATTAAAGACTTAACCGGCGAGCAGCGGCGCCAGGGGATTGACGCCCAACAGGCGTGGAGCGTTTGGCGTGATGCAAACGCCGAAAAACAACGCCGTTTTATGGGCGGGATGCGGTGGGCCGAACGCGCAAGCGGCGACTATCTATTACGCAAAACCGGCGCGTCCGAGCGCTCTTTGGGGCCGCGCAGCGCGCAAACCGAGGAGGCTTTTGACGCCTTCATCAAGGGGCGTGCGGCAAACCGGGAAATCCTTACTGGCGTATCTAAAAAGCTGGATCAGATGGCGCCGGTTAACCGGGCGATGGGGTTGGGCCGCATGCCGGTAACGCCGGCACGCATTGTCAGACGATGCGATGAAAAAAACTTACTCGGAGAACAGATATTCATTGTCGGGACGAATGCGTTATATGCCTATGAAGCGTTGGCGGGAATTCATTTTGAAAGCGGCCTGATCGCCACGGCGGATATTGATCTTTTGCTGGATACGCGCCGGCAGATGTCGCTTGTCACATCTGAAGGAATTCGAAGCGACGGGTTAATCGGCGTTCTGCAAAAGGCCGACCGGTCCTTTAAAGCGCTGCGCAATAGAAGTTTTCGGGCCGTAAACAAAGATGGCTACCTTGTCGATTTGATATGCCCACAAGAGAAGAATGTGATGCGTCCCGGTCCGGTAAAAGCGCTCAGCGCCTTAAACGACGATCTGGAGGGCGCAGAAACCTTCGGTCTGGAATGGCTTATTAATGCGCCAAAGGTAGAGGCTGTCGTGCTCGATGAGCGCGGCTTTCCAGCGCCGGTCGTTGTCGTTGATCCGCGCGTTTACGCCCTCCACAAATTCTGGCTGTCAGGGCGCAAGGACCGCTCAAAAATAAAAGCCAAGCGCGACCTTGAGCAGGCGCGCGCTGTTTGGCTAGTGGCAAAAAAATATCTGCAGCTGGATTTTGGGGCGCCGGACCTTTCGGCTTTGCCGGAAGCGCTCAGGCAAGCACCGGCGGGGTTGTGCTTGGATGAAAGCGAGGAAGGTTTCCAAACACCCGATTGGTAGAACCCGTTAGCAAAATACAGGTTTCTAACCTGCCCTAAAACCCGGCGCGAATAAGTTCAAACCCGACCATCAGCGTACCCGTGGCGGCAACGCCCCACATCGCCGAGCGCAACACGGGTATGCCGAGAAAATAGATAACCGAAAACGCAACGCGACCGGCGACGAACAGGATTGCCCCCCATTGGGTGAGCGGCGTCGACAGGCCGATGAGATGCGCGATCAAAACAAGCGGCGCGAACAGCGCCATGCCCTCAAGGTGGTTGGCGACGATCCGGCTCACCCGTCCTTGCAGGACGGACGGGTCGCGAGGCTCATCTCTGGGGCCAAGGCCCCATTTAAATCCGTGGATTGCCGGGACCAATCCGCCCTGAACTGACAGCAACACCAGCAAAATAACCACGCCGCCGAACAGCGCCTGTAATTCGAGTGACATATCTAAGCTCCTATTTTCATAGAAGCTATAAAAAACATAGTTACTAGCCAAACGCAAGCCGCCCGACTAAACTGCTTTGATGAGCGAACGCCTGCCAACATGTCCGATTGCCCGCACGGCGATGATCCTCGGATCACGCTGGACAGCGCAAATCATCCGCGAGTTATTGGACAATGACCGGCGGCGGTTTCAGGATTTCTCTGACGGGCTCGCCGGCATCACCCCGGCAACGCTTTCAAACCGCCTTAAAATGCTGGAGGAAAGCGGCGTCGTGGCGCGGAAAATCTATGAGACACATCCGCCGCGTGCAGATTATGTGTTGACGGCGAAGGGCAAAAAGATGGCCGCTATCATCGGCGCGATGCGCGACTGGGGCGCGAAATACGGATGAGCCGCGATATTATTTTCCTGCTTGCGCCCGGCTTTGAAGAGCCGATGAGCAAGCATGGGCGCCGCCGTGAATATTGTCCGGAATGCGCGGAGATTTGGGGCGTTTTAAATTACTTCCCGGCGACCCTCCATGGGCTCGATATACGCTATCAACCTATCGCGCGGCCGCGCGCGGAGATGGTTGATATGCTAGGCGAGGATCATCAGAATTGCCCGACATTGGTTTTGGCGCAAGGCGTTGATGCGGGCGCGGGTGCAGCAGTTAAAACTGCAAACGGGCGCAATTTACTCGATAACGCCCGCGACATCGGTAAATATTTTGCTCACCGTTACGGCGTCCCGGTTCCGCGCGGGTCGTAAAGACCGGCGCTTGCGCCTATATTGAACCCATGCCCGATGCCGCCGGCCATAAATATGCAAAAGCCCTGGTGTTTCGCCCGGCCTGTCCGCAAGCGGATGCGTCGCTGTTGATTGCGTTTGGCCGCGACCTTTATCGTGAAAGTCTCGGCAGCGATGCTGAGTTTCGGCGTGATTATGGCGTATACGGAGAGAAATTTCCGCTATGGATCGCCGCCTGCGTTGCGGCCGATCCAGGTTTTGCCGTACTGCTTATCGAAGAGGGTGCGGCAATCGGTCTGGTCGTGCTTGGGGTGAGCCGGCGAAAAGCGCTCGGCCATGTGCATCATTTCTATATTGTCCCGGAGCGCCGCGGGCGCGGCTTTGGCGGGCTGCTCGATGAATATGCGCGCCGCACGCTTGGCGGCGCAGGCGCCGCGCGGGCGCGGCTCAATGTGACGCCAGGCAATGCGCGCGCAATCCGGTTTTATCTTGCGCAAGGCTGGCAAAAGGCGCCCCGCGCCGCCAGCCGCCTTATCAATATGGAGGTTGCGCTTTAAGACTGATGCGCTACCGCTAAAGGACTGCGAAAAAGAGATCGAACACATGCTCAAATCTTCCATCCTTGTCGCCGGCGCCGGCGGGCGCATGGGCAGAAATGTTGTCGCCGAATTATTGCGCACGCCTGGCGTTATGCTCGCGGGCGGGTTTGAGCGTCCGGGCGGGCCGGATATTGGCAAAGATATCGGCGTCCTCGCCGGGCTTGATGCAATCGGGTTGAAGATTGAAAGAGACGCCAGCGGCCTGAAAGACGCCGCCGCGCTGATCGATTTTACCGCCCCGAAGGCCAGTATCTCCCACGCCAAGGCTGCGGCTGCGGCGGGGGCCGCCCACATTATCGGGACCACCGGCTTTTCCGCTGAAGAAAATGCCGAAATCGCCGCCCTGGCGGAGACAATCGCGATCGTTAAATCCGGCAATATGAGCGTCGGCGTCAATTTGCTAATGGCGCTGGTGGAGGGCGCCGCCCAAGCGCTGGCGGATGATTACGATATCGAAATAACCGAGACCCATCATGGCGCTAAGGTCGATGCGCCCTCCGGCACCGCGCTGATGCTGGGGGCGGCGGCTGCGCGCGGTCGCGGCGTTCGGCTGGAGGACAAAGCCGCTGGCATTGACGGGCCGAGGGCCGGCAAGCGTAAAGTCGGCGATATCGGCTTTTCGGTCTCACGTGGCGGCGGCATTATCGGTGAGCATTCTGTCCACTTTGCCGGCGCGCAGGAGGTGATTACGCTTTGTCATAGTGCGATAGACCGCGGCCTGTTCGCCAAAGGCGCCGTCGCGGCGGCGCAATGGGCGATTGGCAAACCGCCCGGGCTTTATTCTATGCGCGATGTTTTGGGGCTCAACAAAGCGCAGAAAGCATAGAATTCGAACAACCTCAAAGACCTTCCTGAAACCATGGCCTGTCAAAGTAGCGCCTAGTTCAGGGGTTTGCATGCGCACAGAAATTATCGCCGCCGGAGTATTGGTCGCCAGCGCTGTCCTTGGCGTGCGCTACCTAGACAGGACCGCGCCAGAACCGCAGACGCGCAACCTAGCGGCGGTGACAGCGCCAACACAAACACAAAACCATTGGGCTCGCGAAGTGCGTATCGCCGCCTCGCGCGACCACCAGTTTTATGTCAACGCCGAAGTCAATCGGCGCAGTGCAAAGTTTCTGGTCGATACCGGCGCAAGCTATGTCGCCTTGCGCGACTCAGATGCGCGCGAAGCCGGGATATATACATCGCACACAGATTATAACTATCCGGTCCGCACCGCCAATGGCGAGACGAACGCAGCCTTCGTCACGCTTGATGAGGTGGAAATCAACGGCATCCGCGTCGAAGGCGTCAAAGCCTTCATCCTCCCCGACAACCAACTTGCCATCAATTTGCTGGGCATGAGCTTCCTGTCGAGAATAGAAAGCGTAGAGGCCAGAGCTGGGGAGTTGGTGCTAAGGGGGTGAGCGAAGCTGACGGAGGGGGCTAGCTCTCCCGCGCCATCAAGCTTGGCAGTGCCCCCAAATCGGCGCCGGCCTGGCGCATCAGGATTTTTCGCAAGGGCGCGATTTTTCCGACCATGCCGATGCCGATATCGCGGGCGAGGCGCAAGGGTCCGAAATCATTCGAGAACAGACGATTTAGCAAATCCATGCCGAGCGCCAGCGATGTAGAATCAAACCGACGCCAGCGCTGGTAGTTTTGCAAAACGCTGAGCGAACCGATGTCGAGACCAACGTCGCGCGCCTCGCGCAACACGTCAGCGAGCGCGGCGATATCTTTGACGCCGAAATTATAGCCCTGCCCGGCAATCGGGTGGACCGCGCGGGCTGCATCGCCAATCAGCGCCAGACGCGGCGCGATGAAGCTTTGCGAAAGATGGAATGCAAGCGGGTAGGACCAGCGCGGGCTTGCCAGCGACAAGGCGCCAAGGTATTCGCCAAAGCGGTTTTCAATCTCGCGGACAAAGTCTTCATCGCTAAGCGCAAGATAGGCTGCCGCGGCGTCCTCGCGCTCGGTCCAGACCAGCGACGATCTGTTATTGGTTAAAGGCAAAATTGCAAACGGGCCCGATGGCAAAAAGAACTCCTGCGCAACGCCATCGTGCGGGCGCTCATGGGCGACGGTGACGACGATGCCGGCCTGTTTGTAGCGCCATTGATTGACCTTGATATTGGCTTCAGCGCGCAGCGCCGAAAACCGTCCGTCTGCCGCGATGACTAGCGCTGACGTAATGGTGCGGCCGTCTTCCAGCGTCACCGTTGCTTCGGCCGGGCCATAGGCCGTTCCTGTGCGCCGCGCCGGTGCAAAAAGCGTGATCTGCGTCTCGGCGGCGACCGCATCAAGCAAAACCTCGCGAAGCAGCGTGTTTTCGACGATCCAGCCGAGCGGCGTTTCCTCGTCAAGCTCGCGGCTGTCAAAATGGAGCGAAAACATCGACACCACGCCGTCGTCAAAACGTGATTTCGCGCGCCCGTCAGTGACCAAAATATCGCGGATCGCCTCGGCGCGGGGCGCAATCCGGTCCCACAGGCCAAGCCGTTTAAACACCCGTGCGGTGGCGTAAGATATCGCCGTGGTGCGCCCGTCAAAGGCAGCCTCGCGCATCGCCGCCGGGTCGGCCGCATCAATCACCGCGACGCTAAAGCCCTGCCGCGCCAGGGCAAGCGCGCCAAGCCCGCCGGCCAGCCCGCCACCGACCATAGCAATATCAAATTGAAAGGTTTCAGCCATTACTGGCCAAGGATCGCGCGTTAAGCTCCCCGCGTCCAGCTTGGCGCTTGCAGCTGCGGCGAAAAGCGCGGCATAGAAAGCAGCAGAACAACACACGGCGGAGTTTGACGATGCGCAAATCGGCTTGGATCATAGCAATAGCGGCAACGCTCATCGCCGGCGGGACGGCGCTGGCGCAAGATATCAGCGCCGCCAGCGATGAGACACGCTATCTTCTCGACACCGCCCTGTTTGTGTTTGCCGGCCTTGCTGCGGTTCTGTTTGTGTTTGGTCTGGGGTTGCGCGATGTCGGCCTTGCCCGCACCCAACATGCGCCGGCGGTCTGCCTACGGACCATTGGCCTCATAGGCGTCGGCGCCTTTGCGTTCTGGCTGGTCGGCTATAATCTCATTCACATGGTTGAGACCGGCGGGTTTCTTGGTGCGTTTGAGCCGTGGCGGCCTAATGATGTTGATCCGATGGCGGTTGGGCGGGCCTCGGGCTCGGTGTGGTTTTTCCAGATGGGCCTGGCGGCGATCCCTGCGGCGATAGTCTCCAGCGCCGTGTCGGAGCGGGTTAAAACCTGGCCGTTCATTTTGTTTGCCGCCGCCATGGCGGGCCTTATCTATCCGATTGCCGCTGCCTGGGTGTGGGGCGGGGGGTATTTCGCTGAAGTTTGGCGGACGGTGGATTTTGGCGGCGCGGCGGTCATTCATATGTCCGGCGGCGCGGCTGCGCTGGCCGGGGCCTTGGTGATTGGCCCGCGCCCGGGGCGTTATCATGAGCACGGACCGCGACCGGCGGCGTCGACCGCGCTGCCGCTGTCAGCGTTTGCCGCCGGGTTCATTCTGACAGCGTGGATTGTTGTTCTGGCGGGGAAATTAGGATCGCTATCGTCGATAGAACCGGCGATTTCCCTCGGCGTGATATCAGCCAATGTGGTGCTAGCGGTCGCCGGCGCGGTGTTGGCGGCGCTGTTTCTCACCCAAATTGTTTACCACCGCGCCGGGTTGGTGACGGTCATCAATGCGGTGATCGCCGGGCTGGTGGCGGTTTCCGCCGACCCGTTGCATCCGGCGCTGTGGCAGGCGGCGATGGTCGGTGCGGTTGGCGGGGTGATTGTCACCGTCGCGCCGCCTTTTCTCGACAGATTTCGCATAGATGACGCCGGTTTTGTCATTCCGGCCCATCTTTTATGCGGCGTCTGGGCGATGATGATCGCGCCCTGGTATAATCCGGACGCCTCACTCCCCGGACAGCTTATCGGCGCGGGGGCAATCGCGATTTTCGCCTTTTCCTTGAGCGCATTATTCTGGGTGGCGCTGAAATATTCTCTCGGCGTTCGTTTGCGCAGCGAAGAAGATGTGAGCGGCGGCGTAGGCGACGCCCGGATAAGCGATTAACGACTACAAATCGTTAATAGCCGTTAACCCTTTTTCGCGCCCGCCATGTCAATATTCCCTTAAGCTGTCCTACTATATCTTCAACACTAGCGCTCCGTACCCGTCTTATGTCAAAACATCGCAGAAACCTTTCCCGTCGTTCCGCACGCAATCGCGACCAATTTGCCGAATTGGTCGCCAGCCTGCGCAGTTTTGCCCGCAATGTGCTGATGCGCGCCGGCGGACTTTCCATGATATTGCTCGGCGTTTGGCTGGCGGTAGCGCTGGCGACATTCTCAATTAGCGATCCGAGCTTTAATACCGCAACGTCTGCCCCGGTGCAGAACCTTGCCGGCATGGCCGGGTCCAGCCTTGCTGACTTTTTATTTCAGACCTTTGGCGCAGCCGCGCTCCTGCTGATAGCGCCGTTGGGCATTTGGGGCGCCTCGGCGCTGCTCCACGGCGCGCCGGAAGATATCCCGCCGCGCTTTTGGCGACGGTTGATAAGCCTGCCGATTGCACTGTTGGCCGCCGCCGCCGCCCTTGCTGTCGCGCCGCCGCCGGCGATTTGGCCATTTGTCGCCGGTCCCGGCGGGTTTATCGGCGACTTGTGGCAGGCGGGCGTAACCGCGCTCGCGTCTCCGACCGGCCTGCCCTATCTTGGCGTAATTTCCGCCGGCGTCTTCGCCTTCATTGCGGTGATTGCTTACGCCATCCATTGCGGCCTCACCCGCGAGCGGTTTATGGAGGCCTATTGGGTGCTTGAAGACGCCTATCTTGCGGTCGCTGGTTTTGTGTCCGACCGGCTTCATGCGCTGAAAGGCGAGGCGGAGGCTGGCGCGGACGAAGACTATGGCGACGAAGATGGGGCGGTCTTTGATGAGGATGGCGCTGCGTTGTCCAGCAAACGGAAAATAATCCGTAAGCGGCTGAAAGAGCAGGAAAGCAAACGCGAGCGCCGCGAAAGACAACCGGTTCTGCCGGTGTTTTCTGCGGGCGACTATGAGCTACCGCCGCTAAACCTTCTGGTTAAACCGCACCATGCCAATCGCGCCGTAATCTCTGACGAGGCGCTCGAGCAGAATGCGCGGATGTTAGAAAATGTGCTTTCGGATTTTGGCGTGCGCGGCGAAATCATTAATGTCCGCCCCGGCCCGGTGGTGACGCTATATGAGCTGGAGCCGGCCGCTGGGGTGAAATCCTCCCGGGTTATAGGGCTTGCCGATGATATCGCCCGCTCGATGAGCGCCATTGCGTGCCGCGTCGCGGTGGTTCCCGGGCGTAACGTCATCGGCATTGAATTGCCCAACCATGACCGCGAAATGGTGTTCCTGCGCGAGCTTCTGGGCGCCGGCGAATATGAAAGTTCCAGTGGCGATTTGACGATTGCGCTTGGCAAGGGCATTGGCGGCGAGCCGGTATTTGTTGATTTGGCGCGCATGCCGCATCTCCTGATTGCCGGGACGACCGGTTCGGGCAAATCGGTCGGCATCAATACGATGATTTTGTCGCTGATTTACCGGATGGCGCCCGACCAATGCAAACTCATCCTGATAGACCCGAAAATGCTCGAATTATCAGTCTACGAAGATATTCCGCACCTTCTGTCGCCGGTGGTGACTGATCCGCGAAAGGCAGTTGTCGCGCTGAAATGGACGGTGCGGGAAATGGAGGAACGCTACCGCCGCATGTCAAAGGTAGGCGTACGCAACATCGCCGGGTTCAATGCGCGTGTCGCCGAAGCGGAGGAAAGCGGCGAGACCCTAACGCGGACTGTCCATACAGGTTATGACGAGGAAACCGGTGAGCCGGTCTATGAAACCGAGACCCTTGAATATGAAAATATGCCGTTCATCGTCGTCGTAATCGACGAGGTCGCTGACCTGATGATGGTCGCCGGCAAAGACATCGAAGGCATGGTTCAGCGCCTCGCACAGATGGCGCGCGCCGCCGGCATTCATCTTGTCATGGCGACACAACGTCCGTCGGTTGACGTTATCACCGGCACTATCAAGGCGAATTTTCCGACCCGGGTGTCGTTCCAGGTCACCTCCAAGATCGACTCGCGGACCATTCTCGGCGAGCCGGGCGCGGAACAGCTGCTCGGGCAGGGCGACATGTTGCATATGGCTGGCGGCGGGCGCCTGCGGCGGGTTCACGGGGCTTTTGTCTCGGACAACGAAGTCGAAAAAATCGTCAAATTTCTCAAAAAACAGGGTGCGCCGGACTATGTCCAGGAGGTCACCGAACTGCGCGACGGCGAGGCCGACGATGGCGGCTTCGATATTGGCGGCAATACGTCGTCGGGCGATGCGCTCTACGATCGCGCGGTCGCGGTGGTGTTGCGCGACAGGAAAGCCTCAACATCCTACGTCCAGCGGCGACTGCAAATTGGCTATAATCGTGCAGCGACGCTGATTGAGAAAATGGAAGAAGAAGGCGTCATTTCGCCCGCTAACCATGCCGGCAAGCGGCAAATCCTTGTAGGAGAGGACGCGGCCTGACTGTGTCCGTTAGGCTAACACTGGTTCAGATTTTTCAGCCAAAAAGCGTTCACATATAGGCGCAAATGGCGAGCGAGTAGCTCGTAAATGCTCCAAATCTAAAACGGGCAGACGCATCACAGTAACTAAACCATAATCCGGATGCTCTTTTTCGAATAATGCTTCGTACCCAAACTTTAAGTACATGGGAATATATGGTTCATTGGTGTCCATGTAGCAAGCCGTTGATCCGTTTTCTATGCCAAATAGATAGATCAGCTTAAGAAGCTCCAGCGGCACGCGTGTTCGCCGATATTCCGGGGCCACCATGTAACGTGTACAGATGCTCGCGGTCATTTGCTCGGAGTGCGGCAAGCGATTAATCTGATAAAAGTCACGATAGAACGCAACCCCGCCTTCGCGCGCCAGGTTTAACCTGACGCAACCGATAATTTTGCCGTTCTTCGTTGCGATACCCTGATACCCTGTCGGGTCAAGCGGGTCCTCAATAGTCTCTAACTCATGTTGAACGTAAGTTTGGTGCCGCTTTAACTCTTCGACATAAATCTTGTATCGAAAATTAAACAGCTCACGTGGAGATTCATGATACTTACAAACCCTATACTCAGGCATAGAATATTTTCGTTCCTTCAGGCGGTTTTAATAGCGCGGCTGTCGGGAGTGATGTTGTCGGCATTCAACTCCTCCCAGTTCCAGCCAGTATCGACATGTTCATGCGCATCTTTAATCGCCGAGGAAAGCATTTGTTCATAAAGGTGGCTGGTTGTTTTCATCGCATATTCGACGCAATCCATATCTTCACGATTTTGAAGCAGCAATTCCACGTATCGTTCCATGAGACGATTATGCGCCTGATCAATTTCAATGTGATCACGCAAGAAAGTTAAAGCATTATCTTTAACGCCGCTGGCGCGGAATTGTTCGGCCAAAACCGGCCCTGCCTGAGTGGGAACAAATTCAAGAAAGAAAAGGTAGCCAATATAACCGAGCGGGTTGAGGTTGTAGATCTGATAAAACGCATAAGCTGTTAACGCCGAAGTCGCTGGTAGCGGGTTTTTATGGGGTATGTTTGCATCATCGCCACCAAGCGTTTGGAAATCATTTAGCGCAAGCTGTTCATGGCCGATTTCAGACATCGCATGCTGATAAAAAGTTTTAACTAAATCACGCTGACGCCCACGGAAGTAAACCGTCGCAAGCGCTTGCAGCTGCGGGTTTTCCCGAACGTAATAATAAACCTGCTTCAAAATGGAGCGATATTCGTCAACGGTGAGACTTCCGCTGGCCAGATGCTTCATCGGAGGAGAGTCCAGGAAGTGCTCTAAAATTGGATCAAAGCGGTTCCGTAATTCTATAAACATTTCGCGCCCGTTATTAATATTGTTAATAGTTTATTAATAAAGCATGATAATTGAAGGGATTTCAATAACAAACTTGAATTATATAGCGCATGCAGACGTTGTGTCGCGGATGTAGAATTCGCCTCAATAGTGGAGCGTTGCTCCCTAGTTGCGACAGCTGAACGGCGCGGCCAATCAGCGAGTTTCGTTAACCATTAAATAAATGCCGCCCTATATATAAGGCTTTTATAGCGGGACCTTGGAATGAAGACGGCAAAAAGAGGCGACATTGGCCTTTGGAGTGCTTGTTTTGCGTCACGCGAAACGGAGGCGGCGTTTGGCGATTTTGTCTTCGGCCGAAACCTGGCCGCGAATATCGGCGGCGCCGGCCTTGGGCTTGTTCTTTTTGTAGCCTATATTTTTTCCGACTACATTGATGCGGTTAACCCTGACAGGGTGGCGGCCATCAGGCTCGCGACGTTCGCAATAGGCGTGTTGTTGATGTCGTCCCTTTTGATTGAGAAATTCCGCAAATATCACGACCCTATTTCAGCAACGGTTCTCATATTGATGGGCGCCGCCATCAATTTGATTGTCTATACGCAACCTTCGCTGGATAATACCTACTATATCGCCCTGATACAGGGTTTTATCTTATTCACATTGTTGCTGCGGCTTAGTTTCATCAGCATGTCAACCGTGATTGTATCGACGCAGGCCTTTTTCGTCATAGCCGCTTTCAGCCACGATGGGAGCAGGGACACAGTGCTGCAGTCGGTCAACTTGCTTTTTGTGGGCCTTATTTGCATTACAGGTTCCTATCTTTTGCAGCGGTATCAGCGAGTGGATTTTCTGAAGTCGCAAACAATTCAACATCAAAACACCAAACTTAACATTCTGCTGGAGGACGCAAGGCGCGATAATGAGCGCAAACTTGCAGCGATGAACATGCTTGTGCATTTTGTAAAAACGCCGCTTCATCAGATCAGCGGCTTTTCAGACATCGTGATGAACAGCCTTGATGGCGAAGATGACAGAATTTCGATAAACGACGGTGTCGAAGGTGCGCGTTATATCAAAGGTGCAACCGCGAATTTAACCAAAAGCATCAACGACCTTCTGGCCTATCATCGCCTTGATGACCTGGATGGAAGATTGAGCGTTGACGAAACATCCATTGACGACCTCGCATATGATTTTAGCGAATTGCTTTCGGAGGACATTGATGTGAGGCTGGAAGGGAGCGGCGGTGTTATACGTACTGACGACAACGCACTCAAAACGGCGTTCGACAGTCTCGCCAAGCATTATCATGACCCAGCTTCAGGCGTGTCATCTGTGGTAATTGAAATCAGCAACAAGGATGGCGTGGTTCAAACCGAGCTTCGAGATAACGGCAAAATGTTGGACGAAGAAACATTCCAACGGGACACAGAGCCGCTGACAAAAATCAGCAACTACTTGACGAGCGCGGGATCTGAAATGCCAATGGCGCTGCGGACAGTGGCGCGTGCGCTGGAGCTGGTTGGCGGTGGGTTCGAGCATCGCTCCCTGACGGATGGTAATTTGCTCATATTGAAACTTTCGAACTACAATAATGCGATGATGGGGCGTGGGTTAGACGCGATGCAAGCAGGGCGCACGGGATAGCCCATTGCACAGCGGGCGGCCCGTGAAGGGTGGAACCCTGCCGATCAGCCCTCAATCGATTTCCTATTATGTTCGAAGACAGAGTGCCGAACCAGATATGAAACCTGTGCCGGTTAATCCGTTTACACAGAATACCTGACAGGCTCCGGTTTTGCACCGTTACTTTTTGAATTTTATTATGGCAAGGATTGCCAATATATGCCATATTCTCGAATGAGACAGTTTGAGAGTAGGAGGCGCCGCCATGGCGACCATGAACATTTCTTTGCCGGATGAATTGCGCGGCATTGTGGAGACACGTGTCGGGTCGGGGCTTTTTGCTAATGCTAGCGATTATGTGCGGGCGTTGATCCGCGCCGATCAGGAGAATCAGAATAAGAAAGCGCGGCTTATGGCAATCCTCGATAAGGCTGAGGGAGAGATTGCCGCCGGTGATTTTCTTGAACTCGGTTCCGATGATGATGTTGCGAGCTATTTTAAGGCAGTAAGAAAACGTGGAAAAGCGAAGAAAACTGCGCTTAAGCAAAATCGCTCAAAGTGACCTTGAGAAGATCGATTATTATTCCTTTGAAAAATGGGGCGAGGCGACCGCAGCGGCCTATATGGCTGGCATTGAAGCGCGGTTAAAGGCGCTGATTGAAACGCCTTTGCTCGGTGTAGATCGCTCTGATTTGAGGCAAGGGGTTCGCGCCAGCATCGCGGGCAGCCACATCATCTATTCCCGGGTT
>JAJFGE010000174.1 GCA_021776295.1 Hyphococcus sp.
GATCGCAGCGGATTTACCTGTGCCGCCGCTGGCCGATGGCGCGCCGAATTATGACCGTCCTTACAGCGCGCTGGAAAAACCCGCGCCGCTTGAAGACCCGACGGTGACCTATCGTGAAGCGCAAGCCGTCCTCAAGGCGCCCGGCAAGAGTGATCAGGAAATGCGCGTCATTGCCGACGCGCTGATCGGCGACCGGCTCAGTGACGGCGATCTGGTAGATGCGGTGGGTTTGACAATCAGCGCCGGCGAGGCGCGGATTTATGCGCGCTCAAAGCCGGAGGGCGTTGCTTTTTCGGGGTTCGAGGAAGCCGCAAAAAACCTCGCCGCATCGGGCATGGTCGAGAGTGCGCGCGTTGAGCACAATGAAGAAACCATAGAGCTGGCCGAGGCCGGCGGCGGCGACACTATGCTGACGGCGCTGGCGAAGTTGATGACCACGCCGGATCTGTGTTCGCGGCGCTGGATCTTCGAGCAATATGACCACTCGGTGATGGGCGACACGGTGATCGCGCCCGGCGGCGATGCGGCGCTGGTCCGCGTCCACGGAACCGCGCGGGCGTTGGCAATCACCACCGATGTCACGCCGCGCTATGTGAAGGCCGATCCTCATGAAGGCGCCAAGCAAGCGGTGGCGGAAACCTATCGCAACATTTGCGCAACTGGCGCGGCGCCGCTGGCGATTACCAATTGCCTCAATTTCGGCAATCCCGAACGTCCGGAAATCATGGCGCAGTTTGTCGGCGCTATCGACGGCATCGCCGAGGCCTGCGAGGCGCTCGGCTATCCGGTGGTTTCCGGCAATGTCTCGCTTTATAATGAGACCAATCGAGAGGCGATTGCGCCAACCCCGGCGATTGGCGGCGTTGGCGTTTTAGAAGATGCCGCCAAAGCGGTGCGCGTTGGCGGCGCGGAAGCGGGTGAGGAACTGATCGCGATTGGCATCACGCGCGGGCATCTCGGCCAGTCGCTATACTTGCGTGAGCTGTTCGCGATCGAAGACGGCGCACCGCCTTCGGTTGACCTTGACGCTGAACGCAAGACCGGCGAGTTAATCCGTAAGCTGATTGACGAAGGCCTGGTCACCGCCTGTCATGATGTCTCCGATGGCGGCTTGCTGGTCGCGGCGGCGGAAATGGCGCTGGCGGCGGGGCGCGGGCTGAATCTCGCAACCCCGGTCAAGCAACGCAAAGCCGCGTTCTGGTTCGGGGAAGACCAGGCCCGTTATCTCGTCGCCGCTACGCCCGCCGCCGCCGATACGTTGTTGCTAAAATCCGCCATGGCCGGCGTTCAGGCGTCCAAGCTTGGCCGCTTTGGCGGGCCGGATATTTTGCTCGACGACACCGACGCCCTGTCGTTGCTTGATCTCAGTGATCTTTGGGAAGCTGCGCTGCCGGACTATATGAACGACGCAATAGAAAAGGAGACCCGTCCGATGCCGATGGCCGCTGACGATATTAAAAAACTTATTCTCGACGCCATGCCCGATGCGGAGATCGAAATCGAGGATCTCGCCGGTGATGGCGACCACTACCGCGCCCGCATCATCTCGGCGGCGTTCAACGGAAAAACCCGCATCCAGCAACATCAACTGGTGTACAAAGCCCTGAAAGGCCGCATGGGCGGCGAGCTGCACGCCCTGGCGCTGGAGACGGAAGCGCGGGAGTAGCTTTGCGCCACAATTTTTATTCGACCCGTTTGCGAAGCGCGTCGCCAACGGGGCAAGGTGTTTTCGGCAAAAAGATAAAGTTGTTGATGTATTTTTTTACTTCGCCACGAGCATAGGCCCGGCTTTCAAAATCTTTTTGTAGTGTTGCCAAATCGCTGGGCGCAAATGATTTCAGGATTTGCGCATCGGGCGTATAAAATACGCAATAGCCACGCTCGCCTAGAAAAGCGAAGACGCTTTGCCAGTCCTTATTATGGCGGCTTTCGATCTCAACAATCAGCGGCGGTGAATACCGTTCGATGACGTCTACGGCGCCCCTTAGGGTGTTCAGTTCATGGCCTTCGACATCGATTTTGATAAGGTCGATGCGTGATTGCTGCGCCCCTCGCCAGTAATCGTCAAAAGATATCGCTTCAATCAGCATTTGTTCATAGTCAGCGGCGGTCCCACGCGCCTCGTCGCCGCCGATAAAACTACCTTCAGTTTCCAGGCGCCCGTTGCGAATAGGAATGTTTAATGTGAAGCTTCCACTCTGGTCAGACAGGCCAGCATTAACGACATCAACATTACCCAGGCCAAGTTCTGTAATTTCGCTGGCGCATTGCGGGATCGGTTCGAAGCAGATAACCCGGCTGGCGAATCGGCTGAATTCAACTGCATAAGCTCCCGTATTAGCCCCGATATCGATGACCGTGTCGACGTCAATCCCGTGCAGGTCGCGCAACAGATAAATCTCTGGTTCCCATTGGCGGCGCAAGGGTTTTAGATGTTTTCTATATATCCGGCGAACCGTGCGCGACTGTTTTAGAGCGGCTTTTACGTTTTGTATGAGCATGGCAGTTTAGTGACCCCCTAGGGAATGCAGATCAAGTAAAATTTTTTTGCTTTGTCAGCCTGCGCCGAACTTGGCCGCAATCCCCAACACCAAGATCACCGCGACGGCCACCGGCGCGAGGTAACGGATTAAAAACCGCCAATAGCCGAAAAACTTAGCGCTGGAATTGTGCAACTCATCGCGCATGATCGCGCGCGGTACGATCCAGCCGACGAAGATTGCGCCCAGCAACCCACCGAGCGGCAGGAATATATTGCCGGCGAGGAAGTCAATCATTTCCGCCAGGCCGTGAAGCGAAACGCTCGCCGCACCCGCCGCCCAGGCGACGACGGCGAGGACGATGACGGACTTGATACGGCTCCAGCCCCACCACTCCTGGATGAAGACAGCCGTGATTAGCAGCATGCTGATGGATGTTGTGAGCGCGGCAATGAAGGCAAGGAAGAAAAACAACCCGCCGATGATCGGGCCGGCGGGCATGTTCGCAAAGACCGCGGGCAGGGCGCTGAAAATCAGCCCCATGCCGACGGTCGGATCGAGGCTGAAGGCGAACACGACGGGGAAGATCATCAACCCGGCGACCAGCGCCACAAGCGTATCAGCGCCGGCGATAATCGCGCTGTTCGAGGCGACGTTCTCTTTCCGGCCCAGATAAGCGCCATAGGTAATCATCGCCGCCGAGCCAACGGCCATGGAATAAAACGCCTGGCCCATGGCCGCGAGCAGGACATCGGGCGTTAATTCATTAAACCGGGGGGCAAACAGATAGTCGATCGCCGCGGCCGCAGCGCCGGTGCTCATCGCGTAAACGCTAAGCCCCGCGAGCATGACAAAAAATAACGGCATTAATATCGTCACCATCCGCTCAACGCCTTTGATCAGCCCGCGTGAGACGATCAGCGCGGTGATGCCGATAAAGATCGTGTGCCAGAAAATCGCGTGCACAGTTCCGTCATAAAGCGAGCGCGGCGCGTCCGGTTCGGTGTTGACGAACTCTCCGGCAAACGACATCACCGAATAGGACATGATCTGTCCGGCGATGACGCTATAGGTGGTCAGCACCATATAACTCGCGAGAATGCCGATCAGACCGATCACGCCCCATAGCGGCGAGGCGCCGACATCTTTGGCCAGCTCGCGGGTTGATCCGACAGCGGATAGTCCCTTGCGCCGACCGACCGCGATCTCGCCGATCAGGATCGGATAGACGATAAAGGCGACGCAGATGAGATAGACCAGAACAAACGCCGAGCCGCCATTTTGTCCGGTCTGGAACGGAAACCGCCACAGATTGCCCAGCCCGACCGCGGCGCCGACCGCCGCCATCAGGAAGGTGTATCGCGAGGACCATTGCGGGGTTCGCGCACTGTCGCCGGGTTCGGATGTCGTCATGGGGAGGGTTTCCTGATTGGGGCTGTGCGGCCAATTGCTGGCAGCCGCCGGATTGGCGTGGTTGGCGATGATTATTGTCTGACTTGCCTGATCTGAGAAGCGGTAATTGGCGCCGGATGGGTCGGCAGAGTGATCGGTGGCCGAAATGCGCCATAGCGGGCGGCCCACCCGCCCTTGTCAGCGGCGCCAGACTCACGCTCTAATCATTTGTTACGATGGTGATTTTGTAGAACACCCCAGCAGCGCCGCCATTAGGCCGGTGCGCAATAGCATCAACAGGAGATCATAAGATGGCGTCGATATTATCGAGTTTGCGCAATACTGTATTGCTGGGCTGCGTCCTCACAATATTGCTCTTCATTCTCTATGTCGCCGCCTGGGGCGGGACGATTGACGGGCATTTCTGGCTGTTCCTGTTTCGGTGGCTGCATGTTCTGTCCGCGGTGATGTGGGTTGGCCTGTTGTGGTATTTCAATTTCGTCCAGATCCCGACCATGCCAGCCATACCGGACGATCAAAAACCGGCGATCGGCAAACATATTGCACCCAAGGCGCTGTTCTGGTTTCGCTGGGGCGCGATGGGGACTATCGTCACCGGGCTCATTCTTGGCATGCTCAACGGCTATATTGTCAACGCGCTGACGCTTGGCCTTGCTGAAGGGTTTGTCCGCAATCAGGTGCTGATCGGCATCGGCATGTGGTTCGGGATTATCATGTGGTTTAATGTCTGGTTCATCATCTGGCCGAACCAGCAAAAAGCCCTCAATATCGATAACAAATATCCCGATATCGCAGCGGATGACAAAGCCAAAGCCGGCAAAGTCGCGATGCTCTTTTCACGGACCAACACGCTATTGTCGATACCGATGCTGTTCGCCATGGTCGGCGCGCAGAACCTTTAAGGCGGCAAGAAAGTCGAGACTGTTAAGGCCGGCCCGCTACGGTGGGTCGGCCTCTTTGTATTAGGGCCTGTGTTGAGCTACGGACCGTGAGCACAGCTGCCTGTTACTGGTTCCTTAAGCGATATAAACGCCATATTTCGCGCCTTTGTTTGCCATCCATCAGCGCCAGAAACAGCTTTCTATTCGGACAAAACTCAGGCGGTTCAGCCATCTTGCCGCCTTCGTTGTCGATCAGCCGACTGCAGAGTTTAGAACTGGAACATGCGTCGCAATGGTGTTGCATCCGCCGGACTGCGCCAGGAGACATCTTCCCGGTGAGCTGCAACAACAGCAGATCTACCTTCAAAGACCTGGCAAGCTTTGCCATCAAGCCGGCGGGTTTACGTGCTGTCGATTTGTTCATGTTTTTACAGCGTGCTCTCTGCAGGCAGTTTGCCTGTATCCGACAGTTTGGCAGGGGCGCGTTAAAACCTCGTTAGTTCGAGTTTATTTTTTAGGGTGTAAGCATAATTTAACGGATTGTTTTGTTTGCACAAAATGAGATCCATGCTTCCTTTTGGTATCTGATTCAAAAACAAATACGCATCATCAGCGCTGTCATCACTGGACAGCAGCGGGACAAGCCTGGTGATGACACAGAAGAGAGACCTTGTACTTCCCTTCTGGCGTTAAGCCTCTCATTCTGCGCATCGTGCAAACAGCAAATATTATCATTAATGGAGAAATCGCCGGCCATTTACATCCTTGCGCAAGGGTTGCCGCCGAGGGGCATATGCTCCGTAGACGTTGCTTTGCGGTCGGCGGCGGAGAAGACAATCAACGCCTGGTGATGCCGGCAATGGGCGCTTATACGGGCGGGCTGAATGTGCTTGATGCGGCCTATGCGCCATTGTTCGATACTGTTAGCGCCTGGGTTATGGGCGCTGAGGGGGTGTATCTGATTGAGCGAGTGATGCTGGCGCCCGATCCGGGGAGCGTAGCGAACCGGTTAGAGTCGGTACGGAATTCTAAGGAGGTAGAGCCCCCTTCGACCGCTTCGCGGCCACTTCCCCCGTAAACAGGGGAAGAAAGAGCGTGCTACAAGCTCAACCTTATTCCTCCCCCGTTTTAGGGGGAAGTGTCACCGAAGGTGACGAGGGGGCTGCGCATTCGCATTGTGCTGGGCTTGAGCAATAATCCCCCCGCCAACGGGTTCGTGAATTGCCGTGCTATAAGCGTCTCGCCATATCAACGGTTTTGGAGGCGGCTCATGAAAAACTTCGGCGATATCATGTTCACCGAGACGGTGAAGGCGGAGCAGGCGCGGCGCGGCTCGCGCGAGGGTTATGCGAAGATGACCGCGCGCCCGGCGCCGGAGGGGCTGAGCGATCGCGAGAGCGCGTTTATCGCCGCGCGCGACAGTTTTTATATGGCCAGCGTCACTGAGACCGGCTGGCCTTATGTGCAGCATCGCGGCGGGCCGGAAGGATTTTTGCGCGTCCTTGGTCCGGCGCAGCTCGGCTTTGCCGATTATCGCGGTAACAAGCAATATGTCTCGACCGGGAATTTCAAGACCGATGACCGTGCATCCTTGTTCCTGATGGACTACCCGAACAAGGCGCGGTTAAAAATTTTGGCGCGGGTGCGGGGTCAATCCGCTGAGGCCGCGCCCGAACTTGCCGCCCGGCTGCATGTTGAGGGCGAGGGGCGGGTTGAACGGGTGTTCACGCTGGAGGTTGAAGCGTTTGACTGGAACTGTCCGCAATTCATCACGCCGCGATTTACCGCCGAGCAGATACGCGAAATGATTGCGCCGCAAGTTGAGCAGCTGAATGCGGAGAACGAAGCGCTCAAGGTACGGCTCGCGGCGCTGGAAGGCGGCTGAGCGGATTGCTTGTCTTTAGGTGTTTGATTCAGAAAAAGTATGCATAATCAGCGTTGTCACCACCGGGCCTGAATCGCTTGCTCAATCCAGCCCGGTGATCCAGAAACTTTTTTCTACATGTTGCACTGGATTGCCGGAACAAGTCCGGCAATGACATGAAGAAGGAAATTCACCTTCCTAACGGGCGGAAAAGACACAGTTAGTTGTGGCTCAGACCTGTCGGCATTTTCCCAGTGAGTAGCCCTTGCGCCGAATACGGTTTATCCGTTGACAGATCAATGGTAACGATGGTCACGTCCCTGGTTCCATAGGCTTGCCCGGTGCGACCAATGCCAGCGTCGCCAGCCGCGTTGAGCCGCCAGAGATTGTCCGCTTCCTCACCGGCGAAGCTTTGGCTGAGCATAAATGGCGCAGTGTCGCCATGGACCACCAGCACCGGGCCGTCAAAGGCGCGCGCCGCATTGCTGATCGCCGCGCGCAAAACGGTGAAGCCGTCGCAGGGATGCTCGGCGTTCGCTGCGACGCTGTCGCACATCACGCCATCGGGTTTGTCGTCAATGTCAGTCATGTCGGCCTGCATGGCGATCACCACGGCGCGCGCGCCGCTGGATGTTGCGGCGTCGAATGTTTCAGCCAGCCAGGCGAGATTGGCGGCGTCGCGCGCATCAGCGGCGGCGGCGGCCCGCGCCAGAGGATCGCCCGTCACCCAGTCACGCGCATTG
>JAJFGE010000175.1 GCA_021776295.1 Hyphococcus sp.
ATAATCTGCGCCCCTTCGGGCGCGGGACCGCGAAGGCGGTCAGGTAATAATCTGCGCCCCTTCGGGCGCGGGACCGCGAAGGCGGTCAGGTAATAATCTGCGCGCCTTCGCGCGCGGACCGGCGCGCAACAAAGGATCTAGAACATCGGGCGATTCCTATTAATCGCCCGATGTTCTAGTGAATCCGGATTGACAGGCGCGCGCAGCCAATGATGCGGATGGCGTCATCTGCGAAGACGGTCTCGTACCGGTCTTCGCTGGAGGCCGGCTCAAACCGCGGCGGTCCCTCACGCCAGCGGCGCAAAATTGGATCGCCAGCGACCGATGCGAGACAAAACACGCCGTCATTGGGCGCATGATCGGCGTAATCGATCACTACCAGCGCGCCGATAGGAAAGACCTGATTGACCGCCTCGTCTTCCATAAAAACGCCAAACATTTTTGGTGAGCCGGCGGTGACCGGAATATAGTCTTCAGCCATGGTGTGCGGGTCCGCCGTCATATCAATTGCAAGCAACGCGGCGGAGCGAAAACTGATTACCGGCACATGCTGCACCGGCCGGCGTAAGTAAGCCGCTGCTGCGTGCTTGTCGCTCTCGCCGACCGAGCGGTCGCCGGCGGCGAGCCAGTCGAGCGGGGATTCCAGCGCTGCGGCGAGCTTTGCCAGCATTAACCGCCGCGGATCATGCAGTCCGCTCTCCCAATTGGCGATCGCCGGCTGACTGACGCCCAAACGCCGTGCCAGGTCGGCCTGGCTCATACCGGATGATTTTCGCGCCTGGCGGATTCGCTCGCCAATCGACCGGGCCCGATCAAACTGTTCGACGTTGCTCATTGTCGCTCTCAAATATAAGTTTAGCTTATATCATTTTTGAATTTTACGCGATAAAATCCTCAAAGCAATCAATATATGCCATGAAACCCAGGGTTTTTGGGTAAACTAAGGGGTATAAAAAAATCTCACAATGGTCTTGAAGAAATCAGATTTCCTTATATTCTCCACTCAGTAGCAGTACTTCAATGAAACATCGGGGTCGTCTATGGCTGACCAGTGTGATCGTGACGGCGCTAGCCGTCTTGCCACGAGAATCCAGGATTTCTGGCGCAAGCGTGGTTTTGATGTTTCCGTGGAAATGTCGGACGAAGGTTTCGTCTCCACCATGCGCTCAGCGCGCACAGATGTCCGCAGCGACATGATCAACGGAATGCCGACCCGCAACGTCAGCGCGGAAGCTGCTAGCTAGCGCGCCAGCAAGTTTTCAATCATCGCCGTCGCTTCACTATAGGCCATGAACGCGCCTGTCGCCTGGTCGCGCAATGTCAGCGGCCCATAACCGAACTCGGCAATCAGGCACGGCAAGCCCGCGGCGGCGGCGGCTTTGATGTCGGTGTCGCTGTCGCCAATGAAAACAGAGCGCGTCGCGCCGGTTCGCTTAATGCACAACAAGACAGGCGCAGGGTCTGGCTTGGCCACGCTGCACGTATCTGCGCCGACAATCGTATCGAACAGGCCGCCAATGCCGAGCGTGTCGATTAACAGCCGCGACAGCGCCTCGCGTTTATTGGTGCAGACCGCAATGCCGGCGCCGCGGCGACGAAATCCCTCAATCATCTCGATGATGCCGTCAAATGGCCGTGAATGGGCGGCTATATTGGCGCCATAATGGTCGAGGAAGAGTTTCAAGCCCTGTTCAAGCTCAGCCTCGCTGGCCGTCCGCCCGGCGCCGGCCTCAATGCCGCGCGTCAACATCGCGCGCGCGCCATGGCCCACCAGATGACGGACCTCGCTATGCGCGACCGGAGGAAGCCCCGCCTCGCCAAGGGCGTGATTCATCGACGC
Source organism: Hyphococcus sp. (assembly GCA_021776295.1). Taxonomy (GTDB): domain Bacteria; phylum Pseudomonadota; class Alphaproteobacteria; order Caulobacterales; family Parvularculaceae; genus Hyphococcus. Next base: position 1,841 of record JAJFGE010000175.1, read on the forward strand.
GGCAAGGTCGTCGGCGGTGTCAATCAGCGTGCCGTCAAGGTCGAAGATGACCGCCGCACCCTTCAAATCCTGCCTCATTGGCGCTCCTTATCGCGCTTACGTCCTGGTGGTTCGAATCTAACGGTTCGAGCCACCAGGTTTATTTGTTGATGGATCAACTTATCCAAACACTTGAATGAGCTGGCGTTCTTCATCAACAACTTTCCCGCATTCAAATGTTTGGGCCGATCCACGAGCGAATCGCTGCAAGGCTCGCATAGGCTGTTTCTCTTAAGTTATGATACAGCGTGCAAAGGGATAAATGAGTCCAGGAATGACTGATATCAATATCGCCGCTGTTGTCCTCGCCGCCGGCCACGGCAAACGCATGAAATCTGCCCGGCCCAAGGTGCTGCATGCCATCGGCGGCAAACCGATGATCGCGCATGTGATAGACGCGGCAAAGACCCTGGCCCCGGCTAAAATCGCCGTCATCATTGGCGATCACGCGCCCGAGGTCGGCGATTTCGTGCAATCGGCGGACCCGCATATTGCGGTCGCCGTCCAGGCGCCGCCGCAGGGCACGGCGCATGCCGTTGCCCAAGCGCTGCCAGCGCTGGAAGGCTTTGACGGCGCGGTGCTGATCTTGAACGGCGATACGCCGCTGGTCAGACAGGAAACCTTGCGCGCGCTTGCAGGCGAAATCAAAAACGGCGCCGCTGTCGCCATACTCGGCTTTCGCCCCGACGACCCGGCGCTTTATGGCCGCTTGAAGCTAAATAAGGCCGGCGCGCTGGAGGCCATCATCGAGGCCCGCGACGCAACCGAGGAAGAGCTGAAGATTGACCTCTGCAATGGCGGCGTCATGGCGATTGAGGCGGCCTTTCTCCACGCCCGTCTCAAAGATATCGACAATAATAACGCCAAGAACGAATATTATCTGACAGATATTGTCGCGCTTGCGCGTGCTGACAATCGCCAATGCGCCATGCTCGAAGTTGATCCGGACGAAATTCTCGGTGCCGACAGCCGCACTGATCTGGCCGAAGCAGAAATGATTTTTCAGGACCGGGCCCGCGCGGAGGCGCTGGAAGGCGGCGCCACGCTACACGATCCGTCCACGGTTTATTTTTCCCATGACACCCAGATCGGCGAGGATGTCGTCATCGGGCCGAATGTTGTGTTCGGGCCGGGCGTTGTCATCGGCGATAAAGTCGAGATTAAAGCCTTCTCCCATCTGGAGGGCGCGCGCGTCGCCGCTGGCGCGATGGTGGGCCCGTTTGCGCGGCTGCGCCCCGGCGCCAATCTTCTGGAAGGCGCAAAAGTCGGTAACTTTGTTGAGATTAAAAACGCCGATATCGGCCCAGGCGCGAAAGTCAGCCATCTGACTTATATTGGCGATGCGGAAATCGGCGCCGGCGCGAATATCGGCGCCGGAACCATCACTTGCAATTATGACGGTTTCAGCAAGCACAAAACCACCATCGGCGCCGGCGCCTTCATTGGATCGAATTCCTCGCTGGTAGCCCCGCTGACGATTGGCGCCGGCGCTTATGTCGGCTCGGGCTCGGTGATTACAAAAGAGGTTGAAGCCGACGACCTTGCGGTCGCGCGCGGGCGCCAGAAGGCTGTCAAAGATTGGGCGGCGCGGTTTCGAAGAACCAATCAAGGCAAGCGTTAGGGGGCGGTTATGGACAGGCAAGCGGGCAAAAAACGCGCCGGCGAGGAAGCGGCAAAATATGTTGAGCGCGGCATGACGCTTGGTCTCGGCACCGGCTCCACCGCGCGCTGTTTCGTTGATGCTTTGGCGCCAAAAGCGGCGGACGGCTGGGCGCTGCGCGGCGTGCCGACCTCGGAAGAAACCCGCCGTCAGGCTGAAGCGATAGGCATCGAAATCATTACCCCGGACGAGACTACCATTATCGATCTTGCGGTTGATGGAACCGACGAAGCCGACCCGCAGCGCAACCTTATCAAGGGCGGCGGCGCGGCGCTGTTGCGTGAGAAAATCGTCGCCAATGCCGCAAGGCGGTTTATCGTTATCGCCGATAAATCAAAACGCGTCGCCGCGCTCGGCGCGTTCGCTTTGCCGATTGAGATTGAACCTTTCGGATGGGCGCTCACCTTGCGCAATATCCGGGCGGCGCTCGCCAGCGCCGGGTTTGACGGCGCCGGGGTGGAATTGCGCGCTCACGAGGGCGCTGTCGTCAAATCCGACGGCGGCCATCTTATCATCGACTGTGCGCTGGGCCGGATTGATGATCCGGCAACACTAGACCGGGCGCTGAAAGCCATCCCCGGCGTGATAGAGACCGGGCTTTTCTGCGGCATGGCCGATATGATCATCTATGCAGACGAGACCGGCGTCAGCATCGACCAGAGCTGAGGCGTCATTTTCACAATGGCGTGCTTTGTGCTTTATCGCCGCCATGCCATAGCTATCTATGCAATCCAACCCGCAATCGTTGACATTCATGACAAAAACCCGGTTTGAAGAACTACAGGACGCGATCAAAATCTATGGCGCGGCGGCGTTTGAGAACCTGATGCGCTGCAAGGGCTTGGGTGAGGCAATCGTCTCCGGATTTTCCACCTATATGGGCTGCGATAAAGACTGCGTGAAGGCCGTGCCGCATGACGGCGCCTTCGATCCGCGCAAGGATTATGGCGATGACGCCTTCAGCTATAGCCAGCGCGACGTGATTGTTCTCGAACCCATCCGCTTCGCCCTGGCGTTGACGATTGAAAATTCCGAAGATTCCGGCGCCCTGTGGTTGCGCACTGCTATCGGCGTTGAGGTTACCGGCGACAGTTTCGATATATTTGTCGCAGAGCAACCTGTGATCCGTGTTTCTCTCGATTATAAGGGAAAGCTCGAACCTGTTTTCGAGGCGATCTATAAGGAATTTATGCGCATCTTCAAAGTTGAGGTGCTGGAATTTAATGACAAACGATTTGAAACCGGCATTGGATTTCTTCCAAAGACATAACAGCCAAAGACAATAAGAGAATGAAATGACAAAATTTGACTATGATCTGTTCACCATCGGCGCCGGTTCCGGCGGCGTGCGTGCATCGCGCCTGGCCGCCACATTTGGCGCCCGCGTTGGCGTTGCCGAAGAATATCGCGTCGGCGGCACTTGCGTGGTGCGCGGCTGCGTGCCCAAGAAGTTTCTGGTCTATGCCAGCGAATATGGCCACGGGTTTAATGAGGCGAAGGCCTATGGCTGGTCGGCGGACAATGTGGCGTTCAACTGGACCCGGCTGATTGAGAACAAAGACGACGAAATCGACCGCCTCAACGGCATCTATATTCGCAACCTCAAAAACGCCGGCGCGGAAATTTTTCAATCGCGCGCAACTTTAAAAGACGCCCACACCATCCATCTCGAAGCGGAAGGCCGCGACGTTACCGCCGAGACAATCCTCGTCGCCGCCGGTGGGGCGCCGTTTGTTGACCAAACCATTCCCGGCCACGAGCTTGGCGTGACTTCTAACGAAGCTTTCCACCTCGACAAGTTGCCAAGCCATGTCGTCGTTACGGGCGGCGGCTATATCGCCGTTGAATTTGCCTGCATCTTCCGCGGCCTCGGCTGCGAGGTGTGTCTGGTCTATCGCGGCGAAGATATTTTGCGGCATTTCGATACTGACATCTCGGTTCAAGTTCACACTGAAATGAAACGCCAGGGCATTCGCGTCATCACCCAAAGCACGTTTGAAAAAATCGAGAAGCTGAATGGCGATATGAGGCGCGTTCAACTCACCAATGGAACGCATATTGATACAGATCTGGTTTTCTGGGCGGTTGGGCGCACGCCGTCAACTAATGGCTTGGGTCTGGAGGCGGCTGGCGTTGCGCTAGACAAGCAAGGCGCGGTGGTTGTCGATGAATATTCGAAATCATCCGTAGACAATATATATGCTGTCGGCGACATCACCAATCGCGAGAACCTGACGCCGGTGGCGATCCGCGAAGGCGCGGCGTTTGCGCAAACCGTGTTCAACAACAATCCGACAACGATGGATTATACATTCATCCCGAAAGCGGTTTTCTCGCAACCGCCGGTGGGAACGGTAGGATACGCCGAACACGAAGCGCGCAAGAAATTTAAAAATGTCGACATCTACAAAACCAACTTCCGGGCGATGAAGCATACGCTGACCGGGTCGGGGGAGCGGGTGTTGATGAAGCTGGTGGTCGATGGCGACAGTGACCGCGTCCTCGGCTGTCATATTGTCGGCGCCGAGGCGGCGGAGATGATCCAGTGCCTCGCCATCGCCGTCAAAGCTGGGGTCACCAAAGCCCAGTTTGATGAAACCGTCGCGCTCCACCCGACCATCGCCGAGGAGCTGGTGACGATGCACGAAAAGTTCAAACCGAACATATAGCAGCGCGGGCGAATGTAACGCCGCACGCAACATTTCTCGCCCCAGGGTTGAGTTCTGGCGCTATTTTCGTGCTGTAAGTGCGCCCTATAAGGGCTCCAGCACCTTGTAGGCCAATAATCTGGCTTTGCCGCCAAATCTCATCCTCACGCTTTTGGGCGGTCCTATTGTTCCAACCTATCCATTTGGATGTGGCGCCTGATACCAAAGCACAAAATGAGTTCTTCATTTTGTGCTTTGGCAAGGCCGACCGTTATGTGTGTCTGGGGCCGCCGCGCCTTATGGCGCGATAGCCTGCGTGGCGCTTGAACGCCCAACGGTCATCCTTTTTGACCGTTGGTAGGACATGGACTATGGCGCCAAGAAATATTGCGCTGCACAAGGGGCTCGGATAGACCGGGCGCAAGCCGAAAATATTGACGAAAGGAACAACGGGCATGGCGACGACAATCAGCGGGCTGGACTTTATCGGCGAGGTAGCTTCGGCCGACCGGAATATCCTGACGCCGGAAGCATGCGCGTTCCTCGCCGGGCTGGTTGAGACGTTCGCTGTGCGACGCGACGCCCTTTTGGAGGCGCGCAGCGTATGGCAGGCGAAGATTGACGCCGGCGCGCTTCCCAGTTTCCGCGACGAGTCAAAGCCCGTGCGCGACGGCGACTGGCGTGTTGGCGCCTTGCCGGAGGACCTCCTCGACCGGCGGGTGGAAATCACCGGCCCGGTGACGCGCAAAATGATCATCAACGCGCTCAATGCTGATGTAAAAGTCTTCATGGCCGATTTTGAGGACGCGCTGTCGCCGACCTGGCGCAATGTCATCGAGGGTCAGGTGAATATGCGCGATGCGGTGAACCGCGAGATCAGCTTTGAAGACCCGGGTTCCGGCAAGCAATATACGCTGGACGACAATCCGGCGGTGTTAATCGCGCGCGTGCGCGGCCTGCATCTTGATGACAAGAACGTCCTCAAAGGCGGCAAACCGATCCCAGGTTGTCTGATGGATTTCGCGCTTTATCTTTTCCATAATCACGCACGCCTGCAACAAAACGGCACGGGCCCATATTTCTATGTACCGAAGCTGGAACATTATGAAGAAGCGCAGTGGTGGAACGAGGTGTTCGTTGCGGCGCAGGAACAACTGGGGATCGCGCGCGGGACCATCAAGGCGACCTGCCTGATCGAGACGCTGCCGGCGGTGTTCGAGATGGACGAAATCCTTTTTGAGTTAAAGGACCACGCAGCCGCACTCAATTGCGGGCGCTGGGATTATATTTTCAGCTATATCAAAACGCTGAAAAACCACCCCGACAGGATGCTGCCGGACCGCCAGGCCGTAGGCATGGACAAGCCGTTTCTCGACGCTTATTCGCGGCTGTTGATTAAAACCTGCCATCGCCGCGGCGCGCTCGCCATGGGCGGCATGTCGGCGTTTCTGCCGGCCAAAACGCCAGGCGAGGACGCCGCCAACAAGGAAAAAGTCCGCGCAGACAAACAGCGCGAGGCCGATAATGGTCATGACGGCTCGTGGGTCGCGCATCCGGCGCTCTCCGACGTCGTCAACACGGTTTATTCAGACGCCTTCAAGCCCGGCAAGACCAACCAGCGCGATGTCAGCCGCGACGGCGACGCGCTGGTTACCGCCGCTGATCTCGTAGAGACGCCGCAAGGCCCGTTCACCGATGCCGGGCTGCGCAGCAATATCCGCATCGCGCTGCAATATATCGAGGCCTGGCTAGGCGGTCTCGGTGCGGTGGCGATTTACGGGCTGATGGAGGACGCCGCAACGGCGGAAATCTCGCGCGCGAGCATTTGGCAATGGATCAAAAACGCCGCGCAGCTCGACAATGGCGAGACCATGACCGCCGATTATTATCGCAAAGTCAAAGCTGAGGAGATGGATGTCGTCAAAGCCGATCTCGGCGAGGCGCGTTGGCGCGAAGGCCGGTTCGCGGACGCCGCCGACCTCCTCGACAAGCTTTGCCTGTCGGACGGTTTCGATACGTTTTTAACACTGGAGGCCTATGACCGGCTTTAGAGCATCGAGCGATTAGTCACCCGAACCCAAAAACCGTTCATACTTTTTGTGAACACGCTCTGACCGCGGCGTTGGCGCGCTTATTCCGCTGCGGCTGCGGCCTCTTCGACGTCGCTCGCCTCGTCGCCCTCTTTCACTGCAGGCTTTGCGGTTCGTTTCGCACGTCTGCGTTTGGGTTTGGCTTCAGGCGCGTCTTCGTCTTGCGTCGAAGCGGGCGCCTCTTGCGACGGCGCCGCTGATGCGGGTTTGTCTTCTTCGCGCTCCGTTACACGCTCGTCGCGGTCACGCCCTCGACTATGCCGATCGGGCCCGCGCGCATCAGAGCGATCAGTGCTATGGTCATTGGCGCGGTCCGAAGTATTATCAATCGATGGCTGCTCGCTGGTGGAGCCTTCCGACGCGCCATGATGCGGCGATTGCGATTGTTGGGTTTGTTGTGCGGCGCGCAGGATCCGAAAATAATGCTCGGCGTGCTGAAGGCAGTTTTCCGCTTTGATGCGGTCGCCGCTGGATGACGCATCACGCGCCAGGGCGATATATTTGTCATAAATCTGGTTGGCTGTGCCGCGAATACGAACTTCTGGTCCGTTCGAATCAAGCGCCCGATTAGGATTATTCCCCGGACGGCGGCGTTGGTTACGACCACGCTTCATAATGTTTTCC
>JAJFGE010000176.1 GCA_021776295.1 Hyphococcus sp.
TGCTTAAAGTAAAACAGCCGCCGGTGTCTTTGGTGTGTTCTACAAGTCCGCGAACTCTCAAAACCACCATTCTGACAAAGAACAATCCACCTATTTCTCGCTATGAGTTGCAGTTAAAGCCCCTAAGAGGTGCCCCGCGCCCCATTTCCGCCGCACCTGCCATCAGAAAATCACGATTTCTTCGATAATCGGCCAGCATCGCCCCTCATCTTCCTCTCTATCGAAACAGGAGAGAGCCATGGGTCCGTTATTGTTAAAATCCGCCGCCGCCATCGCCGCCGTTGCCGGTCTGGCTTTTGCCCAGCCTGACGATCTGACGTCGGGCGCGGCTTATGGCAGCGGCGCACTATCCTCGCTGACCCAGGCGGAGCTTGCCGATCATGCCTTGCTTGTGTTCGAGCGCGCTGACCGCAATGGCGATCAAGCCCTTGATGTTGATGAATATACCGCCCTTTCTGTCACCACGGCTGAGCTCGCACAGTTGAACGGTTTTGTGTCGATTGAGACCGAGGACGAGCCCAGCCTTATCGCCTTGCCGGCCGCGCGTCCGGCGGCGTTGTCGCGCGGCGAGCACATACGTATCGCCGCCGTCGCCCAGCACGCCTTCTACGCCTATGCTGGCGGTGATGGCCGCATTGATGTGGATGAGTTTGTCGCCGCGCAGTCAGCACTGTTCAACGCCGCTGATCGCAACGGCAACGGTACGCTCAAACGCCGCGAGCTTGGCGTCTTCGCCCAGCGCCAGGCCAGCCTGACGATCGGGGCGTAACGGCGATCAAGCCGGCGCTGGCTCGCCGATTTTGTCCTGGGTTTTCAACTCAAAATCGCTGGCGTCATGGCGCTCGAGAAGTTGTTCTTCCGGTTCGCCCCAGGCGCGGTTGACTATGCGGCCGCGTTTAACCGCCGGACGTTCGGCGATTTGATCGGTCCACCGGATAACGTTGGTATAAGTATGCGCCTCCAAAAACTCCGCCGCATCATAGGCGAGATTTTTTAACACCGCGCCATACCACGGCCATATCGCCATATCGGCAATTGTATAATCGTCGCCGCACATAAATTGATTGTCCGCCAGGTGACGATTTAAAACATCCAGCTGGCGCTTCACTTCCATGGCGTAGCGATTGATCGGGTACTCAAATTTTTCGGGCGCATAGGCGTAAAAATGACCAAAGCCGCCGCCGAGAAAAGGCGCGCTCCCCATCTGCCAGAACAGCCATGACAAACACTCCGCCCGCCGGGTAGGATCGCTGGGCAGGAATGCGCCGAATTTTTCCGCGAGATAGAGCAAGATCGCGCCGGATTCAAAAATCCGTGTCGGCGTCGGCGCCGAATGATCCATCAGCGCCGGGATCTTCGAGTTCGGATTGGCCGCGACAAAGCCGCTCGAGAACTGATCGCCCTCGGTGATCCTGATCAAATGCGCGTCATACTCAGCGCCCTCATGGCCAAGCGCCAGCAACTCCTCCAGCATTACTGTCACCTTCACGCCATTAGGCGTCGCCAGCGAATAAAGCTGAAGCGGGTGTTTGCCGACCGGCAAATCCTTGTCATGGGTCGCCCCGGCGATAGGGCGGTTGATATTCGCAAATTGGCCGCCGCTTTCAGCGTCCCACTTCCAGACTTTCGGCGGCGTATAAGTTGTGGCGTCAGTCATTTGGCGGGCTCCGGTTTTGCGCTGCGTGAAGGAGGCATTTAGGCACGGTTTGAGAGTTTGAAAAGGAGGTTGTGCATGAAAACACAACAGCTCTCGCATCTGTTACAGTGCCAATAGCTGGGCTAAACGGGTTATTAGCGCAGGGCGACAGCAGCAACTGAATTATATTTCTGCTTTGGGCAGAAACGGACACTCATGTATAGACAACCAAAAACTTCAGATTACTACCTAAAGACGACCTTTGTTTGCGGCCAGCAGTGCGGCCATCAATGTGTTGTCCTGATATCGGTCCAGTGAAAACCCACGCGCATAAGATGGTAGCTCTGCCTCCGCCACCCACTTTGCACATAATTCTCCACTAGCAGAGGCGGCCATTGTTCCAAATCCGGAAAGGGCGCAGTTCATAAAGGCGCCTTGCTGCCCCATCGGTCCGATCAGTGGCCAGTTTTCATCCGTCATAGTATACCAGCCCCCGTAATGGTGAGTGTTGCGCGGTAACTGGCCAAGGTAGACCTTAAGTGAGGGGTTAAGTCGTGACGCGCCGCGCAACACAATATCGGGGAAATTGGAGTCAAGCGGCAAGTCCCATGTGGCAGGGGCGGGTGTTTCGTTATACGCCCAACCAAGCTTCAACCATGTCCCGCCATCACCGCCATCCGGGCGGCAATGCACAGCCCCCGGCATATCCTCTCCAAGCCAGCGGAATTCGGGGTCATCCAGCAGCATTTCCCGTTCCTCATCCGACCAGTTGATTTTTTGGCCGTCGAGGTCGATCGAAAACGGCATGTCGCGAGGAATCGCATTTGCGCGGTCCTCGAACGCAATCTTTTGTTGAAACGTATGAAAGACTGGCAGGTCTAAACCGAGCATGCTCGCAATTTTATCGGCAAAGGGACCGGCGGCGTTGACAATCTGGTCAGCCGAAATCTGTTGCGCGCCATCCGTTGTCCGAACTTGCAGCCTAAACCCTTCTGAAGAGTGAATGTTCTCGACCAGGCCCGTTAGCCGTCGCGCTCCAACTTCTTTCAGATATTCCAGCATATACATGCCAAGTTGTTGGCTGCTGATAGTCCCACCCCGGCGAATATGGATCACGGTTCTAATATCGTTGGAATATGACGGAAAAGTTTTGCGGATCAGATCCTGATGGCGCAGGATGTCCACACCGTCCGGTGCGCCGCTCCAGTCAGGCTTGATCGGCGGTTTATAGGTGGGGGCCTCTGAGCGCTCGTGAAACCGCAGAAGCTGCCCGGCGTGCTCTTCAAGACCGTTGTGAAGTTGAGTGACCAGCATGTCGATGTCCGTCTTGCGTGTGGCAAGCGAATATCCGCGCCGGTTCATGTTGATCTGGTTCGCGCTTTCGCGCGCGACTTCTTCCATTAGATCAATTGAGCGATTGGTCAGGGCGACCATTTCCGGTCGCGCCCACCAGTTGCGGTAGTTTTCCCCGGATTGCGCCGAAGTGAATGCCATCGGTTGATGGCAGTCAATCATTAGGATGTTTTTCAAGCCGTGGTTTTTCGCGAGGTAATACGCGGTCGATATTCCGGTTATGCCGGTTCCGATTATGGCGATTTCGGCATGAACTGCGGCCACGGCAACGGTCTTCCTCTGTGTAGTTCCTGTTATAGGGAAAGGTGATGTGCCCCAGGTTTCCTAGACGCCTTGCAGCTTCATTTCGTGCTGCCGCTCGAACGCGATGGGCGACAGCATGAGGTTGTTACCATGCTTGCGTTTCGGGTTGTAGAATAATTCGATGTAATCGAAGATGTCCTGCCTTGCATCCTCGCGGATTTTGTAGGTTTTTCGCCTGATCCGTTCCGTCTTGAGCAGATGAAAGAAGCTTTCCGCAACTGCGTTATCATAACAATTACCGCGGCGGCTCATGCTCTGTTCCAAATTGTGTGCCGACAAAAAAGATTGCCACTCGTGGCTGGTAAATTGTGTGCCTTGATCGGAATGAATGATCACTTTCGCCTTCGGTTTGCGCCGCCAAACCGCCATCAAAAGGGCGTTTAAAACCAAATCCGTCTGCATACGGGAATGCATTGACCATCCGACAACACGGCGAGCGTAAAGATCGATCACAACCGCCAGATAAAGCCAGCCTTCGTGTGTTCGAATATAGGTGATGTCTGTCACCCATATCCGATCAGGTTCGGCTGTATCAAAATTTTGCTGCAGATGATTGGCGGCGATGACAGACGGCTTGATCCCATGCTTGCCGGGGCGGCGTTTATATCCAACCTGTGCTCGCAAACCCGCTTTGTTCATGAGTTTGGCGACGGTGTTGGCGGAGCACGCCTCTCCCAAACTGAGCAAATCATGATGGATCTTGCGGTAGCCATAAACGCAGCCGCTCTCCAGCCAGGATTGTTTAATCAGGACCGTCAAATGCCTGCGGCGTTTGGCGGCTTTGCTCACCGATGATTTGAGCCAGGCATAAAATCCACTGGGGTGTGCCTTGAGAACACGGCACATCGCCCGAATGGAAAACAGCGCCCTGTGCGCCTTAATGAAGGCGTACTTCACGTTGCATCTTTTGCGAAGTACGCCGTGGCCTTTTTTAAAATATCCCGCTCCTCGGTGACGCGGGCCAGTTCCGACTTGAGACGGCGGTTCTCGGCCAGCTGCGCATCAACACTATGCCGCTGTGGCTCTGACCGGCGATGAAGCTTGCACCAGTCATAAATCGACTTCGTGCAAACCCCCAGTCGCTCGGCCACATCCTTGACCGAATAGCCCCGATCCGTGACCTGCGCTGCTGCCTCGCGTTTGAACTCATCTGTGTAGCGAATGCGGCCTGACATTGGATTCTCCTTGCTTCCATTTTTACCAAGCAAGGTGTCTACAAATCTAGGAGCGTATCATTCTTATGTGTTGGGTGGAGCTATCATCTTCCAGAGGTTTTTATATCGATGTTTGCGACGCATTTCATCGCTCATGTCGAGCACGCGAACATGCTTCTTTATGCCGGCGCCTTCGAGGATTCGGTTCATGAAGTTGTAAAGCGCCGTTACTGAAATA
>JAJFGE010000177.1 GCA_021776295.1 Hyphococcus sp.
GCTGGAACAGATCCTCGCTTCTCACAGTCAAATTGACGGCACGCTGGAATTGCCCAACATTCTCGCGCTCGCACATCGCTTACGATACCGGAATCACATTTCCGGGGAGTCGCAATATCCAAAAATTCTTCGAGACTTAACCACGGAACAAATGTTTAGCTTCGGAGAGAAATTCATTGAGGATACAAAAATTCACCGCAAAGGCGCGCCGTTTTTCACCGATAAAATGCCGAATAATTTCCGGCATGTTGGGTTGATCCACCTTATTTTGCCCAACGCTAAAATTATCGATGCGCGGCGCGATCCGATATCGTGCTGTTTTTCAGGTTTTAAACAATTATTCGCGGACGGGCAGGATTTTACTTACGGCCTTGAACAAATTGGGCGTTATTACCATGACTATGTTGAATTGATGCGGCACTGGGACAGCGTATTGCCAGGTAGAATCCTGCGTGTGCAATATGAAGATGTTGTCAATGATCTGGAAATACAAGTTCGGCGTATTCTTGATTATTGTGATCTTCCATTCGAACAATCTTGTGTTGAATTTCATAAAACCAAACGCGAAGTGCGCACCGCCAGCTCTGAACAGGTCCGCCAGCCAATCAACACCAAGGGCATTGAGCAGTGGCGTAATTTCGAACCCTGGCTCGATCCTTTGAAGGAAGCCCTTGGCGATGCGCTAACGAACTACCGGCAATAATTCGCGTCCGGCGCGTCATTCCGATTTCTGACAATAAAGACGCCTACTGAGCGCGCTTCTGCGATTGCCTCCGGTTTCGAGACCGCGACGGAAACATGCGCAACACGTGACTGCTCCAGGCAAAAGGCGGCGATCCGTTCGGCAAGCATTTCAACTAGCCCGATGTGGCCTTCATCAATGATCGCCTTCACGCCCTGTGTAATGCGATCATAGCAGACAATGTTATCACGATGATGGGGCGCCGTTGCGCCGATGGGATCGAGGTCCATGTCGATAGATATATTAACAGGCTGTAGCCTCAATAGTTCACTTTGATAGATTCCGATCGATGCATCGAGAACGAGATCATGGATAAAGACCCGATCCAACGCCACCTTTGCCGCCGAAGTCGCCCGTTGCCGACTCGTTGGAAAACGATCTTGCGTCTCATTCATAACGTTCGCGCCGGCAGCGTGTTGCGAACCATTCCGTGCCTCAGCCTCAACCCAGGCAGCCATCATGTCATAAGCATTGCTCATCGGGATTTTACGGCCTTCTCCAAAAATCGGGCAAAATACGGTGCGAATGATCGCCACAGCTCGACATAAAAACGATGCTCGCCTTCGCGCAGCAGGGTGATCTCTGCATGTTCAAAAACTGTACGCGTGCATTTTCCAACCGGAAACGCGCGTAAGCAAAGATCAAGCGGGCAGCCTGCATTCAAAAGTTTTGCTGCTCGGGCGCCTGAAATTTCAAAAGCAACGTTGCGATGAGAAATATCTGCGTAGCTGAACGAAATTTGTGACGAAAGCTCAGCGAACATTCTTCGTAACGTTTCACCGGACGCAACATCTGAAACAACAAGCCTTTCATCGGGTCCTAGGCAGAGAATCTTAGTGCTACTGTCAAGCGTCGATGCGCCGATTTTCTCCGGTAGATCCAATTCGCTAGCTTCTGAAAGCGCCTTTAGGTTGCCTGGTTTTACACGCAAGTTGAACCGGGCGCACTCGGAGACAAGAGCGACGCTCACTTCATGAGACGACACTGCCGGCAGCGGCGCCAATACTACACCCTGATCGATCGTCAATTCGTTGGAGTGCTGATTAGGTGACATTTAACCGCTCACCTTCCGGGTCATAAAAAACAGTCGATCCGACTGTCGCCTCAATCGTTGTGTCAGGCATCGGTACATAGATGCTCTCGCCTTCGAGCGACCGTCCGTCTTTCACGAGCGCCATCGCGATCGAGCGGCCCAATGTTTCGCTCCAGTAGGACGACGTTACATGCCCGATCATGTCCATCGGGATCGGCTGGTCCGGTTTGGCGACGATCTGAGCGCCCTCCTCCAGAACAATATTCGGATCTGCGGTCAGGAGACCGACCAATTGCTTTCGTCCATTCGCAACAATATCGGGCCGTGCAAGCGAGCGCTTGCCGACAAAATCCGGTTTTTTCTTGCCAATCGCCCAGGACATGCCCGCATCATCGGGCGTTACGGTGCCGTCCGTATCCTGACCGACAATGATGAAACCTTTTTCTGCGCGTAAGACATGCATCGTTTCCGTACCGTAGGGCGTGATGTTGAACTCGCGCCCTGCTTCATAGAGTTTTTCCCAAAGCGCCAGCCCATAATGCGCTGGCACGTTGATCTCGAAACCCAACTCGCCGGAGAAACTGACCCGGAAGAGCCGCGTTTCAATCCCGCAGATCCTGCCTTCCCGCGCCGCCATATGCGGAAACGCCTCTTGCGAAAGGTCAATGCCATCAACAAGTGGTTCGATCAATTTGCGGGCGTTCGGACCGTTGAGCGCAATCACCGCCCATTGTTCTGTAATTGACGTGAGCCAGACATCAAGGTCAGGCCATTCCGTTTGCAGATAATCTTCCATCATCGACAAAACGCGCGGCGCGCCGCCTGTAGTCGTCGTTACATGGAAACGGTCATTGGCAAGACGCCCGACGACACCGTCATCCATAATGTAACCGTCTTCACGCAACATCAGGCCATAACGGCACCGCCCCACGCCAAGCTTTGTCCACGGATTGGTATACATCCGGTTCATGAACTCTGAGGCGTCAGGTCCAACGACTTCGATCTTGCCGAGGGTGGTGGCGTCGAAGATTCCGAGCGATTGTCTTGTCGCTTTGCATTCGCGTGCGACGGCTGCATGCATGTCCTCGCCGGCCTGCGGGAAATAGCGCGCACGCCGCCACAAACTCACCGGCTCAAAGACCGCGCCTTTCGATACGGCCCACGGATCAATCGGCGTTTTGCGCGTCACTTCAAAAGTATCGCCGCAATGAGCACCGGCAAGCGCCCCAAACGTCGTTGGCGTATATGGCGGGCGAAACGTTGTCAGGCCGACCTGCTCCACCGGTCGCGTTAGCGCGTTCGACGCGATCTGCAACCCGTTCAAATTGGAAGTTTTTCCCTGATCCGTCGCCATTCCCGTCGTGGTGTAGCGCTTGATATGTTCGATCGACTTAAAGCCTTCGCGGACGGCGAGATTGATGTCCTTCGCTGTCACGTCATTTTGAAAGTCAACAAAGGCTTTGATACGCGCCTCGTTACGATCGGTCGGCAAGGCCCCGAAGACTTCGCCTGACCATCCGCTATCTTCTATGGCCTTAAATGTTGTAGCGCTGCCTCCAGTGCTGGCGCCGTCTTCCAGGGCGCGCTTCAAGCCAAATTCGCCATTGCATGCGCCAACGCAAATGGTGTTCTCATTGGGTTGGTCCGGCGCGTAGGCGCCGAGTTCGCTGTTCCATTTCAACGTTCCCTTGGAGTGCGACCAAAGGTGAACGCTGGGGGTCCAGCCGCCGCAAACAAGCAACGTATCGCAATCGATCATTTCCGGCGCCGATACGCCGCCGGCCAGGACACGGTTGACGCGAATATTTTTCACGCGAAAACGGCCTGCCGCACCGGTGACAACCGACTCTGCTCGCACTTCAATACCGCGTTTTTTCGCTTCCTCTAGCAGACTCGCATCGATCTTCGTGCGCGCGTCAATAATCACAGCAATTCGAATATTGGCGTCTGATAAATCGAACGCTGCTTTGTAAGCGCTGTCATGCGTCGTAAAAATTGCCGCATTGTCACCCACGGCAACGCCATAACGGTTAAGGTAGGTTTGCGCCGACGACGCGAGCATTGTGCCTGGTAGGTCATTGTCTGCAAAGACCAACGGCCGCTCTATCGCGCCTGTCGCGAGAATGACCTTCGCCGCACGAACTCTGTGCAGACATTCTCGCGGTTCTTGTGGAGCCGGTTTTCTTATATGATCTGTTAAGCGCTGGGCGAGCCCGAGGAAATTGTCGTGGTAATAGCCGAAGACCGTGGTGCGCGGCAGCAAAGTGACGTTGTCACGGGACCGCAGCGTTTCCAGGCTGCTTTCCAGCCATTGCCACGCCGCCGCCCCGTCGATGACAGCATCCGGCATCGAGAGGAGACTACCGCCGAATTCTGCTTGTTCATCAGCGATGATGACGCGCGCACTGGATTGCGACGCGGCGAGCGCGGCGGCAATCCCCGCAGGCCCCGCGCCAACAATCAAGACCTCGCAATGGTCGTATACGCTTGTGTATTGATCGGGGTCGGGCTCAGATGGCGCCGGGCCCAAACCGGCCGCGCGGCGAATAAAAGGTTCATAAACCCAATCCCAGAAGGATTTCGGCCACATGAAGGTTTTGTTGTAAAATCCCGCCGGAAAAAAAGTGGCGAACTTATCATTGATTTCTGTGATATCGAATTTCAAAGACGGCCAATAATTCTGACTGCGCGCGGTTAATCCATCGAAGAGTTCTAGCGTCGTAGCGCGGACATTCGGCGTGACGCGGCCCGGCCCTCTGTCGAAAACAACAAGGGCGTTGGCTTCTTCCGAGCCAGCACCGATAATCCCGCGCGGGCGATGATATTTGAAGGAACGCCCCACAAGGTGGACGCCATTGGCGAGAAGCGCTGACGCAAGCGTGTCACCCTCCGCGCCAGCATATTCCTTGCCGTCAAAATTAAACCGAACGGCCTTATCAGCGTTGATGCACCCACGACCCTGCCTGCGAAACGACATCATTTTGCCGCCTCCGCAATTTCTTCCAACGAGGGCCTTGGTTCGCCGGTCTTGTAAGTTATGAGAATTACATCCGTAACCGTATTTCTCGCCGCATTGAAGTAGCGTGCACAACCATGCGCATGAATCCAGCGTTCATAGTGAATGCCGCGCGCGTTCTTGCGGCTATAAATATAACCCGCCCACTCGTCGTCGCTAAGCGCCGACGGATCTTCCGGCCGGGCGATATGCGCCTCACCAGCATAAACGAATTCCACTTCGGGACGTCGCTCATCACAATAAGGGCAGCGGATCAAAATCATCTGACGCTCCCCCTAATGCGCGACTGCGGCAGCGGCCGCTTCGTCGATCAGCCGGCCTGTTGTGAACCGCTCAAGCGTGAAAGGCGCATTGATCGGGTGCGGTTCGTCTTTGGCAATTGTGTAAGCAAGAAGATCGGCGGCGCCCGGCGTCGCCTTAAATCCGCCAGTACCCCAGCCACAATTTACGTAGAGTCCCGGCACAGGCGTTTTCCCGAGAATACAGGAGCGATCAGGTGTCACATCAACCACCCCGCCCCATGACCGCAACATTCGCATGCGTTTGAAAATCGGAAAAATCTCACAGATAGCCGCTAACGTCTGCTCAATGATGTGAAGCGCGCCACGCTGAGAATAAGACACATATTGATCCGTGCCGGCTCCAATGACCAGCTCGCCCTTGTCCGACTGGCTGATATAGGCGTGAACGGAGTTCGACATGACAACGCAAGGGAAGACAGGCTTGACTGGTTCTGAGACCAGGGCCTGTAACGGGTAACTTTCCAGTGGGAATTTTAGGCCTGCCATTTCCATGATGACGGAGGAATTGCCTGCCGCCGAGACGCCTATTTTTTTTGCGCCAATAAAGCCGCGTTCGGTATCGACACCCTCGACACTGCCGTCTGCTCCGCGACGGATACCGGTGACAGCGCAATTTTGAATGATATCAACCCCAAGCGCCGCCGCAGCGCGGGCATATCCCCATGCGACTGAATCATGGCGCGCGACCCCGGCGCGTTTTTGCAAGGCGCCGCCCAAGACTGGAAATCGCGCCGTCGGTGAAATATCGAGCGGCGGACAAAACGCCTTCGCCTGTTGCGCCGTCAGCCATTGATTGTCGACGCCGTTAAGCCTGTTCGCATGAATATGGCGCTGAAAACTCTGAACGTCATGCACATTGTGGGCGAGCATCAAGACACCACGCTTTGAAAACATGACGTTATAATTCAATTCCTGGGACAACCCGTCCCAAAGATCCACCGCATGGTCATATAACCGCGCGCTTTCATCATAGAGATAGTTTGAGCGGATAATTGTGGTGTTGCGGCCCGTATTGCCGCCGCCGAGCCAGCCTTTTTCAATCACGGCAACATTGGTGACGCCATATTTCTTCGCGAGATAATACGCAGCGCCCAGCCCGTGCCCTCCGGCGCCAACGATGACAACATCGTAACAAGGCTTCGGCGCGGCGTCAGGCCATTGCTGCGGCCATTTTTTGTGGCCGCTCAACGCGTTGGCAAATAGCGATAATGCGGAATAGCGCATCAGGACCGAAGCCGATCATTGCTGGGGTCGTAGGGACTTTCTTCAAGAACCTTTGCCTGGCAACGCGTACCAAGCACGTCGATCTCAAGCTCCCGCCCGATCTCAGCAAATGACGGCTCGACCATGGCCAGCGCCAGAGACTTGCCCAACCGAAAGCCATAACCGCCGCCCGTCGCGCGGCCCACAACCTGGCTGCCTGCATAGATTGGATTGTTGCCGATGACGTCTGCGTCATTGTTACCGGAAACCTCCAGAGTGACGAAGGTGTTTTTGTGTCCGCGCTCTTTCCAAGCAACAAGATTATCTCGACCGATGAAGTCACCTTTCTTGAGAGAGACAAATCGATCCAACCCGGACTCATATGCGGAATATTCAATCGACATTTCCGTGCCGATGAGACGGTAGGATTTTTCAAGGCGTAGATTGTTCATTGCGCGAATGCCGAAAGGTTTTAGACCGTGCGCTTCGCCATTTTCAAATACCGCGTCGAAGATATGATTTTGATATTCGATCGGATGATGAATTTCCCAGCCCAGCTCGCCGACAAAATTGACCCGCAACAATTTCACCGGCGCAAGGCCGATGCTTGTTTCCTGACCGGTGAGCCAGGCAAACGCGTCGTTGGAAAGATCGGTGTCGCAGATCGGCTGCAACAGGTCACGGGCTTTCGGTCCAGCCACTACAAGCACACCCATGGCGCCGGTCAAGTTCTCAAATTGCACGGAACCGTCCGTTGGCATTTGTTTTTTGAGCCAGTCATGGTCAAGGCGCTGCCAGGCCCCAGCAGAAACAAGATAGAATTGATCCGGTCCTTCGCGCTGGATCGTGAATTCCGAATGAACCCCGCCCTGCGGCGTCAATCCGTGGAGCAAACCTACCCGGCCAATTTTTTTCGGCAGGCGATTGGCAAGCAAACGATCGAGAAATGCCTCCGCCCCAGGGCCCGTTACGCGCGCCTTGGCGAAAGCGGTCATATCCAATAGGCCGACATTTTCCTGAACATTCTTGCATTCATTGCCGACATGCTCGAACCACTTCGAACGCCGGAACGACCAATGGTCTTTTTGCTCTACGCCCTCAGGCGCAAACCAGTTCGCTCTTTCCCAACCAAACAGGTGGCCAAAAACAGCGCCCTTGGCTTTCAACCGGTCATAGCATGGCGAAGTTTTTAACGGCCGCGCCGCGGCGCGTTCCTCATCCGGGTAATGAATGGTGAATACATCTGAGTAGGCTTCTTCATTCTTCGTCTTGAGGTAACTTTTGGTGGCGTAATCACCGAAGCGGCGCGGGTCGACGTCAAGCATATCGACGCTGGGCGCGCCCTCGACAATCCACTCGGCAAGTTGCCAGCCGGCGCCGCCTGCTGCTGTAATTCCGAAGCTGTGGCCCTCATTGAGCCAGAAATTCTTCTTGTCCCACGCCGGCCCGACAATCGGGTTACCGTCGGGCGTATAAGCAATGGCGCCATTATAGACTTTTTTGATTCCGAGCTGTTCAAAGATTGGCACGCGACGGATTGCCGATTCGATATGCGGCATCAACCGGTCAATGTCTTCCTGGAAAAGTTCGTACTCGCTGTCTGCGTTCGGTCCATCGACATAACAGGCCGGTGCGCCTTTTTCATAAGGACCAAGAAGGAGCCCGCCTGCCTCCTCTCGCATATACCACGAGCCGTCAGACTCCCGTAAGACACCAAGCTCCGGCAGCCCTTCTTCGCGGCGCGCCTGAATGTCGGCATGCGGTTCTGTGACAATATATTGATGTTCGACGGGGATGACCGGGACGTCTAGACCAACCATGGCGCCGGTCTGGCGCGCGAAATTCCCGGTGCAGGAAACCACATGCTCGCAGGTGATCTCACCTTTGTCGGTTTCAACCTTCCATTCACCGCTCGACGTCTGCGAAATCCCGGTGACCGGCGTGTTGCGGTAGATCGTGGCGCCTAGCTTGCGGGCGCCGGCGGCGAACGCCTGGGTCAAATCCGCAGGTTGTATATAGCCGTCATCGGGGTGGCGCATGGCGCCGACAAGCCCGTCCTTTACCGCAAACGGCCAGATGCCGATTACCTCGTCGGGCGTTAGAAATTCAACATCAACGCCAATTGTTTGAGCGACACCGGCATATTGACGATATTCATCCATGCGGTCCTGATTGGTCGCAAGACGGATATTGGAAACAGTGCGCAAACCAACATCCATCCCGACATCAGCGCCGAGACGGCCGTAAAGATCAACGGAATATTTGTGGAGCTGGCCGACAGAATAACTCATATTAAACAACGGCAGGAGGCCGGCTGCATGCCATGTCGAGCCAGACGTCAGCTCCTTACGTTCTATTAGAAAGACATCACTCCAGCCTTTTTTGGCGAGATGATAGAGCGTTGACACACCCACAGCGCCACCGCCGATGACTACCGCGCGGGCGTGCGTTTTCATTTTTGAAGAGCCTGAATTTTTGTTCATCTCGTTTTCCTAAGCGCCCGACCTCTAATGCCGTCGATTGTATTTTATCCGTCGGAATTTAAGCTACTGTAGTGTTGAATTTCGGGGCCGCGCACCCGGCTTCCAAAGCCACAGCCGCCAGTGCATTTTCAAGGATCCGCCAGCATTCTTTCGGGCGAACGCTTTTTGCCAACCGCTTTTCAAGCCAAAGCCCACGCGTCAAAGCGCTTAACTCGACAGCCTTGAGTCGCGCCTTGTCTTGATCATAACCAGCAGCCTTCAAATCGGCTGCATAGTTGCTGATCATACGAGTACTGAAGATACGAAAGAGCCGCGCCGCCGCATCATCCGATCCAGAATAAGCCCAAAATTGCGGCCAAATGATTGATGCATCTTCTACGAAGTGAAGCGGGCTGAAATGGACTTCAATCGAGCGGGCGATTCTTTTCAAGGGGGTTTTTTCTTTTTTTCTGATCGCCAGCGTTTCATTGTGGAGCGCTTTCACCATGTAAGCGAACGCGGAATAGATCAGATTTTCTTTGGTGTCGAAAAAATAATGGATAGCGCCTGTAGAGACATCAGCCCGGCGGCTGACGGATTTTGTCGTCAATTTGGCGATACCTTCCTCAGCCATCGCTGAAAGCGCGCTGTTGATAATATTTTGCGATGTGTTGGTTGCGTCGTGTGCCGAATGCCGCCCGCCCATCATGGTCTCCACTCGTTTCCGCTATCCCGACAAGTCAGTCGCCTCAATAGGATTTTGGGGTGCGCTCCTGAAAATTACTAACTAACTAGTCAGTCAGTCTATATTGAGCTATACACCCCTGTCAATTGTGACCGGGGCCGTCTTTTTTGCCACGTCGCAAAACCTGAAGAGAACTCTGGAAAAAAGGAGCAAAACGCCCGATGCCCAGATCGCCCGCAAAAGGATTTGACCATGACCACACACACAATCATCGACGGCAAAACCATCGCAGCGAGCATTACCGACAAGATCGCACGCCAGACTGGGGACTATATTCGTGAGATCGGATCCCCGCCCTGTCTAGCTGTTGTCCTCGTCGGCGAAGATCCGGCGAGCGCTGTCTATGTGCGCAACAAGAGCAAAATGGCGGATAAGGTCGGATTCAAGTCGATTCAGAAAATATTGCCCGCGGAAACGCCGGAAGACGATTTGATCGCGATCATCAAAGATTTGAACAATGACCCAACCATTCACGGAATCCTTGTACAATTACCGCTGCCCGGTCACATAAACGAATCAAAAATTATCGAGCTTATTGCATCTGAAAAAGATGTTGACGGATTTCACCCGATCAATGTTGGCCGGCTTGGCGCAGCACAACTGAACAAAGCGCTTATCCCCTGCACGCCAGCTGGGTCGGTAATTCTCACAAAGTCCGTGCACGGCGATAATTTGTCCGGCCTTCATGCGGTCATCATTGGCCGTTCCAATATTGTTGGCAAACCAGTGGCGCAGTTGCTTCTTAATGAAAACTGTACGGTGACAATTGCGCATTCACGAACAAAAGACCTCGAAGACGTCGCGCGCAGCGCAGATATACTGGTTGCCGCTGTGGGTCGCCCAGGAATGGTCAAGGGCGATTGGATCAAGCCCGGCGCGTCCGTTATTGATGTCGGCATTAACCGCGTTCCCGCTCCAGAAAAAGGCGATGGCAAATCAAAACTTGTCGGCGATGTCGACTTTGAGAGCGCGTCTAAGGTCGCCGGGGCCCTCACCCCTGTGCCAGGCGGCGTCGGCCCGATGACGATCGCCCTGTTGATGGCGAACACGCTAACCGCCGCGCGCCGCCAGAACGGTATTTCCGTGTGATCGAACCGCTGTAATTATTTTGCGCTAAGCGCTCACCAGCGGCGCATGAACGCCAGGACGCAAATGCCTCTCATCCCACGGATTGCGTAAAAAGACTTCTCGCACCATTGGTTCGAAAGCCGATAAGGGCTCGCTGTCATAGGCCGGATTGAACGACGTTTGATCCCAGCGCTCACAAAAAACAATCGTTGCATCATAGTACGGATGACCGGCAAATTTTTGACGCGCTTCCGGATCGCTGCCCACTTTGTCACCGTAATAGGCGAATTGAAATATTCCGTGATGGCGCACCACCCAAGCGCATTCTTCACGCACGAACGGGGCGAGCACGCTAGCCGCTAACGCATCGTGATTGCTTGGCGCAAGATCATCACCGATATCGTGGAGAAGTGCGGCGACAACCCAGTCGACATCGGCGCCGTCACGCATTGCCCGCGTCGCCGATTGCAGCGAATGCTCAAATCGGCTTACCTGATAGCCAGATATACCGAATTTCAATTGTTCCAACCGCGCCAATATGCGGTCAGGCAATTCCGCAGCGTATTGGCTTTCATATCGCGCAAGCAGTGCATAGTCTTCGATCGTTCCGTCCTTCATTTGGTGAAACGAAACGGCGGTATGTTGACTGGCCACGGTTGATCGTTGCCTCCTCTTTTATTGATTGGGATACCCCACATTCCGGCCCACGGATGCGGCGCCATCGCGAACGAGCATACGATAGATTCCGTCCGGCCCGTCATGGTCAATATAGCAACCTTGCAAATGGCGCCGGCCAGAAGATTGATCAAAGGCCGTACGCCCGTGCAATGTCCGATAGTTATCCATCATCAATAACATGCCGGGCTCGAATGCATAGCAAATTTCAAACTCAGGGTCGCCGGCAAGTAGTTGCAGCCGCCGCCGTCCGGCGTAAAATATCTTCAGCATTTCCGGCTCCAGCGGCGGCGCGAAATCCAGCCGTGAACTCAACCGGACACGCACCAATCGGCCTGTCAGGTCGTACTCAATCAGAGGGCCATTGTGCTGCAGAATGGCGCCGTCTGATTCATACCGAAACCGGACCGGCGTTTGGGACAAGATTTGCACCTGTTCTGGTGATTCCGCAGCGAGGCGGCGCACAAGCGCAAAACCGTCAACCAGTGTCGATACACCGCCGGCGACAGTGTTTTCCAAACAATGGAGGAACTGAATGCCGGGGATCGGGCGCCGGTACGGATTATCCGTATGCGCTGCAAGTGCTATGTTCGTATAGGCCAGATCGCTGGCTCGCTGTTTTGTTACGACATCAAAAAGCGCGCCGAAATGCGTCTCGCGAATATAACCAAACCGTTGCGCCATCTGCGCCAGCGATCCGGGCTCCGTCGGCGTTAGACGAATGACGCAAAAACCGGTTCGATAGAACCTGGCAAGCAAAGTACGGAGCGTCTCCGGATTTTCAAGATCGCTCCAGAGCGCTTCCGGTCGCGGCGACAAGCTTGCGTCCCAGGGCTCGGCGTCAGGCGGCGCTTGCGGATCATTGCACCATCCCAGCTCAATTGCGATATCAGGAAGCACGACACGACAATCGACGCCATCACTAAACTCAAGCTCGATTTCGCCGGAGGGGGTCAGTTTGGCGCCTGTAATGTGCAGATCCGGGGCAAGCGCCGACGGTTCATAAAGGCGTTGACCGCTTACAGGATCAAGGGCGGTCGGGCCAATGGCGCGCTCGCGAAGCCACAGCGCGGGCAACAAGGCGTGACGATCGCCGGGAGAGGATACAGCAACGCCACCACTCTCATAATCAATTTCAATATCTGAAATACCGAAATCCATCTATGCCCCAATTGCGTCCAACCGTCATATTATACAGCATTTTTCCTTTGGGCGAAACTGAGCCAATTTGATACTATTAATAAGCGTCGGTGATGCAAGCTCACAATAATGGAGCGCACCGGCAGCGTGGCAAGGTCGACAGCACTGCGCGGATGCGGTAGCCTTCTTCTTTTCTGCATTTCGAGTGCGTTTTTCGGGGCTGGTTCTTTTGCATGAATGAAGATAGCGACGAGCCTTCCTATGAAACTGACTATGAAGTCGGCCAGGACAACATCACCGTCTTGGGATTCGAGATTCACAATCCCGTATTTTTCCTGAGCGCGGGCCTGGTTCTACTTTTCGCCGGAGCGACGCTCGCCTTTCCAACGATCGCCAACGCCTGGCTCACAGGCGCACAGGCCTGGACGCTTAAAAGCTTCGATTGGCTCTTCGCTCTAACACCGATCGTGGCGTTCATATTTTGCGTGGGATTTGCACTTTCACCGCTCGGTAGGATTCGCCTTGGCGGGGTTGACGCCAAGCCGGAATTTGGAATCGCGTCGTGGATTGCGATGTTATTCGCAGCCGGAGTGGGCATTGGATATATGTTCTACGGCGCAGCTGAACCCCTCGCCTTTTATACAAACTGGGCTGGCACACCGTTTGATGTCGAAGCAGGCACGCCGCAAGCCAAGCGTCTCGCCTTTAGCGCATCCATCTTTCATTGGGGCATATTAGCTTGGGCTGTCTACGCGATTGTTGGACTGGCGCTCGGGTTTTTTGCGTTTAATAAAGGTCTGCCCCTCACGATCCGTTCTGCATTCTATCCGATTCTAGGCGACCGCGTTTGGGGGTGGCCGGGCCATATCATTGATCTGTTTGCTGTTATTTCAACGATTTTCGGCCTGGCAACTTCAATCGGACTTGGCGCAACGCAGGCGACCAGCGGACTTGCCTATTTGTTCGGCTTCACGCCGTCGATCACTATGCAGATTTTACTTATTTTTGTTATCACCGGGGCGGCGATTGTATCAGTCGTCCGCGGATTGGATGGCGGCGTCAAACTGCTCAGCAACATTAACATGATTATCGCTTTTATCTTGCTGGTTTTTGTGATCGCCGCAGGTCAGGGATTTTCACTTTTCACCTCCTTAGGTGAGAATTTACAAAATTACCTCTCCGATACAGCTCGCCTTAGCAACTGGTTTGGGCGAGATGACACCGATTTCTTTCATGGCTGGACAATTTTTTATTGGGCATGGTGGATCGCGTGGGGGCCGTTTGTCGGCATGTTTATCGCACGCATTTCAAAAGGGCGAACGGTGAGAGAATATGTCAGTGTTGTACTTTTGGCGCCGACGATTATTGGCGTCATCTGGTTCACCGCATTTGGCGAGACTGCAATTGCTCAGTATCAGGGCGGCACAGGCGATATTGCCGGAGGTGTTACAGACGCTTCGCTTGTTCTTTTCCACTTGCTCGACAACCTGCCGTTCGCGGCGCTAAGTTCCGCAGCCGCCATTTTATTACTTTTGGTCTTTATAACGACATCAGCGGACTCCGGCGCGCTGGTCGTCGACGCTATCACTGCCGGAGGAAAGACAACCGCGCCTGTCGCACAGCGCATTTTCTGGGCGCTGATGCTTGGGCTAACGGCTTCGGTTCTCCTATTTGGCGGCGGCACGGAAGCCTTGCGCTCATTGCAAGCTGGAACAATCACTGCAGCGCTCCCCTTCATGGTGATCTTGCTTGCGTGCTGCGTCAGCCTCTATTTAGGCTTGAGAGACGAACACCGCGCATTGAAAGCTGCAAACAAAGCCACAAAAAAAACGCAACGAGCGCAGTGAAGATTCTCCTTCTGTCGTAAGGTCCGTGCGCGTGTTCGCTGACCCAACACTTTTTGTCTTGCCGCCTTATATCTGAGACACAAAATTCGTGATATTCTGCGTTGAAGTGGAGGTTATGGGATGGCGAGGAAGCGTTGCCGCCAGCGGTGAACAATGATGGCATACGTTTGCGGAGAGGCAAATCACCTGCCGCCCCAAACTCTCTAAAGTCAGACGGCGTAACCTGTACGAGCTGTGGGGAATCCGCCACGTCGCTCTACGATCTTCCTGAACGATCATTCGCTTTGTGCGGCGCCGACAAATAGGCGGCGCCCCTTTCGCTCACCGTCCGGCGACGTCGCTCGCACCTCGACACCGCGGTCGCCCACCGGCGCCGGTTCTGTGTAGGTAGTCCACTCGCCGCCATCGACCCGATACTCGATTGGAAGGCCGGGAAAAATGGCATTGGCCTTTAAAATTCCAGCTTCGACAACGGCGCCGACCGTGGGGATGCGATAAGCAACACCGGCGCGGTCGAGCTTTGGCAGCTCCTTCGCGGCGATGACATTGGCGAAAGCGTTCCACTGCCTGTCCCGGCGGGCGCGCTGCGAATCGGAAAAGCGCTCTGTATCCGGACCATATTGCGCGCCCGCATGATCATAGGATGTTTCCCAGTCTGCCTTGCGCCATGCGCGCTCTGCATGGGCGATCAGTCGCGGGAACGCCATATACTCGACATGCTCGTCGGTCCTCATGGTTTCGGACCAGAGTTGCGCCTGAATGCCGGCGACGCGCTTACCGCTTTCGATTGGCGCTTGCACAATATTGCCGGCTTCGTCGGTTTTCGGTCTGTCATCGAGAAAAAGCGCCAGACCTTCCTGATCAGTCCAGACCTCCGCGTGGGCGGGCAGATTATCGGGCATATATTCGAATACCTTGCGCGTGTTCAGGCGCCGCGCCGCCCAGTCGTAACCGCGTTCTTTGGGATCGGCCTCGTAGGGAAAATCGAAATAGGAAACGTCGGGGATCGAGAGGACAACGTCCCATCCCCGGTTGATGTCGCGATGGGCGGCAGGGTGCGCGGGGTCGACTAGACGTCCCCAGGCATTCGATTG
>JAJFGE010000178.1 GCA_021776295.1 Hyphococcus sp.
GCCATCAACGCTACAGACGGATCCGGCGGCAATTGCCACATGTCGAGCCTTGGCGTTTGCGCAATCCTGACGCGCGCCGGTTATTCCCCGATCATTCAGGCCTCCTGCCGTGACCGCAACCGCATCGCCATCCAGGGCGACATGCTTGGCGCGGCGACGCTTGGCGTTTGTAATGTCCTCTGTCTGACGGGCGACGATGTCAGCGCTGGGGATCACCCGGAAGCCAAATCCGTTTTCGACCTCGACAGCATATCCCTGCTGCAAACCGTGAAAACCCTGCGCGACGAGTCACGGTTTTTAAGCGGGCGCACCCTCGACACGCCGCCGCGATTCCTATTGGGCGCCACGATCAATCCTTTTGTGCCGCCGATTGACAATCGCGTTAATCAATTCGCAAAGAAGGTCGCCGCCGGCGCCGAATTCGTGCAATCGCAATATTGCTTTGATATCGACATGCTGAAAACCTTCATGGCGCGCGCGGTCGATATAGGGCTGACGGAGCGGTGTTTTACATTGATCGGCGTCGGCGTTTTAGGTTCCGTGAAAACTGCAAAATGGCTGCGGGCGTCCGTGCCAGGCGTTCATATTCCTGACGCCGTCATAAAACGCCTCGAAGCGGCAAAAAACCAAAAACAGGAAGGCCGCAAGATTTGCGTGGAGTTGATGCAGGAAATCAAAGAACTCCCTGGCGTCAACGGCATTCATCTGATGGCTTACAAACAGGAAAAATGGGTTGGCGAAATCGTCCGGCATTCCGGCGTGCTTGGCGCGCGCAGGCCCTGGGCGCCAACGCCGGTCGAAACCTCAATTGGCGTCGTCGCGCAACCGGATTCCGTTATGGCGAATGTTGAAAGTTAGCTCGTGGAGAAAGTTCAATGACAAAAACGGTTCTCAGTTCGGCAAGTAAGGAAGTTATAATCGGTTTTGATCAACCGTTCGTGATGATTGGTGAGCGGATTAACCCGACAGGCCGAAAACTCCTGGCGGAAGAAATGAAGAATGGCGATTATTCTCGGGTTGAAAAGGATGCGCTGGCGCAGATCGAAGCGGGCGCTCAGATGCTCGATGTCAATGCCGGCATCCCATTGGCTGATGAGCCGAAAATTCTGGCGGAAGCAATTCAACTGGTTCAATCGCTCACCGATGCGCCGCTATCGATTGACTCATCCATCATTGAGGCTCTTGAGGCAGGCCTTTCCGTTTACAAGGGCAAGGCGCTGGTTAATTCGACAACAGCTGAAGAAGAGGTGATGGAGCGGGTACTGCCGCTGGTAAAGAAATACGGCGCGGCGGTGGTCGCAATCTCAAACGATGAGACCGGTATCTCCGAGGACCCGGATGAGCGGTATGAGATCGCCAAACTTATTGTCGAACGCGCCGCCGATCATGGTATCAAAAAGGAAGATGTTATCGTTGACCCGTTGGTGATGCCGATCGGCGCCATCAACTCTGCAGGCAAGGACGTATTTCACCTTGTTCGCCGACTAAGAACAGAGTTGAAAGTCAATACGACATGCGGCGCCTCGAATGTCGGTTTCGGTTTGCCGAACAGGCACGCAATCAACAATTCGTTTTTGCCAATGGTGGCGCAGGCTGGGATGACCTCGGCGATCCTTAATCCGCTGCATGAAGGACTGGCGCCGGCAATCAAGGCCGCTGATGTTTTAAACGGCGTTGATCCAAATTGTGCGAGCTGGATCAAGAAGTATCGTGGACCGCCAGCTGAGGGGGGAAGCGAAGGCCGGGGAGGGCGACGCCGTGGCCGCCGCAGAGCCTAAAATCTACTCCGGTAAATGCTTTTGCGGCGCCGTCCGATTTGAAGCCTGCGGCCTCAAGGACATCTGGTATTGTCACTGCACGCAATGCCGAAGTCTGACGGGGCACCACATGGCTGCTTGCCGTGCGCTTCGAGATGATGTTCGCATTGGCGGTGATGTTAAATGGACTGCGGTTTCAGAAAATTCCGAACACGGGTTTTGTGCATCGTGTTGCAGCCCGCTTTTCTGGCGAAACAACACTACCGATACGATCAGTATCATTCCGGGCAATCTCGACAATACTGCTGGCTTGGAAACGAAAGGTCACGTCTACGTTTCGGAGAAGGGTGATTATTACGAGGTTACTGACGGCCTGCCACAATTTGAAGCTTATCCGGAGAGTGGGGTCTAGGTACGAAATTCACAGATGACGAAACAGCACACGGTCATATTCACGCCTTCGGGCATTAGAGCCCTCGTCGAAAATGGCGAGCGGGTTTATGACGTTGCTTTACGTGCCGGAGTGGATATTCAATCTATCTGCGGCGGGAAAGGATTATGCAAGCGCTGTCAAATTGATTTGGAGCCGGGCAAGCATGCGAAATTCAAGATCGACGTTGCACAAGCACATTTGTCGCCGTTGACGGCAACTGAAAAAAAAGCCATCGCCGATGGTGACCTTGTCGCGCCGCGCAGGCTTTCGTGCCGGACGAAATTGCTCGGCGACGCTGTTATAGAAGTGCCTGATGATGCCCGCGAATATGAATCAAGCATCCGCAAAGAAAGCGTTAAGGTTACAACCGAGCTAAATCCCGCGACCACACTTTATATGTGTCAGCTGCCAACACCGACACTGGACGACAATCCAAGTGACGGAGAAGCGCTGAGAGAAGCGCTAAGCACTTTTGGCGTTAACGCAAAACCTAAACATCGTGTTTTGAAAAAACTGCAGCCGGTTCTCGCGAACAATGACCGCACGCTCATTGCTGTTGTGCGCGACAACAATGAGATCATTGATGTCTGGCCGCCATCGCCGTTTAACATCTATGGCGCGGCTCTGGATATCGGTTCAACGTCAATTGCGCTTTACATCTACGATCTGACGCGCGGGGCGCTCGCTTATGAAAAAGCGACGATGAACCCGCAGATCCGTTATGGCGAAGATTTGATGAGCCGCATCTCCTATATCATGCTCAACAAAGGGGGCGAGCGGCGCCTTACCGACGAAATTCGAAAACATGTGGCGAAGATGCTCGCCGAGGCCTGTTCAGCACTGGAAATGGGGCCAAACCAGCTTCTTGAAGTCGTGATTGTCGGCAACCCGATCATGCATCATCTGTTTCTCGGCATTTCACCGGTTGAACTTGGCCAGGCGCCCTTCACGCTGGCGGTCAAGGACTGGTTCGAGGCGCCGGCCCGCAATTTTGACCTCGGTCTTTCGGATGCAGCGCGGATTTCCTTCTTCCCGTTGATCGGCGGGCATGTGGGCGCCGATACGACGGGCGCATATCTTACACAGCTTGATGCGATGAAAGGCCGCTCAGTCCTGCTCGTCGATATTGGCACCAATGCTGAAATCGTGCTGAGCCATAAAAACCGCGTCGCCGCCGCGTCGTCTCCCACGGGCCCCGCCTTTGAAGGCGCTGAGATCAGTTCTGGCGTTCGCGCCAGCCGGGGCGCCATAGAACGGGTGCGGATCGATAAGGAGACCAAAGAGCCGACTTTCAAGATCATCGGCCATGATGAATGGTTGTCGGACTCAACCGGTGATCTGTCTTTCCACCGCATCATCGGAATCTGTGGTTCAGGCATATTCGAGGTGATGGTGGAACTCGCCGGCGCAGGCCTGCTCGACGAAAGCGGTCTGTTCATGCCTGACGCCGCACCGGAACGTTTTTTCGAAGAGGGCAAGAGTTGGAAATACCTCCTCGTTAATAATCCGGAGAACCCGATCTATATCAAACAAACCGATGTTCGTGCCGTTCAGCTCGCAAAAGCCGCGCTGTCGGCGGGCGTTTCCCTGCTGACGGATTTTCTCGGCTGCGAACAATTTGATGAAATATTATTGGCAGGTGCATTCGGAACCCACCTCGATTCCAAATATGTCGCTGACATTGGCATCATTCCGAATGCCCCGCCGGAAAAAATCCGTTCCATCGGCAACGCTGCGGGCATGGGCGCGGCGATGGCGTTGATGAATGTTGATGAAAAGTGCCGGATCATTGAAGCGGTCAAGTCTATCGAGAAACTCGAAACGGCCATGGAACCAAAGTTTCAGGAATATTTTGTCGGCGCGATGAAGTTTCCAACGGCGCCGAAGGCTACGGAATTGTCCGCGCGTTCTCGGCGTCAACGCCGACATGCACGCGATAATAGTTGAACGATCACGATAGGGAGCATTTGTTATGGCGAGACGAGGCAGAACAGGGGGGCGGCGCGGGCGTGCGCAAGCGAATGCAGAAGTTGTTCCAAAAGCGCCGCCATACATTACGCGAAAAATACCACCCTATGAAATTCTGGGGGATGCAGATCTTTCAATCATCGAAGCCAATGCTGACACGATCCTTGAAGAAATTGGTATCGAAATCAAGGAAGATCCAGAAAGCGTAGAAACATTTGTCAAAGCGGGCGCTAAAGTTGACGGCGAACGCGTCAGATTTCCTCGCGGTATGTGCCGGGAGATTATTCAAAAATCGGCGCCAAGTTCTTTCACCCAACACGCACGCAATAAAGAGCGCAGCGTTGTGATCGGCGGCGACAATACAGTACTTGTCCCCGCCTATGGATCGCCCTTTGTCTACAGCCGCGAGGGCGGGCGGCGTTATGCAACGATTGAGGATTTTCGGAATTTTGTGAAGCTCGCTTATATGTCACCGGCTTTGCATCATTCCGGCGGTACGATCTGCGAGCCAGTGGACTTGCCGGTAAACAAGCGCCACTACGATATGATCTATTCCCATATCAAATATTCAGACAAGGCGTTTATGGGATCGGTGACTGCGCCGCAGCGCGCAGAAGACTCAGTCTCGATGGCAAAAATTCTGTTCGGTGACGATTTCGTTGAAGAAAATTGCGTTCTTGTAAATCTAATTAACGCAAACTCACCGATGACGTTCGATCATGTCATGCTCGGCGCGCTCAAAGTTTATGCGCGCAACAATCAAGCGGTGATGGTTAGCCCCTTCATCGTAGCCGGCGCCATGTCGCCGGTGACAGTCGCCGCGGTCGCCGCTCAATCGCTCGCCGAGGGGTTATGCGGTATGACGCTCGCGCAATTAACGCGGCCAGGCGCGCCGGTTATCTACGGCAACTTTGTCAGCTCGATGTCAATGCAGTCTGGTGCGCCGACATTCGGTTCGCCGGAGGCATCCATGGCGATCAATGTTGGCGCCTCGCTCGCCCGGCGTCTCGGCGTTCCTTTCCGCAGCGCCGGTGGGTTCACGGCCTCGAAAGTGCCGGATGCGCAGGCGGCCTATGAAGCGGCAAATACGATGCAGGCTGGGCTTCTGGCCGGCGTTAATTTCATGTTGCACACCGCTGGATGGCTCGAGGGCGGTTTGGCGATGGGATACGAAAAATTTGTGATGGATGCAGATCAGGCAGGCATGCTTGCGGTTTATGCTAATGGCGTCGATATGTCAGAAAACGGACAAGCCCTCAATGCCATCCGTGAGGTCGGACCGGGGCAGCACTTCCTTGGCTGTTCCCACACACAGGAAAATTTCAAGACTGCATTCTACCGCTCAACCATCGCCGACAATAACAGCTACGAACAATGGCACGAAGATGGCCGGGTTGATGCGGAACAGCGTGCGGAAAAACTCTACAAACAAATGCTAGAGGATTATAAACCGCCGGCGCTTGATCCCGAAATTGATGAAAAGCTGCTGGCCTTCATCAAGGACAAGAGTGACAGTTTTCCCGATTCGAACATTAGCTAAAGGATGACCAATATATCGCCTTTGATACACCTAGAGCAAATCAGAGTTAAATTGAATCATGGCTTTGCTCTAGATTCTTTGTTTACCGCATTTCTATCGGCGTTGAAAGTGAATAGCTTTCAACGCGTCACACTTATCCCGACGCCGCCAAACTTGATTTGTGATGGTCACTTTGTCGAACACTTTCAACCAAGCGCGGCAAACAGA
Organism: Hyphococcus sp.; assembly: GCA_021776295.1. Classification (GTDB taxonomy): domain Bacteria; phylum Pseudomonadota; class Alphaproteobacteria; order Caulobacterales; family Parvularculaceae; genus Hyphococcus. The sequence continues at coordinate 5,906 of JAJFGE010000178.1, forward strand.
ATTTTAATCGCTTTGTTGTAACGCTTGCTAAGTGAATGCGCCTGCTGCGGATTAAGTGTCTCCAATCGCGCCGGGGCCAAATTGTCCGATAGATCTGCGATTTTTACGCGGATGGCGCCCGCGTTCCCGCTTTTTGATAGGCGCGAAATCCAGTCCGCATAGGAAATATCCTCACCCTTCATTCTCGTAACTGCTTGGATGATCGAAATGGTGTTTTCTGAATAGCCAAGCCCGCGTAAATCATCGGCGCTAACCGCGCAATCTTCCATCACGTCATGGAGAAAAGCGGCATGGTGTTCATCAAGGCTGGCCTCGGGAAACAACCGCAACAGATTTGCCGCCACCCGAGCGACATGGCCAAAATAGGGCGCGCCCGCCTTGTCGACCTGCCCGTCATGCAGCTTGCGAGCCAGCTCTGATGTCTCTTTGATTGTTGGCATTACAGTCGCTTTATTCGCATCGCCCGGCCAGCTGCGTAAGCGTACCGGCCGCCTGTTCAATTACCTGCTACCCAACTTTGAAGGCCTGATCGTAGATTTCACTCACATGTTTTGTGAATTCATCCAGCTCATCATCAGAAGGAATTTCGTCCGCCATGTCCGGATAATAAATTTCTGGATCCATCGTATTTACAGCCTCGATGATGTTGGAGATGTGCATAAACTCTCTTTGTGAAAGAGAAAATTCAACGCTATCGCCTTGCATGTTGGCCAAAATAGAAGCCATTTTTTGTTGAAGGGCAGATGTTGCTTCGTCAGCCGCATGCCTGAATACCGGATCAGTGTCCTTACCGGCGCGCATGGATACTTCCAGTAATTGCATCTCTTTTCGCGCGGTCGATAGAGTAATAATATCCCCCTGCAGATTTATCACTTGCATGAACTCATATCCTATTGCTCGTATTCGCCATAAGCGGACCCGCCGAGGAAAAGGCTTGTGACCTTTCCATCGGTCTCGATCTTGCCGCCATAGCCGACCAGGACAGGCCCGTTATCCAGTTCCAGCACGATGATGTGCCCGTCGACATAATACCGACCGCTCTGTTGCATCGGCAAATGAAGCGGGCGGTTCGCCAGCCCAATCCCATTGGCCCGAAACGTGCCATCAGAGGCAAATATCGCATCGCCGGTTTCAAGCGTTTTGATATCGGCCTTGCCGCGGACAACTTGGGACATACGGTCGTGATCGCCAAACCAGGCAAGCAGTTTCTCGTTCTTTTCGAAGGGTTTGACTACGGTATCGACGATTTCATAACCCATCACTTCTGAGAAAGGCTTCCATTCACCGCCCTCGCCAAGCAAAATCCCCTTATCCGGATCTCTCTTCCAGGCGAAAAACCGGCAAACACCAGCCTCCAACATGGCGCCAGGCTTTGCCTTCACACGTCCCAGATCGAATGGCGCATAATATAAAGGGTCAAAATTCGAACAGCTGGAGAGCATAAAATTATTCAATAATGCGATCGCTTTATATCGGTCTTTGGCGTGTTGAAGGATATATAGACCCGGTTCCTTATGTTGATATCGCACAACATGCATTTGCTTAGGCCTGTGTTCAGCCGGAACCATTTCTGCAAATCGAGACAGATCAGCAAGTTGGCCGTCCTGTTTTAGAAACTCATCCCCTTGTATGCGCGCGACAGCGAGATAAAGGAACAATTCGGCAGTGTTCAGATATGGCAGTTTTTTGCGTTCAAATGTTGCATCATCCAGCCACAGATTGGCGAATAACTGGCCGCTCTTCGTCCCGCTAATAAACAAGAAGCACTTTGTCGCCTTTTCGCTGTCCTTTATCTCAAAGCCCATGCCGTTATTTTTAGGCTCGATATTTTTAATGGCCGCGCATTGTTTGAAGTCGTCTGCAACTT
>JAJFGE010000179.1 GCA_021776295.1 Hyphococcus sp.
AACCCATGGAAAGCGAAACATGACGCTTGACCTTCCGCCTGAGGGTATTGCCAATGACTTCATGCTTCGCAATAAACGCATCTGACGTCACCCGTTACAGCTTCTAGGGCAATTGGGTGGTGGTGAATCCCCAATGGCGGACAGAGAGGGATCTTGCATGCTCATCTCGGCATACATCTTCTTCAGGCGGCGGTTTTCCTCTGCCATCGACTTCAGCTCAGACATCATCGAGGCGTCCATACCGCCAAACTTCGAGCGCCATTTGTAAAACGACGCACTGCCCATGCCGTGCTCCCGGCACAGTTCAGACACCGGCACACCGCCTTCCGCCTGGCATAAAATACTCGTGATCTCAGCGTCGCTAGATCTTGGCTTTTTCATTCAGAATCGCCTCTGTTATCTTGGCGAGAAAATTCTACTTGTTCAAACCCCTAATTTCAGGGGGGATTACCTTGAAGGCCCCTCCCCATTTTCCGCCAAGGCAATCAGCACCATCCCGGCCCGCAACTACGCCTTCTTCTGCCGGCCCGTAGAATCCGTCTGGCTACGAATAAAATATTAACGATATCTCACCATATTGGTGCGCTTGTCCCGACCTTGTTCGTACAAGGAATGGAGGCAAATATTCGCCATCGGGGGAGCCGATTAGCGAGGGGACCATTCGGTGGGAAAGAGTGCCGATACTGCTGTTGCGCGCGCGCCGCATGCCGCCTCCAATCCGGCCATGACCAAGGATATCGCCGACGCTGTTATACAGCTGGCCGCTTATAAGAAGGCGCTGGACGCACACGCACTGGTCTCCAAAGCGGATGTACGGGGCAGAATCACCGCCGCCAACGATAAGTTTTGTGAAATATCAGGATACGCCCGCTCTGAGCTTATCGGCAAAGACCATAGGCTCTTAAATTCCGGCCATCACTCAAGTGAATTTATGGGGGAGTTGTGGGAGACGATAAGAAACGGGGAAATATGGCATGGGACAATCCGAAACCAGTCTAAAAACGGTAATCTCTACTGGGTGAAATCGACCATCTTTCCTGTTGCCAACAACAGCGGCGACATCTGCGAGTATATATCTATCCGCACGCATGTGCCCGATCTGCAAATTGCAAAAGATGAGGCAGAGGCGGCGAGCCGGTTAAAGTCGGAGTTCCTGGCGGTTATGAGTCATGAAATCCGCACACCAATGAATGGTGTTCTCGGCGCCGCTGAAATTCTCCAAAATATGGATCTGGATGCGGAAATGCGCCGCTTTGTCGATATCATCGCTGATTCTGGAAATTTACTTCTGGATTTGCTGAATGATATTCTCGACCTGTCGAAGATGAACGCCGGAAAAACCGTTTTCGAAGAAACCGAATTTCACCTTAGCGAGGTTGTCGAAAAAGTTGCGTCAATTCATGGCCTGAAAGCGTCTGAAAAAAATATCGGGCTCAATGTCACGATTGAAAATGACGTCGTTGATTGCCGTCTCGGCGACCCCGGCAAGCTGACTCAAATCCTTCACAATCTCCTCTCAAACGCCATCAAGTTCACCAATGACGGGTTGGTGCAATTGACGCTCAGCAATGCGCAAAAGGGCGCCAGCGACGAAACGGCGTTAATGATCGCTGTATCGGACACCGGCATCGGCATGACCGAGGAACAGGTCGCCAAGGTGTTTTCTCCGTTCGTTCAGGCCGACAGCTCAACCGCGCGCAATTATGGCGGCACCGGGCTGGGGCTGTCCATCGTAAAACGCATTGTTGATGCGATGGGCGGCGAAATCGATCTGTCATCAACGCCGGATGTCGGCTCGACTTTTCACATTACGTTGGGCCTCGCGGTTGCGAATGAAACTGCCGTCGCGGCGCCTCAAAAAATTACCGTCAATATGGACAAGCTGCCAACCGCGACTTCGATCCTGGTTGCTGAGGATAATGAAACCAATCGCCTGATCATCGAAACATTCTTAAAGCGCGCCGGCGCAACGGCGACCATGGCTGAAAATGGCGAAGATGCGGTTGAGCAATTCAAGCGTGGTCGATATGACCTTATACTGATGGATATTCATATGCCGGTGATGGATGGCGAAGAGGCGTTTCAGGAAATCCGTAAGCTCCAGAATAATGGCGGGTTTGATATGACGCCGATTATCGCAGTTACTGCGGACGCCATGGACCATCAGGTGCGGCATTATCTGGATTTCGGCTTTGACGGGCATTTACCAAAACCCGTCACAGAAAAAGCCCTGGTGCAAATCATTCTGCGCAATCTGCGGCCTGTCGACGCGACTTGTTCGACGGCTGACGCGGTTATCGCCGCTCATTCCTAAAGGCTGCCGGTGTCGGCGCGCGTTCTGATTTCGATCAGCAACACTGCTATGGCGTTGCTGGCTTTACAAATCTGATGAAATAGTTCTCGTCCAAACCCGCAACAACCGGCGCGTCAGCAAGTTTAAAGCCGATGAACTCAACCTCTGAAATCACTCCCGCCTTGCCGAAACGCACATGGGATTTGTAGTCAGCGCGTTGCCCACCCGGCGTGATATCGAACTCCACCAGGATGAGCGACCCGCCAGGTTTGAGCGCCTCATAGATACTGCGCATAACCGCTTGGCGGTCTTCAAAATAGTGATAGGTGTCAGCGATGAATACAACGTCTACTGAGCTTTTGGGCAACGTCACGTCATCTTCGCGACCGAGGACAGCCGTTACATTATCGACGCTCAGATCCGCCGCCCGCTGGTTAATGAGGTCCAGAAACAAAGGCTCGATGTCTTCGGCAAGGACACGCCCGCTGGCGCCAACCTGTTCGGCGAACAAAACTGTATATAGCCCCGTCCCGGCGCCGATATCCGCTACCCAGTCGCCCTCCTTAAGGCCGACAGCCTCAACAACGGCGTCGCGTGCGCTGTAAAGCTCGCGGCTGCCGACTTCCAGCCGCTCCAGCCAGACATCGAGATTTTCTTCCTCCGCAGCCGCAGCCGAGGCGGCGTCTGTCGCCTCGGAAGGTCGTTCGTCGCCGTCAGCATCGCCGCCGGGACCGGAACATCCGGCAACGACAAGAACCATAGCCAAAAATATCTGCGCACGCCGAACCATCGTCGATCTCCGCCCTCTCTGGCCGCAAACGGCCGCCCTGGCGACGTTGTCTCACTATCCTGGCCCCGGCGTCAAATATATTGGCCGGCGCCTAGTGCAGTTTGACGCGTCTTCATGCATCGACGACGCAAAGCATGAGCCGGATTTGACCACAACAGCCCCGCCATAAAAAAAGCCAGCCCAAAGCGCGCTTCAAATAAGCACGTTTTGGGCTGGCGATAAAAGTTTGTTCCGCTGGGAAGGAACATCGATGAAGGGTCAAATCCTCTTGGCAGGCCTGGCGGCGACTTACTCTCCCACGCCTTAAGACGTAGTACCATCAGCGCTGGGGACTTTAACGACCGAGTTCGGGATGGGATCGGGTGGAAGCTCCCCGCTATAACCACCGGGCCG
>JAJFGE010000180.1 GCA_021776295.1 Hyphococcus sp.
CACAATCACCAATGTTCGGCCCGGCTTAATCACTTCCGCGCGAGCGCGCATCACCTCGCCGCGCGCCGGGGCCAGGAGGTTGATTTTAAACTCGGTCGTCAGCACCGTTGAGCCTTCCGGCATCACCGAATAGCCGGCATAGCCGGCCGCATTATCGGCCAGCGTCGCGGCGACGCCCGCATGGAAAAATCCATGCTGTTGCGTCAGGGCCTCATCAAACGGCACTGACAACTCGCACGATCCATGGCCGAGCGCGCTCAGCTCGACCCCAAGCTTTTTCATGAAGCCCTGACGCGCGAAGCTCATCCGCACGCGGGCATCCGCTTCTGGAGAGATCGTTGGCGTCACGTCCGATTAACTACCCATACAGAAGAAATTCAGCTTGTTGCCATCCAGATCACGCACATAACCACACGAAACCATACCATCAAGCCGTGGTCCCGGTTCGCCTTCGCAAATTGCGCCAAGCGATATGGCTTTATCGTACATCGCCTTTACCTGTGCGGCATCCTTTACGCCAATTGCGACCATGTTGCCATTGCCAGGCGCGGCGCCATCGCCGTCATAGGGCTTGCACAACGCAAACATAGGTCGTCCTGCTTGCGTTCCGAAGAACACCGCGCCGCCATCGGGGCGAACCATCACTTCTTTGGCGCCAAGATCAGCGAGTAACTCGCCATAAAATTTCCGCGCCTTGTCCAGATCATTTGATCCTACCATTGAGTAAGCAAGCATTCTTTTCTCCAAATTATTGAACTACAAATATTGTTTGAGTTTCGCGCCGACGCGCTTGCCCATTTCCTCGCCCAGCGCCATCAAGCCGCTCGCCGGGCGGATCATCACTTCAAACTCTACGATCAAGCCATCATCGTCAAACTTGATGAAGTCAGCGCCCTTCAGTTGCTTGCCGCCGACATTGGCGCTGAATTCCAGCACGACATCCATGCCGTCCTCGGTTGCAAATTCGCGGGTGTAGGTGAAACCTTCAAAAACATTGATGACGGTCGAGAGAGCGAGCACCAGCGCCTCGCAGCCATGATAAGGCGTATGCGCGACGGGCGAACGGAAGACGGCTTCTGGATGGATGATGTCCGGCAAGGCAGATAGGTCGCGCGAGGCGATCATGGCGTGCCAGCGGGTGAGTGTCGCAGTTGTGTTGTTTTTGTTGCCCATGCCCCCTCCGTCAGCTGCGCTGCTGCCTCCCCCATAAACGGGGAAGGAATACGATTAGCCCTAAAACGCAACCCGTTTCTTCCCCCGCTTGCAGGGGAAGTGTCCAGAAGAAACGAAGGCGGCTTTGCGAACCACCCAACTAAAATATCCCCTTCAAACCATTCTCAACCAAATACCCAGCTGGCGCCACGGGATTGAGCGCCAGCACTTGCTCAGCCGTCAAGTTCGGCAATTGCTGCACCATATCAAGGAAGCGCGCAGACTCGCTCGCGTCCAGAATTTCATCCGTAAGCGTTTTAAATTTGCCGATATATTCCGCCCGCCCAAACGGTCTAGCGCCAAACGGGTGCGCATTGGCGATGCCAAGCTCGTCTTCAATCACCCGGCCGTCTTCCATGGTGATGACGACGCGCGCGCCGAAGGCCTTCTCGTTCGGGTCGCGGGAGTGATAGCGCCGCGTCCATTCCGGGTCCTCGATAGTGGAAATCTTATGCCACAGCCGCACGGTGTCGGCACGCTGCGCGCGTACCGGCGCGTAAGACTTCACATGGTGCCATTCGCCATCCTGCAGCGCCACCGCGAAAATATACATGATCGAATGGTCGAGGGTCTCGCGGCTCGCCTTAGGGTCCATTTTCTGTGGATCGCCGGCGCCGGCGCCGATCACATAATGGGTGTGATGCGAGGTATGCAGAACAATTGATGTCACCTTGTCGAAATCATCGATTTCCTTGCCCATGCGGAAGGCGAGATCGATCAGCGCCTGGGATTGATATTCTGCTGAGTGCTCTTTGGTGTAGGTTTCCAGGATCGCGCGCTTGGCCTCACCCGCCCCCGGCAGCGGCACATGATAGGTCGGCTCATAGGGGCTCTGGCCTTTGTCACGCGCGGTGCGACCGTTCAGAATGAACGAAATCACCCCATCCTCGCCCTCATAAATTGGGCTCGGCGCACCCTCGCCGCGCATGCAGCGGTCCACCGCCTCAATCGCCAGCTTGCCGGCATAGGCCGGCGCAAACGCCTTCCAGCTTGAAATTTCGCCCTTGCGCGATTGCCGCGTCGTCACGGTGGTGTGGAGGCCCTGTTGCACCGACTGATAAATAATCTCCGTATCCAGACCAAGCAACGCACCAACAGCCGCCGACGCCGACGGGCCAATATGCGCGATATGGTCGATTTTATGTTCGTGGAGGCAAATCGCCTTCACAAGATTCACCTGAATTTCATACCCCGTCGCGATGCCGCGCACGAGGTCGCGCCCGTCACGCCCGCATTGTTGGGCGACAGCCAAAACTGGAGGGATGTTATCGCCGGGGTGGGAATATTCCGCCGCCAGAAACGTGTCGTGAAAATCAAGCTCGCGCACGGCCGTGCCGTTCGCCCAGGCCGCCCATTCGGCGCAGACCTTGTGATCGACCGGCGCGCCGAACAATGTCGCGCCGCCAGCACGCATATGAGCGTTCGCCATGGCGCGGGCGGATTTGATCGGTCCGCGATTGAGCGA
>JAJFGE010000019.1 GCA_021776295.1 Hyphococcus sp.
GCGCCGGGGAAGATTCGAACTCCCGACCCCTAGATTCGTAGTCTAGTGCTCTATCCAACTGAGCTACCGGCGCCTGCCGCGGCGCTTGGTTTTGCGCCTGAGCGGCGGGGTTTAACCCTAACGGGCCGGTAAATGCAAGCGGGCTGCGGCGTCCGCATATTCTTGGCGGCAGATAGAGTGCTTTGCGGGCTCAGCGCATCGGCGTATGAGGGGAGGCTGAGCATTACAGAGGTTTGTATGAGGGTCTTACTTTTATTGGCATTGGCGGCGCTGACGGCTTGCGGGCGTGATCAGGCGGCGGAGGCTCGTGCGACTGCGGCGGATGTGGAGCCGCCTGCGTCGGCTATTGAGACCTCGCCGAAACGATGGTTTATTTCTGCAGCCAATCCTTACGCTGCGGAGGCGGGGGCGTCGATTTTGCGCAAAGGCGGATCAGCGGTGGATGCGGCGATAGCAACGCAGGCCGTGCTCGGGCTGGTCGAGCCGCAATCTTCCGGCCTCGGCGGCGGCGCGTTCATGTTGCATTACGATCCTGCGACGCAAACGCTGGAGACTTATAACGGGCGCGAGACGGCGCCGGCGGCGGCGATGGCGGACCGTTTCCTTATGGACGATGGCGAGCCGATGGCGTTTTACGATGCGGTTGTCGGCGGGCTTTCGGTAGGCGTGCCGGGTGCGGTGCGGATGCTGGAGCTTGCCCATCAAGACCATGGCGCGCTCGACTGGGCCGGTCTGTTTGAGCCGGCGATAGCGTTATCGGAGGCTGGCTTTGAGGTTTCGCCGCGGCTCAACGGACTGCTGGCGCGAATCCCGAAGTTAAATCAATTGCCGGCGGCGGCTGAGTATTTTTACGACACTAATGGCGCGCCGCGTGCCGTTGGCTATGTTTTAAAAAACCCGGCTTACGTGCAAACGCTGAAAGCTATTGCAGCCGGCGGCGCGGATGCTTTTTATTCCGGCGATATCGCTGCGGCGATTGTTGAGGCGGTAACGTCAGCGCCCAATCCCGGCGATATGACGCTTGACGACATGGCTGGCTATAAAGCCGTCAAGCTAGAGCCGGTTTGCAGTTTTTATCGCGCCTATCAAGTCTGTTCGATGGCGCCGCCAAGTTCCGGGGGCGTGACATTATTGCAGATTTTAGCGCTGATGGAGCCATTTGATATTGCCGGGGCTGGCGCGCAAACGATACAGGCGCTGCATATTCTGTTTGAGGCGAGCCGTCTGGCTTATGCTGATCGCGATCAGTACCTTGCCGACAATTCAATGCTGGCTGGCGCTGGCGGGCTTTCGAGCGAAGAGGTGATCGGCGGTCTTTTGAATCCTGCTTATCTTGTGGCGCGAGCGCAGCTCATTGATGGCGCCAGCGCGGCAGTTGATGTGACGCCGGGCGATCCTTCCGCTTATGATGTTGATGCCCGCGCGGGCAAATGGCGAAACTTAAGCGCAGACGCTTCGCCGGAGCCGCCCTCGACCAGCCATTTTGTGATTGTCGACGGCGAGGGCCGGGTGGTGTCGATGACGACAACGGTTGAATTTGCGTTTGGCAGTCATCTGATGTCCGGCGGCATGGTGTTGAACAATCAGCTCACGGATTTTTCGTTCCTGCCGGAGCGTGACGGCGTGCCGGTCGCCAATGCAGTGGCGCCGGGAAAACGCCCGCGCAGTTCCATGAGCCCGGTGATAGTTTTTGATGAGGGGGGAAAGGTCTGGAGTGCGCTTGGCTCACCCGGCGGGCCGGCGATTATGGGTTATGTCGTCAAGACGCTCATCGCAATGATTGACTGGGATATGTCGGCGCAGGCGGCGATCGACCTGCCCAATGTAGTCTATCCACGCGGCGAGCCGCTCCTTGAGGAGGGTGTGTTTGATGCGCAGATCATTGCTGGTCTGACTGCGCGCGGCCACCAGATTACGGAGCGCGCGCTGACCAGCGGCGTTCACGCGGTGCGGATAATGCCAGATGGCGCGTTTGATGGCGGCGCCGACCCGCGCCGCGAAGGCGTCTGGCTGACCGGCGAGGTTGAGGTTGTCGAAAACTAAAGCGCGGCGCCGGGAAGCGTGATCTTGAACTGACTTCCTGACGCGTCGCTTGCCGCCAGCACTATCTCGCCGCCATGGGCGCGGATGATTTCAGCGGCAATGGCGGCGCCGAGACCGGACCCGCCGGGCTTTTGCGAGCCTTTAAACGGTTCGAACAACACCGCGCGCGCATAATCGGGAATACCGGGTCCGGTATCTGCAATGGCGATGATAATTTCGCCATCGCTGGCGGACGCGCTGATGCTGACCACACCGAGTATGGGTTCTGCGCCGTCAATGGGTGCGCCGCCTTGCGGCGTCATGGCGTCGATGGCGTTGCGCACAAGGTTGAACAGGCTACGGTAAAGTTGCGTCCGGTCGGCGCTGATCAAAAAGCCTTCCGTAACAAGATTTTCTGGCTTAACGCCCATTGCGGCGGTGTCTTCAAGCACTTCTTCTGCAAGCGCGTGAAGGTCAACCGGCGTCTTGCTCAACGCGCGCGCCTCCATGCCGCCAAAGGCGAGCGTATCCCGGCTCAGCACAATCGCGCGATCGAGCGCTGAGATGAGGCGCGGGCTCAGCTTGCGCACGCTCGGGTCGTCGCTTCTGGCGAGCCGGTCAGACATCAGTTGCGCGGAAGCGAGTATGTTTCTGAGGTCGTGGCTGATCTTGGAAATGCCGGCGCCGAGTGCGGCAAGACGACGGCGCTCGTTTAAGAGATCGTGAATGCCGCGTTGCATGGTGGCGAGGCTGCGTTCGGCGGCGCCGATCTCGTCTTTGCGGTTGCTTTGCGAACGGATCAGCGCTTCGCGGTCCGGATCCGCCTCGAATGCGGCCATATCGTAGGTAAGACGCACAACCGGCCGGACGATGATGCGGTTCAGCGCCCAATAAACCAGCGCTGCGGTCAGGCTTGATATGACCAGCGACAGCGCCAGAATATTACGCGCATAGACAAGCAGGTCGCGACGCAGCGCCGCCTGCGATACGATAATATCGACCTTCTGGTCAGCCGCGTAGCGCGGCGCGCCGGTGACCTGGATTAAATCATCGCCGCTTGAAAAGACCGTTCCCCATGCATCGGCGATCAAGGTCAGGGGCATTCGGTCGCCAAGATTGATGCGGTGCATGTGTGGCGGTCCATGCGGATTAATTTCCGGAGCCAGGATCAGCATACGCATATTGTCGCGGTTGATGGTGACGCCGAGAATATTAGCTGTTGCAAATAACTGCCGCGCAACGTCTTCTTCAATCATCGCCTCGCGCGGGCCTTCAAGCGCAAGGGCCACGAGATAGGCCGCTTCAAGCCGGGCGTTGAACCAGTCCATGCGCTGATTGGCGACCGACGGGATCATCACCACAATCTCCGCAAGGAAGATAAACACGACTGTCAACAAAAAAAGTTTTGTCGAGAGCGATCGATTAGCGAATCCCGAGGGTGCGTTCATGGGGAGAAAGTTTAATCAAAAATCGACAGTAAAGACACCAGCATTTTCGTGCGGTTTGAAAATAGCGCTGGCGTATACCATGCGCCGGCGGCGCGTTTTGATATCTCGCCGCGTGTCGGGTAGGGGGCGATCATATTGGTGAAGGCTTTGATTTTCTGGCGGTTGGAGATCGCAAACGCCCAGTTCTGGATGAGATCGCCGGCCCCGGCCCCGACGATGGAGGCGCCGAGAATGGTCCCGTCTTTGGCGGTTGTGACTTTAATCAACCCTCTGGTGTCGCGCATCGCCTCGGCGCGGTCATTATCTGCAAAGCTCGCGCGCACCGTTCGGACATCGCCATGGCGCTCGCACGCAGCGGCTTCTGTGAGGCCGACTTGCGCAAGTTCCGGGTCGCTATAGGTGACCCAGGGGGCCTGGCTGTCATTATTGGTCGCCGGCATTTTAAACAGCATGCCGCGGATCACTACAGAAGCGTGATAGCCCGCCACATGGGTAAACTGAAGACCGCCGCGAACATCGCCTATCGCGTAGATGCGCTTGTTGGTCGTTCGCAACGCGCTGTCGGTTTTTATGCCTGTCTTGTCATAGTCAACGCCGCCCGCTTCAAGATTTAGTCCGTCAACGGTCGGTTTGCGGCCGACAGCGACCAGAAGGTGCGATCCGCTTATGGTTCGCCCGCCGGCTTTGAGCAGAACGCTGCCGCCGGACGCGCTTACCGCCTCGACCATCGTCTTTTCAATGATATCGACGCCGTCCTCTTTAAGCTGCGCGCGCACTACCTCAACCAGTTCCGGGTCGTCCTTGTTGAGGATGGTCTCGCCCTCAATAAGCGTTACTTTAGCGCCAAGGCGGCGATGCGCCTGGGCCAGTTCAACGCCGATTGGCCCGCCGCCGATGACGATGAGGTGGTCGGGAAGCGTGCGGTTTTTGAAAATGCTTTCATTGGTGAAGAACGCCGTCTCGCCAAGCCCGTTGATCGGCGGAATAAACGGCGCCGAACCGGTGGCGATCACAATGTGCTTGGCGGTGACGGTCGCGGTTTCGGTTTTGACCTGGCGCGGGCCGGCAAAGCTTGCATGCTCGCGCAAGACCGTAACGCCCAACCCTTCAAAGCGCTCCTGGCTGTCAATCGGCGCGATCGAAGCAATAACGCCATCGACATGGTCCATCACCGCGCCAAAGTCGATTTCCGGTTCAACCGGTTTGATGCCAAATTTACCGACATTACGCATGGCGTGGGTGCGTGCGGCGGCGGCGATCAGCGCTTTTGAGGGGACGCAGCCAGTATTAAGGCAATCGCCGCCCATCTCGCCTTTTTCAATCAGCACGACCTTGCGGCCGAGCTGTGCGGCGCCGGCGGCAACGGACAGACCGGCCGAGCCTGCGCCAATGATGCAAAGGTCTGCGGTAATCGCCTTTGTCATTGCGAGTGCTCTTCAAGGCCCGCCGCCTGTTTGTTGATGCGTTTAAGGACCACCGGAATGAGCGCCAGAACCGTCAGCCCGATGATCGGAAGCAAAGTTTGCGGCTGCATTAAAATACCGCTTAGCGAGACATCCTCTCCGGCGCTAAAGGCGGCACCGGCGGCGTTGCCGATGCTGGCGTAAACAAATCCGCCGGGGATGATGCCAAAAAACGTGCCGATCACGAAATTGCGCAAGCTAACGCCGAGAACCCCTGCGGCGATATTAATCGCCCAGAACGGAAACACCGGAACCAGACGCAAGACGAACATGTAACTCAGCTCGTTTTCGCGAAACCCCTGCTCCATATTTTTGACCAGACCGCCAGCGCGCCCGGTCAGGATATCGCCGAGCGCGGTTTTGGAGGCGAGGAAAATAATCACAGCGCCGATGGTTGCGGCAAGAACCACGGCGGGGACACCCGGCCACAGGCCGAACAGAAAGCCGCCAAAGACAGTGAGGATGGTCGCGCCAGGAAAGGAGATCGCAACTGCGGCGGCATAGACCGCCACGAATATCACCAGCGCCAGGAGCGGCGCAGCGGCGACCCAGGCGCGCAAGGCCTCGTTATTTTCGCGCAAATTCTCGAGCGTGAAATAGCGCTGCAAATCGAGGGCGAAGAATAGTCCCAATGCAATCGCGATGATGGCTATTGGCGCTGCGCGCTTCAAAAAGCTGCCCGATGAGGGCATTTTTTCCTGTGTCGTCATGATGCTGGTTCGGGTCCCGTCTGCCTGATGATAGATTGTTTTCTATGGCGCTGGTCAATAGCCTGATGTAGTCGCCCTGGCGGGGGTGCGGGGTAACATGAGGCCCGCCGTCGATCAAAAATACGCGAAATTGCCGGGAAGGCGGGAAATCACCGACGCCCCCGCAAATACTTGGCCGAAAGCTTGCCTGGAGCGCTTGACGGCGGCGGCGTCAAAGTCTATTTCCCCGCCCTCGCGCAGCACATCGCGAATTTGCTTATAGACCAAGGACGAAACGATGAAACGGACCTATCAACCGAGCCGGCTGAAGCGTAAGCGCCGTCACGGTTTCCGTGCGCGCAAAGCGACCAAGGCTGGCCGCAAAGTGTTGGCGTCGCGGCGCGCAAAGGGCCGCAAGAAGCTTTCGGCCTGAGCCTGAACGAAAAACCCTCAGAAAAACAATCAGATGGCGCAAATAGCGTGGGTTTGGGCCTGTCTGTGATTAAAAAACGCCAGGACTTTGTGGCGCTTCGTAGCGGTGCCCGGGCGAATAGCCCGGGATTTCTATTGGCCGCCCGGCCCAACAAAGCCGCCGGCGAGGGGGCTCGAATCGGTTTGACGGTGACAAAAAAGATCGGCGGGGCGGTGGTGCGCAACCGCATTCGCCGGCGGCTCAGAGCGGCTGCGCGCGAGATATTTCCCCAATTTGCGCGCGCCGGCATGGATTATGTGTTGATCGCCCGCCAAGCGGCCTATAACCGCAATTATGCTTTACTTCTTGACGATATGAAGCGCGCCCTTTTAAGGCTCGCGCGGGACACTAAATAGAACCAAGCGCCGGCCCGTCGGCGGTAACCAGAAAATCAACACGAGACCCCAAATGGACCGGAATTTAATCTTGGCGATCGCCCTGTCGATGGGCGTGCTTTTAATGTGGGACGTGTTTATCGCCGGTCCGCAGCGCGAGCAGATGCAGACGGCGCGACAGGCCGCGCAAGAGGTGGCTGCCGAAGAGCAGAGCGATTTTGCCGGGCTTGATAGTTTGGCGCCCGCCGAAGAGCCAGTCTCTTTGGAAGAGGCCCTCGCCGAAGCGCCGGGCAGGGTCGCAATCCACACGCCAAATCTGTCGGGATCGATCAACTTGCAGGGCGGGCGTATCGATGATTTAGAACTTACTCAGTATCACGAGGAGCTTGATCCGGACAGCCCCAATATCCGGTTGTTGACGCCACGTGAAGCCAAGCACGGACACTTTGTAGAGCAAGGCTGGATTACCGGCGACAAGCCGGGAGACAAGGCGCTGTGGTCGGTTGCAGGTGGTGCAGTTCTGACGCCTCGGACGCCGGTGACGCTGACCCGTGAACAGGGCGGACTTGTCTTCGAGAAAACTATCTCCGTCGATGAACAATTTATGTTCACTGTCGAGCAGAAAGTACGTAATGGAACGAGTGAGGCGCAAACGCTGACGCCCTATGCGCTTGTTGTTCAACGCGGCAAGCCGGACAACCTTCGAAACTTTATGATTCTCCATGAAGGCCCGCTCGGGGTTATCGGCGAGCGTCTTTATGAGCGCAAATATGACAAGCTGCGCAAAAATAAAGACAAGCAAGTCAATGAATCCGGCATTGGCGGCTGGGTTGGAATCACCAATAAATATTGGATCGCCGCCGCGATTCCGCCTCAGGATGAGGAGATAAAAGCGTCTCTATCTAATATCGGTGATGAGACCTCGCCGATTTTTCGGGCGTCATACACCTTGCCGACCCGGACATTGGCGCCAGGCGAGACCTTTACGCAGGTTTCAAACATTTTTGGCGGCGCCAAGGATGTCGATATTCTTCAATCCTATGAAGCCCTGCCGGAAAAGGGCGGCCTTGGCATTCATGATTTCGACAAGGCGGTGGACTGGGGCCATCTTTTCTTTCTGACCCGCCCGATTTTTTACACCCTGAATTTCTT
>JAJFGE010000181.1 GCA_021776295.1 Hyphococcus sp.
GAGGCGAAAGAGGGTGTGGGGATTACATGAACGGTGAGGTGTGTTAAGGCACAGGTGGAACATACACACGCCCAACTGTTACCCAACCTCAAGAAAAGCCCAAAAAACACCGGCGCTGGTCAGCATACCAATGAACATTGCGGCAAGAAATTTCAGCCGCGTATTTATTGTTATCTCTTTAAGCGGCTCTTCAAGTTTAAATTCGTCGCGAAAGAGAAACAATATGGCGGCAACCGTTACAGCGCCTCCGGCGATAATAGCAACCCCGTAACCAACCAGTTCAAGGGCCCTGTTGCCGGAGGAGGAATTGCCGACAATGTCTGTGATGGTGTAAATAAACGTCAGCACCGCGATGGCGGCGGCGCCATAGGTTAAGGCGCGTGATTTGAGGGAGGCTTGATCGGACATGGCTGGCTCGCGCAGAAGCATTAACGGGAATGAAAACGGAGGTTACGGTTGCGGTCATTTAAGGTCAAATTTCCGACGCGTTTACCCAACATTGCGCGCATCTGGGAAAGGGCCGGGAATTTGAGCGCCGCGCCCCCCAAATTTCCCGGCAAAAATTAACCGTAAACTCTTCTATTTCGGAGAAAATCGCTTATCTCATTGTGTGGGCGCGTCGCGGGGTCTCCGGGGCGCGCTTTAACGATGCGTTAATTTGAACGAAGAGACGAGTTTTGGCGAGAAATCCTTACGCAGTATTGGGCCTTGCGCCGTCGGCCAGCGATTCGGAGATTCGCGCCGCGTTCCGCAAGTTCGCCAAAAAATACCACCCCGACCGTAATCCTGACGACAAGGCCTCGGAAGAAAAGTTTAAAGAGGTCTCGGCTGCGTTCGACATTGTCGGCGATTCGGACCGGCGTAAGAAATTCGACCGCGGCGAGATTGATGAAGAAGGCCGCGAGCGGGTGAGCCCGTTTGCTCAATATGCGGGCCGCGGCGGTCCCGGCGCTGGCGCGGCGCGGGGGCGTGGTCCGGAGCAGGGCGGCTCGTTTGAGGATTTGAGCGACATCTTTTCCGATCTGTTCGGCGCCCGGCGCGCTGCGCAAAGACAACCGCGGCCACAACGTGGGCGTGATATGCGCTATCGCCTCGATGTTGATTTTATGGATGCAGCTATCGGCGCCAAAAAGCGCGTCACCATGCCGGACGGGCGCACCCTCGACATCGCTATTCCGCCGGGCCTTGAAGACGGTCAGACTTTGCGCCTCAAAGGGCAGGGTGAAAAAGGTCCGGCCGGCGCCGGTGATGTTTATGTTGAGGTTAGTGTCAAACCGCACCCGACTTTCGAGCGCAAAGGCGCCGACATTTATATCGAGGCGCCGATTACGCTGAAGGAGGCGGTGCTTGGCGGCAAGATTACTGTGCCGACCATTTCCGGCGAGGTGAGCGTGACGGCGCCGAAAAATTCAAGCTCGGGCGCAGTTTTGCGCCTGCGCGGGCGCGGTGTTGCCAAGGGTAAAAAGGGCGTGGCGGGCGATCAGTATGTAACGCTTAAAATTGTCCTGCCCGAAGGCGGCGACAAGGCGCTTGAGGAATTCGTCAAGCAGTGGAAGGGCGCTGAGGCGCCCGTGCGCGAAGGCGCACAATAACAAGTAGACGCGCGAAGGCGCACAATAACAAGTAGCGCGAAAGCTTTTGCTGGCGTTTAGTGCGCGCCTGATTTACATACGAGCGGAAGATTTTAAGGCGCGGGCATGACCATTTCAGCGCAGAAAAAGCAACAGCTGGCGGCGTTTTTGGGAAGTCTTTCCAATGCGGCGGCGCTGAAGCTGTTTGCCGGGCTTGAGGCGGACCGCGCCGGCAAGCGCCCATCTAGTGACGGCGTTGGCGCCAATGGCAAACCGGGCCTGCCCCACGATATGCTGCTCAATAATCTGCGTACGCAGCTTCTCGCCCGCGGCGCCGTTCCGGCGGCGCGCAAATATGACGCCAAGCGGATTTTCTTCTCCCCGTTTGAAGATTTCTTTATCGGCGTCCGCGACGATAAAAAGCGCCGTGCACGGATCGCGAGAACTTCGCTGGAGCCGATCTGGCGGTTGATGATGACCGAAAAAGTGCTTACCGACGCGGCTTTCGCAGCCGCAGCGCTTGATGACGCCATCCGCGATGGCGCTGAGGCGGAGGCATTGGAGCGTGCAGTCTTTATCGCCGCCGAGGCGGGCTTCGGACGGATTTGCGAGGAGGCAAAAACCAACCAGACCGCGCATGCGCGGGTGGTCGAGGCGCTGGGCGACGCGGCGGTGTTCGAAGACATGGAAGAAATCCGCCGCCTGCTGACCGGCGTTGATTTCCTGCATCAGCTGCAAGCCCTGATACCAAATGCTGCGCCTTCGCTCACCGAAGAGCAGCTCTATCAGATACGCTCGCTGTTTTTATCCGCTCACGAACAATCTAACACGCTCGGCGCCTATATTCTTCTGGCGCTGATCGGCCGGCTGGAAAAACCATGGCGCGCGCTCGGCGTCTATTACCATCTCGCCGGCAGCGCCGATGAGCGCCTTGATGCGGCCCGTGATGCGGCGGCGGTGTTGCCGCAAACCCTGTTTGAAGAATTTGAAATGCTCGCCCGCGCGCTTGAACGTGACGGCGCCGGCGCGCTGGACGCTGAGACGGCGCGATTGCGGGTGACGTATTTTGCCGACTATGCGGACGGGCTTGCGCGCCAGGCGAAAAAAATCGGCGATAATGTTTTTCTCAATCGGGTTGAAGCCAGCCGCGATGTTGCGGGCGAGGCGTTTGACCGGTTTGTCGAGCAAGCGCTGGCGGCGCTGCGCGCGGCGATGCCGGTGCGCCAGGGCGGCGGCTCCAGCCAGTTGATGTCGCAGCGCCCGGATATCGCTCATGCGCTCAGCCCAGCGATTGCCGGCCAGGCGGCGGACGCTGCTGTGTTGATCGCCGCTGCGCCAAGCCTTGCCGCACGGCTTGGCGCCGAGCCCGATTTTTCCTCGCTGATCACCGAAGAGGCGCGCGACAAATGCGCGGTCTTTGCGAAAGATCTGATTGTTGAAATCCGCGCCGCTGAAGGCGATGAGCGCAAGGCCGCGCGGCGCATGCTGGAGCAAACCCTCTCCGTCGCCGCGCCCTTGCTCGATAGTGATGATATCGGCCTCATTCGTGATCGCGCAAAGGCTGCGGCGGTGGCGGTTTAGGCCTATCTGTTCTTCGCGGCGTCGCGAAGGATAGCAGTGCGCCCCAACACCTCAGCACAAGGACAACATCCATGGACGGTGAAACAAGAAAGACAGAATTTACCGCTGTCAGCGGAGAAAAACTCGCCGCGGCGCTGGAATTGCCGCGCGGGCGTCCGCGCGCCTATGCGTTGTTTGCGCATTGTTTTACCTGTTCCAAGGACATCAAAGCGGCGCGCGAGATCGCGCGCGCCTTGCGCGCCAGCGGCATTGCGGTTTTGCGGTTTGACTTTACCGGGCTGGGCGGCTCGGAAGGCGATTTCGCCAACACTAATTTTTCTTCCAATGTTGACGATCTGGTGAGCGCCGCGGATTTTTTGCGCGAAGAATTTGAAGCGCCAGGGCTCCTCATTGGCCATTCGCTTGGCGGCGCGGCGGCGATTGTCGCAGCTGCAAGGATTCCTGAAATCAAAGGCGTGGTGGTGATCGGCGCGCCGGCGCAAGCCGACCATGTGGTGTTGCAGATCAGTGAAAGACATGAAGAAATCAGACGACAAGGGTTTGCCCATGTCTCCCTCGCCGGACGCCCGTTCACGATTAAAAGCCAATTCCTCGAAGACTTGTCCGGCCAGAATGTTTTAAACGCGGCGGCGGTTTTGAAAAAACCGCTGCTGGTGATGCATGCGCCCCACGACCAGACCGTCGGGATTGACAATGCGACAAAAATCTTCGCCGCGGCAAAGCATCCCAAAAGTTTCATTAGTCTCGATACGGCCGATCATCTGCTCTCGAAGACGGGTGATGCACGCTATGCGGCCAGTGTGCTGGCGGCATGGGCGGAGCGATATCTGGATGACGTTCGCGTTGTTGCGCAGGCCCCGGCCTTCATAGGCGGCGCGGCGGCGCAATCGATCGACGGCGAGCCGCTGGCGGTGGCTTTGTCAATTGACGGTTATGGCATGGTTAGCGACGGCGGAACCGAAGACGGCGGCAACGCGCTCGGCCCCAACCCGACGCGGATTGCAGAAGCTGCGTTGGCCGCTTGCGCGGCGATCACGGTGCGGATGTATGCGCGGCGAAAGCAATGGGACCTCAAGAGCATTGAGGTAGGCGTCAAGCGAGGTGGCTCAGCTGACGCCCATCGCCCGCGCCTCCTGGAAAAAGCACTCCGCGTCAACGGCGATCTCGATGCCGCGCAGCGCACGCGATTGCTAGAAATCGCCGACAAATGTCCGGTGCACCGAATGTTAACCGAAGGGGTCGAGGTTCAATCGCGCCTGGCCTGATATGTTTAACAAATTGTAATGGCCGATCAGTGCTTTGCAGGGCGCGCCGGGATGCTTATCTGGACTATGATCGCGATATAGGACTGGGGCGTTTTCAGTAAACGAAGGCGTAAAAACATATGAAATCGAGTGAGAAAATGATGAGAAATTCCCGATCCGGATGGCTGTTGACGAAATCTGTTTTAGCGGGCGCGGCGGCTGCGGTTATGGTTGCGGGCGCGCAGGCGCAAGCGCCGCGGTTGATGGCGCCGCCGGTCGCCGCCGACGGCACCTTGTCCTTTGCCGACCTCGTCGAGCGCGTCAGCCCGGCGGTGGTCTCTATTCTTGTGGAACGCGAGGTTCAGCGCCCGGTTCTGCCGAGCCAGTTTGAAGAATTTTTCAACTATCGCTTCGGCGCGCCAAATGGCGACGGCCAGCGCGATCCGTTTGAAGATGACGGCGCCCGGCGGATGCGGGCGGAAGGTTCGGGTTTTTTTATCGACCGTGAAGGCCATATCGTCACCAACAATCATGTTGTCGCGGACGCAGATAGCGTGAAAGTGCGCCTTCCCAATGGTGACGAGCTTGACGCTGAAGTGGTCGGCGCTGATCCGTTGACGGATCTTGCCGTGCTCAAGGTAAAAGCCAATGCCAAGCAGCCGTTTGTTGAGTTTGCTGAGGACGTGAATTTGCGGGTCGGCGATTGGGTGGTCGCGGTCGGCAATCCGTTTGGTCTCGGCGGCACCGTCACCAGCGGGATTGTTTCGGCTATCGGCGGTCAGAACCGTGAAAACCAGTATCTCGATTTTATCCAGATTGATGCGCCGATTAATCGCGGCAATTCCGGCGGTCCGACCTTTGATCTCAAAGGCCGCGTCGTCGGCGTCAACACGGCGATATTCTCGCCCAATGGCGGCAGCGTCGGGATCGGTTTTGCAATCCCCGCCAAAGTCGCGCGCGACACTATTGCGCAACTGATCGCCAACGGTTCGGTAACGCGGGGTTGGCTTGGCATTCAACTGCAAGAAGTCACCACAGAAATCGCCGCAGCCCTCGGGCTGAAAGATCGCGGCGGCGTTCTGATCGCCGAAGTGATGGACGATACGCCGGCAAAAAAATCCGGACTTGAAAGCGGCGACGTAATCTTAGGCGTTTCCGGCGTTAAAGTCGCCAGTCCAAATGAGCTTTCGCGGCGCGTGGCCTCGTTCTCGCCGGGCAAGAAAATCCAGCTCAAAATTTTGCGCGATGGAAAAAATCGCAACATCACCGTGACGCTTGGCGAGCGCGATGGCGAGACGCTGGCGCAAAATGATGAACCGGCCAATGACAATGATACGCTAGCCTCCGATGTCGGCTTGCGGGTGACGGAGCTTAATGACGCGCTGCGCCTGCAATATCGCGTGCCGGACGAGGTTGAGGGCGTCATCGTCACCGGCGTCCGCTCCGGCAGCCCGGCGCAGAATGCGGGACTTCGCGCCGGCGCGGTTATACTGCAAATTGACGGCGAGGATGTGCGTACCGGCAAGGCGCTCCGTGACAAGATTAATAACGCCAAGAAGGACGGCAAAGAAGCGGTGCTTTTGCGCATGCAGCTGGGCGCTAATCGTCAGTTTGGCGCGCTTTCTCTGGATAAAGATTAAAGTGCCGGGCGAAAAAGTGGAAACCGGTTTTTCGACACTCCGGCGCGCAGTAAAGAATCTAGACCATCGGGCGGTTCCTGTTAATCGCTTGATGGTCTAGGCGGAATTGAACGCGCTTTGCGGTGCGTTCCAAAAGCGGTCGCGCGGGGCTCCCCCAAAACTCGCGCGGCCGTCTTTGCATTCAACTTAAAAAAAGCATAAGTAGGGTCCATGCGAATTCTCTTGATCGAAGACGATGCGGAAGCGGCGGCGTTTGCCGCTAAGGGCCTACGCGAGGCCGGGCATGTGGTTGACCACGCGCTGGACGGCGAGGCCGGTCACAAGATGGCGTCGGCAGGCGATTATGACGCCTATGTGGTCGACCGGATGCTGCCGAAACTCGACGGGCTGGCGCTTTTGTCGCGTCGCCGCAAAGAGGGCGACGAGACCCCGGCCCTGTTCCTGTCGGCGTTGGGCGAGGTAGATGATCGGGTGTCGGGTCTGAAAGCCGGCGGCGACGACTATCTGGTCAAGCCCTACGCGTTTCAGGAATTGCTGGCGCGGGTCGAAGCGCTGGGACGGCGTGGCGCGGCGCCGGCGTCGGCGGATGTGACAACCCGCTATCAGGTTGGCGATCTGGAAATTGACCTTATCACCCGGACCGTGCGCCGGGCGTCCAAGAAAATAGACCTTCAGCCGCGCGAATTCCGGTTGCTTGAATATCTGATGCGTCACGCCCGCCAGGTGGTGACGCGCACCATGCTGTTAGAAAATGTCTGGGAATATCATTTTGATCCGCAGACCAATGTCATCGACGTGCATATCTCGCGGCTGCGCTCGAAGATCGATAAAGATTTTGACAAAGCCCTGTTAAAAACCGTTCGCGGCGCCGGCTATACAATTTCGGATATCGACTAGAGCATCATGCATTTTATAGCGATGAACATGATGCTCTATATTTTTTGTTTCGAGCGCCCGTTTGTGCGAAAACCGGTTTCCACTTTTCGCACGGCGCTCTAGGTGATGCTGCGGCTGTTCCGCACGACGTCGTTTCGCTTCACGCTGGTCTTTGTTTTGCTGTTCACCCTGGCGGTCGGCATTCTTGGCGCGGTGGTGTATCGTGCGTCATTCGGCGCCGCGGCGCGCCAGACCGACCAGACCATCGATGGCGAGCTTGCCGTACTGGCCGATCTTTTTTCCGAAAGCGGGCCCGGCATGTTAACGCGGGTTATCCGTCAACGCACGGCCTGGCGCGATGACAGCATCTATATGCTGATTGGCGCGCCGTCCGGCGCCGTGCTCGCCGGCAATCTCACCGCGCTGCCGCCGGAAGCTTTAAACACCGAAGGCGGTTTTTTCGACTTTGCGTTTGAGCGCCCGGTGCTCGATGCGGCGGGCCGTGAGGTTGGCGTTGAGCAGCGCAATGCGCGCGGCAAGGTGATGCGGTTTCGCTCCGCGCCGGATGCGCAGCAGTCTTTCCTGGTGGTGGTCGCCCGCGATATTGCCGCGCGCGATGATCTCCGTTCCAGCCTGGTCAATGTTCTTGTACGCTTGCTTGCCGCGACCGTTGCGCTCGGCGTCATCATCGGGATTTTATTCTCGCGCTCGCTGTTGAGCCAGGTGGAGGCTGTCAGCCGCACCGCGCGGGCGATTCGCGGCGGCGATCTCACCCGGCGCATTCCGCGCACCGGGGCCGGTGATGAGCTTGACCATTTAAGCGGTAATCTCAATGCCATGCTCGACCAGATCGAACGGTTGATGACCGGTATGCGCGATATCAGCGATAATATCGCCCATGATTTGCGCTCGCCGCTCACCCGCATTCGCAACCGCCTCACCGATGCGATGAAAGGCGATGCGACCGAAAGGGAAGACGCTTTGCGCGCCACGCTCGACGACACCGAGCGCATGCTGGTGACGTTCAACGCGCTATTGTCGATTGCGCGTATTCGCTCCGGTGAAAGCGCCGGCGTGATGCAGCCGATTGACCTTGTGGCGATCGCTGAGGAAATGGCCGAGCTTTATGAACCGGCGGCGCAAGATGCGGGCTTTGAGCTTGCCCTCATCACCGCACCGACGCCGCCGGTCAATGGCTCGCGCGAACTGGTGTCGCAAGCGGTTGCGAACTTTCTCGACAATGCGCTGAAATACGCCGGGGGCGGAACTCGCATCGAACTGAAAGTCACGCGCGCCGCTCGCGGCAAAGCAGAGCTGAGCGTAAGCGATGACGGGCCGGGGATAGACCCGGACGACCGCGCGCGCGTGTTGGAGCGCTATGTCCGGCTCGAAAAAAGCCGCACCACGCAAGGCAGCGGCCTCGGGCTCTCCCTGGTGGCGGCGATCGCCCAGGCGCATGGCGCAAAAATCACTCTCCAGGATGCAAACCCGTCCGCCAAGGACGACGCCCGGCAGGGCTTGCGGATTGCGATGATTTTTCCGTCAGCGGATAGGAAATGACGCCGCAGCCTTTCAAATTCGTCAACAAAAAACAGGCATTGATGGAAGATTTGCCCTTGCGGCGATGAGGAAATCAGTTCTTGGTGATTTCGCGCCATCGGTCGCGATGGCCAATGAATTGGTAACCGGGTGCATCATTTTTTCTGCGACTTAAACTAAAGGAACCTGTTATGAGCAAAGCTGAATTTATCGCCAATGTTGCGAAAACCGGCGACATGAGCAACGCCGAAGCAAAACGCGTTGTTGAACTTGTTTTCGGTGAAATCGAAAACGGTCTGAAACGCGCCAAGAAAGAAGGCAAATACACCATCGGCACGTTTGGCACTTTCATGATTTCAAAACGCGCTGCACGCAAGGGCCGCAACCCGCGCACCGGCGAAGAGATCAAAATCAAAGCCTCCAAGAGCCTGCGCTTCCGTCCGTCGTCTTATCTTAAAGGCGCTGCGGGCTGCTAGCATAAGCCAAGGTTCGGGTTGAGGGGTTTTGCCCCCCAACCCATGATGGTCGTCAGCCTCTCGGGCTGACTTGAGACCGCCGCCGGTTTTACCGCGCGGCGGTTTTTTTATGTGCGCCCGATTTTTATGCGCGCCTCTCTAGCCTTCTTTGCCGGAGCGTGATGAAATCGGGGTTGATGACGCGTGATAAAACTCCGGTTGAAATAACGCCCGCGCACTTCCCGAAAAGTGGGAACCGGTTTTCGGATAAAGAAGTGCGCAAAACAAAGGACAAGAGCATTTGCGCGATTCAAGGCAAGGCGGAAATGCTCTCGGCGAGGCGATTGCGTCTGTGCCGAAGGCTTATGATCGCGATGCGGCGCCACGGTTGCGCGAGGCGGTTGGCGCCGGGTTTGATCCGCTGACGCCGCGAGAAGTTGCGCTGGTTGAGGGCGTTGCCGGGTGCTCGCCTTACCTCTCCCGGTTGATGGCCCGCGATTTTGCACTTGTAGTCGAAATTTTACGCGCACCGCCACGCCAGATGTTGATGCGCGCCTGTGCAACGGCGGCTAAAGCCGGCGCCGCGAGCGCCCAAGCCGAGCAGATCAAAACCTTGCGCCGAGCGAAAGATGAAGCCGCACTGGCGATTGCGCTCGCTGATATCGCTGGCGTCTGGACGGTGATGGAGGCGGCCGGCGCGGTCTCGACCTTCGCTGACGCCGCCGTCAACGCCGCGCTCGCCGCCGCCGCCAGATTTGCAAAGCTTGAACACGGGGTCCGCGGCATTGCGGTGCTGGCGATGGGCAAGCATGGCGGCGAGGAGTTAAACTATTCCAGCGACATCGATCTGGTGTTGGTGTTCGACCATCAGGTGATGGGGTTTGCGACCAGCAGCCAGGCGCAGGCCGGCGCGGTGAAAGCCGCGCGCGAAATGGTTCATTTGCTACAAACGCAAACGCCGGACGGATATGTTTTCCGTACGGACTTACGGCTGCGGCCCGACCCCGGCGTTTCCGCGCTGGCAATTTCCGCCCACGCGGCGGAGGCTTATTATGAAGCCTATGGCCAGAACTGGGAGCGCATGGCTTATATCAAGGCGCGCGCGGCGGCTGGGGACATCGCCGTCGGGACCCGATTTCTGGAGGCGCTGCGCCCGTTTGTGTGGCGCAAACATCTCGACTTTGCGACCATCGAGGACGTCCATGCGGTCAAGCGGCAAATCCAGTCGGCCAAGGGCGGCGCGAGGATTGAGTTTGAAGGCCACGACATCAAGCTCGGCCGCGGCGGCATTCGCGAGATTGAATTTTATGCCCAAACCCAGCAGCTCATTCTGGGCGGTAAAAACCCGGCGCTGCGCAGTCGCAAGACGCTGGCGGCGCTGGCGGCGCTGGCCGCAAATGGCCATATCAGCGATGCGGTGTGCGATGAATTATCCGCCGCCTATCGTTATCTGCGCATGTTCGAACACCGCCTGCAAATGGTCAATGACGAGCAGACCCACCGCATCCCCCAAGACGCCAACGCGATAGACCGGCTCGCGCATTTTACCGGCGAGAAAGACGTCGGCGCCTTGCGGCGAAAGCTTATAGAAACGCTCACCCGCGTAGAGCGGCGCTATGATGATTTGTTCCGTGACAAGACCGCTGAGACGCTAGCCGTCGGCCCGCTGGTGTTCACCGGCGTGGAGAACGACCCGGCGACGCTGGCGACGCTGGAAGGGCTCGGCTTTAAACGCGCAGGCGAAATTTGCGCGGCGATCCGCCGCTGGCATGCGGGCGGCATGCGCGCGACGCGCACCGAACGCGCGCGCCTCCTCCTCACCAAGCTGATGAACCCGCTTCTGGTGGCATTGTCGAAGGCTGGCAATCCTGATGATGCATTTTTTGCATTTGCTGATTTTCTCGCCAACCTGCCGTCGGGGGTGCAAGTCTTTTCTCTGCTGGCGAACAATCTTGCTCTGTTCGACGTGTTAATCCGGATCATGACGATCTCTCCGTTTCTCGGGCGTCAGCTGTCGAAGCGCATCAACATCATCGAAGGCTTTATCGAGACCGGACTGGTGGAACCGCCGCCGCCACTCACCGATTATGCACTGGCGCTAACGAATATTTTGTGCGCCGCTGACAGTTTTGAAGACGCGCTTAATCTCACCCGGCGCTGGGCGGGCGAGCATAAATTCCCCATCGCCGCGCAGCTCGCTGCCGGGCTCTGCCCGCCGCGCCAAGCCGCCGCGCATTTCAGCGCCATTGCCGACGCTTGCATCACCGCGCTGACGCCAGCGGCGCAGGAAGAAATGCGCGCCGCCCACGGAACTATCGACGGCGGCCTGGCGGTCGTCGGTCTCGGCCGGCTCGGCAGCCGACAGATGACGGCGACGTCGGATATCGATTTGATGTTCATCTATGACGCGCCGGCGGAGGCCGTCTCCGATGGTCGTCGGGCGCTACAGGCGAGCGAATATTTCACCCGTCTCGTCCGCCGCATCATTACCGCACTGTCGGCCGCAACGCCGGAAGGTGCGCTTTACGACGTCGACATGCAATTGCGCCCATCCGGTCGCGCCGGGCCGGCTGCGGTCAGCCTGTCGGCGTTCCGGCAATATTATGAAAAAGACGCCTGGACATGGGAGCAGATGGCGCTGACCCGGGCCCGGACCATCACTGCGCCGGATGCGCTCGCCGCCAGCATCGAGGCGGAAATTGAGCACATTCTGCGCCGCCCCCGCGAGCGGGCCAGGGTCGCCGAAGATGTTAACGACATGCGCCGGCGTTTGCTTGACGCCAAGCCGGGCAAAAGCCCATGGGATGTAAAGAATATCTTAGGCGGGCTCACCGATATTGCCTTTATCTGCCAATATCTTGCGCTCGCGACGGGTAAGGATTTTGGCCGGCCGCCGCGTGCCACTGCTGACGCGGTGAAATGGTTTGCGCAGAGAGGAGAGCTGAATGATAAACACGCAAGCGCGCTTAGTGATGCGCAAGCCCTCTTCGATGCGGTGCTGCATGGCGCCCGCGCGGCTACCGGCGGGGTCTTTGCGCCGGACGGAGCCGGTGAAATGTTGACCGCGCACATGGCCTCGCTTTGCGGCGCGGCGTCGATTGACGAAGCTGAGCGCAATTTAATCCGACGCCAGTCTGCGGTTGCGCAAATCTGTCGTAGCGTGATGAAACTGAACCCGAGCCCATAAGCTGCGAGCTGAGCACTGATGACAGCGACATTTGATTTATTGGTAATCGGCGCTGACGAGGCAAGTTTCTCGGCGGCGGCGGTTGCTGCGCGCAGCGGCGCATCGGTCGCGATTATTCGCCCGCGCAAACGCAAGAACATGGCGGCGACGTATTGCGACATGCCGAATTTCGTCTGGCGCCGGCTTGACCTCCACGAATATGGATTATCACTTGAACGCATCAGCGCCCGGGTGACGCTCGGCCCGGACGGTGCGACGGTAACCACCCATGAGGGGGTGCGTGAGACCCAAGCGGCGCTGGCGCAAGAAGGCAAGGCTGACCATCTTCTGTGGGCGGACTTTGTTGATGAGATGACGGCGCTTGAAGCCGGACGCAGATTGCGCGATGCGGCGACCTCTGCGCCGAAAAATGGCGCGGCAGGATTTTCCCTGTTCAGCGGCAGCGTGCGCGACTGTGCCGCGCTTGGTCAGGCGACCGGTTCCTGCGCTGCCGTACTTGATGATTATCTCGGCGATGACGCGTTAAAAACTCATATCGCCGCTCATGCGCTCGGCCCGTCCGGTCTTGGCGGCGGCGAGCCCGGCTCTGGGTTGGCCTTGTCTGAATTTTTTGACGCCCATGCCTGGCGGGTGCGCCCTGATGAGGATGGGCCGTCGCTATTGTCGACATTGGAGACGGCTTGCAAGGATAGCGGCGTTGAATTTTTCACCAAAGACCTCACCGAGATTGCGCGCGATGGCGCCCGGCAGGTCACGGTCAGCCTTGCCGACGGCGAAACAATAAAATCCCGCTATGTGTTATTTGCCTCGCCAGGCGCAGCGTTAAAAGCTGGCATGCGCGCCTCGGTCTGTCCTTTGGCAGGCCATGGTGCGGCGACGGCTGTGTTGCGCATCGCCCTCAAAAGACCGATGCCGCCGGCGGCGCAAGATAACAAAGCGGTGTTTCAAGTTCTCGATGGCGCCGGCGATCTGCAAGTCGCGCGAGAGGCTGCGCTGGACGGGCGCCTGCCTGATAATTTGCCGGTTGAGTTTGAATATGCCGCCAATGGCGACATCATTGTGCGCACCGCCTATTGCCCGGCGGCGTTTCGCGATGATGATGGCTGGCGCGAATGGACCGGGCAGGACCGCCAGGCGGCGGCGCGGCGGATGATCGATCAGCTGGCGCGGCGCATCCCGGAATTTTCCGCCAATGTCCGCAAAACTAAACTCGAAGTCACTGGCGCGGCGTCGCCTGACCGGCCGCCAATCTTTATGGAATCTGCATTCGCCGGAATGGAAAACATCATTATACAGCCGAACCGCCACAACGCGGTCGCCGCAGCGGTGCGGTTGGTGGACAGGATCCTTGCTGGTGAGTGATGTTGAACACAAACCCGGCGCCGGACGCATCGAAGGCGGGATTGACGCGATTGTCATCGGCGCCGATGCGGAAGGGCTGACGGCGGCGGCTTATCTTGGCCGCGCCGGCTATAACACGATTTTGCTTGAGGCTGGCGTTGAAATTGGCGGCGCGGTGTGTGCGCGCGAGTTAAGCCCGGGGCAGAGCTATGTCGATGGCGAACATCTGATTTCCATTCTCGATCCCGCCGTCATCGCCGATCTCGATCTTTACCGCCATGGCGTATCTTATGCTGCGCGGTGTCTTGATACGGCCTATTTCTTTGAAGACGGCGAAACATTACAGCTTGGCGGCGATTTACAAATGGCGGCGGCGGCGTTTGACGACGAGGAGACCGGCCCGGCGTTTCAGAAATTCATCACCGACGTGTTTGAGGCGGCGGCGTTTTGCCGTCCTGGATTTGAAGCCGGGCCGGCAAGCGATATTGAAAAGGCAATGCGCGCGGCGCCCCGCGCTTTGGCGGCGCGGTTAAATTTCTTTTCCCTCGCCCCGGCGCAAGAAGTGCTCGACGCCTATCTGCCTGACGGCCCGTTAAAGACTGCGCTGTTGTCCGAGACGGGGTTTCGCTCCGCCGCTGCGCCGCATGAACCGTTCAGTTTTATGACGCTGGTGCGCCGCTGGGCGGGTGAAATTGCCGGGCTTCAGGGCGCCTGCGCTTACCCGCAAGGAGGCGCGGCGGCGGTGGTGACGGCGCTGCGCCGTGCGGCGCAAGCGGCGAGGGTTGATATTCGCGCCGCCACTGGCGTTGCCTCTATATTGATTGAACAAGACCACGCCGCCGGGGTGGAGCTTGAGGGCGGCGGGCAAATTCGCGCGCCGATCATTGTCGCTGCTGGCGCTGCGCGGCGGGTGTTCATGGAGATGATTGGCGCGGCGGTTATCGATATTGAATTTCAACGCGCCATCACCGCCGCCAGACCGCAGCTTGCCAGCGGGCATCTGCATCTCGCACTCAAGGGCGTTGCGCGCGATGAAAAAACCCGCGGCCATATGAACCGGCGCCTGGTCTATGCGCCGCCGCGCGAGGCCTTGCGCCGGGCGTTTGCTGATGCACGCGCCGGACGCGTGCCGAGTGATGTAATGATTGAAGCGGTGTTTCCGGACGTGCTCGACGAAGAGGCCGGCGGCGAGAAAATGCAACTCCTCTCCGCCATCGCGCATCCCTTGCCGTTTGACGAGGCCCTGAATGCGGACCAGCGCGGCGAAATTGAAAAAACCATTCTCGCCAATATCGAAAAATTCGCGCCCGACATCGAAGACCGCATCAAAGCGCGTGCGCTGCGATTGGCGAGCGATGTTGCGGATTCGACCGGCGCGTCGGCGCAAGATTACGCCGCCCCGCCGAGCATTATAGAACAGGTGGCGCTGGCGCGGGTCGCTAGCTCTGCCGGTTATGTCGGCGGGTTATATTTCTGCGGGCGCGAGGCGCGCATTGGCGCGGGAATTTCCTGCGCCGCCGGCCGCATGGCCGCGAAAGCTGCGCTCTTCGAGGCCAAACGCGGAGGCCGCGCGGCATGATCTTTCCCGCCGAAGATGTGATTGTCGATAGCCCGCGCGCAACTCCGCTTTATGCAGCGGCCGCATCTGCGAGCGAGGCCAATATCTGGACCTCGGTCAATGGCTGGTCGCTGGCGCGGGTTTTCACCTCGGTGGAAAAAGAATATCACGCGGCGAAAAATTCAGCGGCGATTGCCGATCTTGGCGCTCTGTCGCGCTGGGCTGTGCGCGGACGCGAAGCGGCGCAGTTTTTATCGCGCATCACCACCGCGCCGGCGCCGCGGCTTGGCGTTGGCGAAAGCGCGCGCGGGTTAATCCTCGATGGCGACGGCGGGGTGCTCGATCTGGCGGAAGTCTCGCGGCTTTCGGACGATTTGTTTTTATTGACCACCCCGACAGCGCATGCGCGAAGGTTGCAACTTGGCGCGCGCGGCGTGGATGCGCTGGGCGAGGATATTTGCCAGGCGGTTGCGGCGATCGGCGTGTTCGGCCCGCGCGCCAGTGAAGTTTTAAGCGCTGCGGGCATGAAAATGCCGGGCGAGGATGTCGCCGCCTCGGCGGTGGTGCGCGGTGTTGAAACTGCGGCGCGGCCAATACAGTTCGGCGCGCTGGCAGGCGTTGAGTTGATCTTTCCCGCCGCCGATGCGTTGACCATCTGGGAGCGGCTGGTGCGTCGCGGCAAGGCCGGGCCTATCGGACTTGATGCGATGGAAATTTTGCGCATTGAAAGCGGCGCGCCGCGACCGGGGGTTGATTTTGTCGCCGCCGATCATCCGGGTACGGCGACACGGCGCACGCCCGCAGAAATCGGATTGCCACATTTGGCGCCGCTGGATCGCGGCTGGTATAATGGCCGCCGCGGCCTGCGGTATGTCGCAACCCGGCCCGAGCGGCGCCTGGCCACCCTGTCGGTTGACGATGAACGCTCCATGCCGGGCGCAGCCGTTTTTGCCGGCGGCAAGCCGGTCGGGCGCATCACCAGTTGCGCCTGGTCGCCGGCGATCAAACGGGTGGTGGCGTTCGCCGATGTGGCGCGGCCGGTGGGGGTGAAAGACTATGAAATCGCAGTCCCCGCGCCGGGCGAGGGACGCGTTGCGGCCAAGCTTTTTGAGACGCCGGAAAGTGCGCTGGCGAAAGCGTTTCGCCAAGCACAAGATGCGGTAACGGGTTGAGCCGTGACTGACTGACGGCGCGCCAATCAATCCCTAGACCGATCAATTCTGAACGAGGCCACGAACGGCAAATGGTCCGAGACTTCGGTGCGAAATTTCTCGCGGCCCATATCCAGCGTCCAATGCATCGGAAACAGCCGCAGGCTGCCGCGAATATATTCCGTGGAATAGGTGCGTGAGATGGCAAACCCGTCAAGCAGGTTGGCGCGGCCTGCGGGAAGGATGTGAGAAAACCGCGCCTGCAAATCCCAGGACGACAGAAAGTTCATCAAATCGTCGCCGCCAAGGTGATGGAAATTGCTCGCATCCTCGCCGGGGATCATATTGAAGTCGCCCATCAACAAGATGTCCTCGCGAGAATTGGCGCGCATGTCGGTGATGAACTGGCCGATAATTTTGCACTGCGCGTCGCGGGTTTTTTGCTCATCGCGGCCTCTGCCGGATTTCAGATGCACGGCGATTAATGTGAAGTCGAATTTACCGACCTTCATATCGACGGCCATTGCCTTGCGCTTGCCCGGATCGCCAAGGTCGGAATTATCAATAAAGCGCGCATTCGCCGCCTCGACGCCTTTCTTGAAGAGAACGCCAATATTCAAATTACTGGTCTGCGGCAGCATCACGGATTGATATTGGCATCCCTTCGCCGCCAGACCGTCAATCAGGTCTTGCATATGACTGAAGGGTTTAACCTCAACCAGCGTCACAACCTCCGCATCGAGAATTGAAAGCCCTTCAACCTGGCGCTTAAGTCGGTCAGGAGAAATCGTGTTGAAGCCAGCCAGGTTCCAGGCGGCAATTTTCGCCGTCGTATGATCGAAATGAGACATTTATTGATCCTCCATAGTTGACTAGGAAGTCTTGAAATACACGCGCAAATATACAGGAATGAACTCGGTGAGAATAATGTTATCATATGTGCCGGGCGCCTCAAAACCAGACTGAGCGCATTGCGTTGCGTCAATGGGTCAGCGAAGCCGTCACGATACTTTTGCAAAGCTTAGACGCAGGAGAAATTTTCATGCAGCAAAAAATACCGAGCTTTTGGCTTCTTCAGGCGCCGGGCTGGTTGTTGTTTTTATACCTTCTTATTGCGCAAGGCATTCCAGCTTTTGATTATGAACTCGGCGTTGCCATGGGCGTGCAGGAATCAGCCGAACGCATAACAGAGGTTGGCGTTGCGTTTTGGACCGGCTTTGCCGTCGGAGATCTCCTGACATATATTCCATTGCTCGCGGTCGGCTTGGCAGGGCATATTGCCGGCAAAGCATGGGCGCGTATCATACTCGCCGCCGCGCTCGGGATTACTGTCTATTGGCCGATCGTATCACTCGCGACGGTGGCCGCAGCGCGCGACGCTGAGGGCTGGAGCCTGACCGGAGAAGCTGCATACTGGATCGTCTTGCCGCTAATCGCCCTTTGGGGCGCGTGGGGATTATGCAGCCTCGTGCGTTCGGGCCGCTAGAGCGCATTCACAAAAAGTGGGTGCGGTTTTTGGGTTCGAATGCGCGATCACGAAAGAATCTAGACTACGTTCTACGATTCAATAATTTGCGAACGCGGTCTAGAGCAAATCCGAGTTAAATTGAATCGTGGCTTTGCTCTAGGTTCTTTGTTTGCCGCATTTGTATCGGATAACCGCGTCACGCTTATCCGGAAATGCTCTAGAGGGCCGGCCCTACTCCGCTGCTTGGGTAACCTTAAAGCTTGGCGCGGCGGCTTCATCGCCGGTCAGCACATGGGCTTCCTTGCGGATGAATTGCGGCAGGCGGACGGATGCGTCTTTGCGGCGCGGGAACGTGGCGCAGGCGACGGTGCCTTTGCCGGGCTGGCTGGCGATGGCGAGAATGCCGCCTTGCATTTGCATCAGCGATTTAGAAAGCGCCAGGCCCAGCCCGGAGCCGGTATTGGCCTTGGAGAAATGACTTTCCGCCAGCTCAAACGGCGCGCCGAGCTTTTTCAATCGCGCGCGTTCAATGCCGGCGCCGGAATCGGCGATGATGATGGTGACGCCGTCAAGGTCAGCCTCGGCGGTGAGCGTCACCTCGCCGCCTTGCGGGGTGAATTTTAAAGCGTTCGACAACAGGTTGAGCGTGACTTGTTTGACCGCGCGCGCATCGGCCCAGACCGGCGGCGCATGACCGACCGACGCGGTGAGCCTCACGCCCGCATCGCTCGCCCGCGGCGCCACAAGCCGGCTCGCCTCATTGAGCAGTTTTTCAAGCTCGACTTTTTTGGGCTCCAGCTTGAGCCGGCCAGCCTCGATTTTTGACATGTCGAGAATGTCTTCAATCAATTCGAGCAGATGTTTGCCGCTGGCCAGAATATCGCCGATATATTCCTTATACTTCGCATCACCGAGTGGTCCGTAAAGCTCCGACTGCATCACTTCCGAAAACCCGTTAATCGCGTTTAAGGGCGTTCGCAGCTCATGGCTCATATTGGCGAGAAACTCGCTCTTTGACCGGTTGGCGTCCTCGGCGCGGTATTTCTCGTATTGGTATTTTAACATCGTCTCGGACAGATCGCGGCGCGAGGCTTCCAGATCTTCGACGGTTTGTTGCAACTCGCGCTCTTTTTTCTTCTGCGCGCTGGCGCGGAGTTTCAAGTCGGTGACGTTGGATGCAACACAGACCCAGCCGCCTTCAGCCGTGCGCCGGCGCGAGACATGCGCCCATCGCTCTCCGGGCAGCGCCACCTCAACAGCCTCCGGCGCCTCGCTGTCGAGCGGGCCGAAATGCTGGTTGAGAATATCGCCGCCCACCGTCGCGCAGGTTGAGACTTCGTCAACGGTGAAGCCGGGTTTTAAAACTTTCGCCGGCAGCCGGAAGGTTGAAGCGAAGCGTTTGTTCCAAATCGCCAGCCGTCCGTTTGCGTCCCACAGAACGAACGCCTCGGGGATCGCCTCAATCGCATCGCGCAGCCGGGTCTCGGCAATCGCCGCGCCGGGGGAAATCGCCTTGGCGCCGGACAGGTCAAAGGCGACGCCGGCGCGTTCAAACCGCGTCGCATCATTAGCGGTGCGCAGATAGGTTTTCAGCCAGCGCCCGCCAGGGTCGCGAAACCGCACCAGCCCTTCATTGACGCCGGAAGGCTCGCCGCAGAGAACCGCAATCGCGGTGCGCAAATCGCCCGGGTGCACAATCGCCGAGATTTCCCGCAACGTGAAAGAGCGGTCGCGGGCGCCAAGGCCTAAGGGTTCAAGGAAAGCGCGCGAGAACGCAATCATGCGGTCGCTCTTTTTGTAAAACCATGGCGCACAGCGGCCGCCAGCCATTGCGGCTTGGAAATCGGTCAGCGTCGTCAGCGCGAAAGCCGCATTTGCCGCCGCCCGGCTCTGGCGAATGAACGCCGCCATCAGCGAGATGATGACAACGCTGAGGGCAATGAGAACGACCGCGTAAACAATCCAGATTTGTGAGCGATCATAGATGTCGCGCGCCGGCGCCGCCGCCAGCAGAATCTCGCCATTGTCGAGCGGGCGCCACACCGCCGCGATCTTTCCCCCCGCAAGGTCAAGCACGCCCTTGCCGCGGGCGTTAAGCTCCAGCGTGCGCAACGCCGGCGCCGGGATCTGCACAATATCGGTGCGGCCCGACGTGGTCAGAACATCGCCCGCCGGCGAGAGATGATAAAGCGCGCTATAGCCGCCCGGCCACATGCCTGTCAGCACCTCGCGCGCCGGCGCGCCGGTCATGATGGCGATATTCATCGCCGCGGCGCTGTCGCTGGCTGCTTGCTCCAGGCGCAGCTCGGTTTCGACCCGGCGCGAGGCGGCTTTATCGTTGATTTCAAACACCAACAGCACCGCCAGCACCAGGATAAACCCGCCGGTGAGATAGGACAGGCGCCGAGGCGAGAGCGCATCAATGCGCGCCGCCAAGTCCAAGCCGCTAATATCTTTCGGGTTTTTCGTCATCCGCCCGCGCGCTGCTCAACTTTCTTAGCCAATAAACCGCCAACCGTAGCAAACGGCCCACATGCACGCCATGCGCCCCTTGTTTACCTTTTGTAAACTATTCTGCTTCGCCTCCTTCTGTCACCCGCGAATCAACGCCCCGGCGGCTTAAGTTTTCCCATGCTCCGGGGCGGTGCAGCGCGTTCTTTTTCTTGGATTTTCCGGTTTGTCCAGCTAACCAGAGGCGATGAGACATTTTTTGAACACTGCAGATTGGTCCAGGCCTGAATTACAGGCGATGATTACCGACGCCAGGGCGATGAAGTCAGCGCCTCAAGGGCCAGTAGTGGGCGCAGGCGCCGTGGATGCTTTGAGGGGCAAAACGGTTGCGTTGTTATTTCTTAACAACTCGCTGCGGACCCGGACCTCGTTCGATGTCGGCGCCCGCCAGCTTGGCGGCCATGCTGTGGTGCTGTCGCCTTCGGGCGGAATGTG
This sequence comes from Hyphococcus sp., assembly GCA_021776295.1. Classification (GTDB taxonomy): domain Bacteria; phylum Pseudomonadota; class Alphaproteobacteria; order Caulobacterales; family Parvularculaceae; genus Hyphococcus. The sequence continues at coordinate 20,558 of JAJFGE010000181.1, forward strand.
GCCGCTGGAATTTGAGGACGGCGTCGTCATGGACGGCGAGGCGGAAGAACATGTCAAAGAGGCGGCGAAAATCCTGTCGCGTTATTGCGACATGATTGGCGTGCGCGCCTTCCCGAAATTTGCCGACTGGCAGGAGGACCGCAAGGACAAAATTTTGCGGGCGTTTGCGAAATACGCCGACGTCCCGGTCATCAATATGGAGACTATCACCCATCCCTGTCAGGAGATGGCGCATATCATGGCGCTGCAAGAACGGCTCGGCGATCTTGAGGGCAAAAAATTTGTCCTCACCTGGACCTATCATCCCAAGCCGCTCAACACCGCCGTCGCCAATTCGGCGTTGATGATCGCCGCAAAGTTCGGGATGAAGCCGACGCTGCTGTGTCCGACGGAAGACTATATTCTCGACCAGCGCTATATAAGCCAGGCCTCAAAAGACGCCGGCGCCAACGGCCATGCGCTGACGATTTCCCACGACGTTGCCGAGGCCTATGACAGCGCTGATGTCGTCTACGCCAAAAGCTGGGGCGCGCTGCCGTTTTTTGGCAACTGGCAACCAGAAAAAGGCATCCGCGACCGCTTCAAACATTTCATCGTCAATGAAGAAAAAATGGCGATGACCAACAACGCGCTGGTCTCCCACTGCCTGCCGATGCGCCGCAATGTGAAAATGACCGACGCGGTTTTTGATGGGCCGAATTGTATTGCCTATGATGAAGCGGAGAACCGGTTGCATGTGCAGAAGGCGATTATGAAGGCGCTGGTGGGGTGAATACAGAATTATTCTTGAGCTTGTTCACGGCGGCAGGGTTGGGGTCTGTTTTTACAGTCTTGGTTCAAAGCTGGCTGCAATCTCGTAAAGAGAAAAATGCAAGAATTTTTCAAGAACGCAAAGAAGCATATTTGGGGTTACTACGAGCCCTTCATGATGCAGCAGTTAAGCCGTCAGATATGGCCAGCAAAGAATTTGCATACTGGCAACTTCGTTGCGAGTTGATTGCGGAGGTAGAAGTGCGACTGGCAATTCAAAGGGTTGTAGACACGAACGAATTGCCTGCCAACAGAGCCGTAGCGTATGATGATTTAAAACGTATACTCCGTGCGGACCTCGGAGTGGCAGAATAATTATGACCCCTCCCGCTTCCATCCGCCAGACTCTCGTCCAGTCGCTCTCCAATATCAACGACGGAGCCTTTCACCTCTCCCCGATGAGGCTAAGATGTGCACACATTTATGGACGCCGGATTCTCTGTGCTCTGACGTTTCGATTTTCATCCAGCGCTGTTACCCCCTCCGTCCGCTTTGCGGACACCTCCCCCGTAAACGGGGGAGGAATAAGGTTGTGCTTGCGGTACGGTTGTTCTTCCCCCGTTTACGGGGGAAGTGCCGCGAAGCGGCGATGGGGGTCTTGCGGCGGTTCAACAGGCGCTAGTGGGGTAATGCTTATAACAACACCGTCATCCCGGATGCGCCGCAGCACCCGCGTGCGAATGCACGCAAACTTTAATTCGACCGCCTTCGCGGTCGGGCGCTGCTGCGCTGGTCCGGGATCTGTCGCCGGGAAGGCGTCAGCATTGATAGAGATCCCGTGTCTGCAAAGCAGCATTGCATGCTGCATCGCGCATGGGATGACGTATTCGTCATGACCTCATCAACCTCAACCCGCCAGACCATTGTTCAGTTGCTCTCCAATATGAGCGACGGCAAGGAAATTCGCTCCTATCTCAACCGTTTTGCTGAGGTCGATCAGACGCGCTTTGCAGTTATCAAAATTGGCGGCGCAATCCTCGCTGACCAGCTGGAAGAGACCGCTGCGGCGCTTGCCTTTTTGCATACTGTCGGGCTGACGCCGATTGTGTTGCATGGCGGCGGGCCGCAGCTTGATGAGGCCCTGAAAGAGCGCGGCGTTAAAACCCCGAAGATCGAGGGCTTGCGCGTAACCTCCGCCGCAGCGCTCGATGCGGCGCGCGATGTTTTTACCGCCGTCAATATCGCCCTGGTGGAGGCAGTGCGGGCGCAAGGCGTCGAGGCGCATTCGCTCACCGCCGGGGCGATTGAGGCGGACTATCTTGATAAGGATAAATTCGGCTTTGTCGGCAAGCCGACCAAAATTCATCTCGAACTCATTCGCTCAGTGGCGCAATCGGGGGCGATTCCAATCCTCACCTGCCTCGGCATCGCGCCTGGCGGGCAGGTCTTAAATGTCAATGGCGATACGGCGACGCGCGCGCTGGTGCATGCATTGCAGCCGATGAAAATCATTTTCCTGTCCAGCGTTGGCGGTTTGCTTGATGGCGCCGGCGAAATAATTCACTCGATCAACCTCGCCTCGGACTATGACGAACTGGTGGCGCAGGACTGGGTCAAGGACGGCATGTTGTTGAAGATTGAAGAGATCAAGCGCCTGCTGGACGACGCGCCGCTCTCCTCGTCGGTGTCGATTACCACGCCTTCGGGGCTGGTGCGTGAATTATTCACCCATGGCGGCTCGGGCACGCTGGTGCGGATGGGCGAGCGTATCTTTGAGGCCGCCTCAAAAGACGCGCTCGACCGCGCGAAAACCGAGACGTTGGTCGAAGGTGCGTTTGGCGCCAGGTTGAAAACTGGCTGGTGGGCCGGGCTCGACATCCACGAAGTCCATATGTCCGAGAGCTATCGCGCCGGGGCGATTTTGACCAAGCTCGACGATATTATTTACCTCGACAAATTCGCCGTCCTTGGCGATGCCCGCGGCGAGGGTTTGGCGCGCACCGTCTGGCGGCAGTTTGCCGAGAAGAACCCGGTATTCTACTGGCGCTCGCAGACTGCCAACGGGTTTAACAGCTTCTACCATGAGGCCGCCGACGGCTCGGTCCGAAAAGGTCCGTGGACGGTATTCTGGATTGGCGCCTCGGATTTGTCACAGATTGCGCCTATAGTGGAGCGCATCGGCGCGCTTCCGGCGTCGTTTGAAGGCGAGGCGCTATGAGCGAGCCTTTTCTTGTCGGGTTAATCGGCGCTCGCGGCCACACCGGCCGCGAGTTGATCCGCCTGATTGCCGGCCATCCGGAGCTGATGTTGGCTTACGCGGTCAGCCGCGAATGGGCGGGGCGTGCGGTTGCGGAGATGGCGCCAGAGGACCGCGATGAGTGCATTTTTGAGGCGCTCGGCCCGGAAGAGGCGGCGCGGCGGCGCGCGGATGTGGTGATTCTCGCCGTTCCTGACGGGGCTGCAAAACCTTATGTCGATGCGCTTGAACGCGATGCGCCGCACCGGATCATTATCGATCTGTCGGCCGATTACCGCTTTGACGACGCGTGGGTTTATGGCCTACCGGAGCTTGGCCGCAAAAAAATTGAACGCGCCAAACGCATTGCCAATCCCGGTTGTTACGCCACCGCGATGCAGCTCGCGCTGGCGCCGTTGATTGACCGTCTTGACGGCGTGCCGGCAGTGTTTGGCGTCTCGGGTACTTCCGGCGCCGGGACAAAACCTTCGCCGCGCAACGACCCCGAACGTCTTAAAGACAATCTGATGCCTTATGCGCTGACCGGCCATAAGCATGAGCGCGAGGCGGTGCGCCATCTTGGCGTTGCCGTCCGGTTCATGCCGCATGTGCATCCGGCATTTCGCGGGTTGATCGTCACCGCGCATATTCCGCTGAGCGAGCCGCTGACGGCGGGGACGCTTGCCGAAATCTTTGAGCAAAAATATTCAAACGAGCCGTTGATCGCGCTTCGCAATGCGCCGCCGGAGTTAAAAGACGGCGCAGAGCGCATGGGTGTTATGATTGGTGGTTTTGATGTCAGCGATGACGGCAAAAACGCCGTCGTTGTGGCCGTAGAAGACAATCTTCTTAAAGGCGCGGCGGTGCAGGCGATCCAGAATGTCAATCTGGCGCTCGGCCTTAAGGAGTTAACCGGGATCGTGCAATAGCAATGTCAGCCGGTGGCGAAAGCGATTTTCTCATTCAGGCGGCGACGTATCTTGGCGCTGCGGTGATCGCGGTTCCGATATTTAATCGCTTTAAGCTCGGCTCCATCCTCGGCTATCTCGCCGCCGGGGTCGCGGTCGGACCGTTCGGGTTTAAACTTCTGCATCAGCAAGAAGGCGTCTTCGACATTGCCGAGCTTGGCGTGGTGTTGTTCTTATTTGTCATTGGGCTGGAGCTGTCGCTGTCGCGCCTGTGGTCGATGCGTCATCAAATCTTCGGGCTCGGCGCCGCGCAAGTGGCATTGACCGGCGCGCTGATCGCCGGTCTGTTCGTCCTTGCTGACGTCATGCCCGCCCCGGCGGCGACAATTGCCGGCCTGTCGCTGGCGTTTTCCTCGACCGCATTTGCGTTGCAACTTTTAAAAGACCGCGGTGAGCTGAATACGCATTACGGCAAGCAGTCCTTTTCAATCTTGTTGTTTCAGGACCTCGCGGTCATTCCGCTTCTGGCGGCGATTCCGTTTATTGCCAGTATTGGCGTTGCAGCGGGTGTTGATGGCGCGGGCGGCATCCAATGGGCGTCGGTCGCCAAACCGGCAGGCGTTCTGGTCGCGCTGGTGGTTATCGGCCGATACGGGCTGGACCGCGCCTTTCGCATTGTTGCCAGTTCCGGCTCGCGCGAGGCGTTTGCCGCAGCGGCGCTGCTGGTCGTAGCCTTGACCGCGCTTGCGGTGTCCTGGGCCGGGTTGTCGATGGCGCTGGGCGCCTTTCTCGCCGGCGCCTTGCTTGCGGAATCCTCCTACCGCCATCAGATTGAGACCGACATCGAACCGTTTCGCGGCTTGCTGCTCGGGTTGTTTTTCATCTCTATCGGCATGCGCCTCGACCTCGCCGTTATTGCCGCGTCCTGGTGGATCGTTATCGGCGGCGCGGCCGGGCTGGTGGCTCTCAAGGCGGCGTTGCTCTATGGCCTGGCGCGGGCGGCGAAGTCTGGGCATCACGATGCCTTAAAAACCGCCGCGGTCCTGTCGCAAGGCGGGGAGTTTGCGTTTGTGGTTATCAGCCTCGGCGTTGAGGCTTTGTTGTTCACCAATGGCGCGGCGACGATGTTGTCGGCCATCGTCACCATCTCAATGGCGTCAACGCCGCTCTTGGTGATGGCGGCGCATCGCGCGGCGAGAGACAACACCGATAGCGGCGAAGATTTGGAAGGCCCGCAAGGCGGCGCCGATCATGTGATCGTCGCGGGCTTTGGCCGGGTCGGACAAATTGTCTCGCAAGTGCTGCGCAATTCTGGCGTCAGCGTCACTGCGATTGACCGCGCCCCGGCGCATATTCGCAATGCGCAGCGTTTCGGCTTTCAGGTTTATTTCGGAGACGCCTCAAGGCTCGACGTGTTGATGACGGCGGGCGCGATGGATGCGCGCGCGGTGTTGCTTTGCATGGATGATGTGCAATCGGTCAATCATGCGGCGGAGGCGTTGCGCGCGGCGGTTCCGAACCTGACGATAATCGCCGTTGCGCATGACCGCGCCCATGAAATTGATTTGGCGCCTTTGGGCGCGGATGTGATTATTCGCGAGACTCTTGAATCCAGCGTGTTGATGGCGCGGGAGGTGTTGGCGCGAATGGGCCATGATGAAGACGCAATTGAAGACTATGTCGGTCAGTTCAGAAAAATCGACCGCGAACGCCTGCTGGCGCAGCGGGACTATGGCCCAGAGGCGGGCAAGGAACTTCTTCACCAGCCCTTTGTGCGGCCAGAAAAATCTTCTGGCAAGCCTTCATAAGATTCAGGCGTTTTGGCGGCTTCAGAGCCTGTTTTAAAAACGAACTGAGCCATTGCACTCAGTTAACGTCAGTGAACCCTCCCCGTGTCATTGCCGGACTTGTTCCGGCAATCCAGGGCTGCAAATAGTGGAGTAATTTCTGGATCACCGGGACAAGCCCGGTGATGACAACACTGATAATGCGTACTTTTTTTGAGACAGCACTCAGCCACGCAAAATTTTATTCGGGCGTCGCTGCGGGCGGTTCAACGGCGTCATAGAGTGCGGCGATCAGCGGCGCTGACGCCGCCATTGCGGGTGTTCCCCGAGTGATGCCGGTACGGACAATCACCATGTTCTTCGAAGGGATAATAAACACAAACTGACCTTCATGGCCGGACATAAAATAAGCGTCTTCCGGCAGGCCGGGAACAAATCGCGCGCGTGTGGTTTCATCCTGCCCGCCTTCGCGTGTGGTTTCATCTTGCCCGCCTTCGCGGGCGGTTTCATCTTGCCCGCCTTCGCGGCCGGGGTCACCGTCGCGGTTGAGCCAAAAATAGGCGCCATATTGATTGTCGGACGCGGTTGCCGGGATGGCGACATAGTCAGACCAGCCTTCGGGCAGGATGCGCCTGTCTCCCCAGACGCCGCCGCGAAGATATAATTCACCCAGCCGCGCCCAGTCGCGCGCGGTGGCGTAGACATAAGACGAGCCAATTGGCGTCCCCGACGCGTCAGGCTCCATGGTGATGCTGGCCGCGCCAATTGGCGCATAGATCACATCGCGCGCAAACCCATAATAGTCGGCGCCAGCGTCTTCCAACACTTGCCGTAATGTGCGCGCCAGCAAGTTCACCGTACCGCTGGAATAGGCCCAATGCTCCCCTGGCGGATAAATCGCCGGCTTGTCAGCGGCATAGGCGCCGGCGTCGGCCTCGTGAAACAACATCAAATTAACATCGGATCGCAAGCCGGCGTAATTTTCGTCAAACGCCAGTCCGCTCTGCATATGCAGCATGTCGCTCCAGGTAATTTTCGAGCGCGCCGCATCGCCCTGCCATTCGCGAACCGGCGCCGGATCATCAAGGCCAACCAGACCCTGCAACACCGCAGCGCCAAGCACGGTTGCGGTAACGCTCTTGGCCATCGACCAGGAGGCAAGCCGCGTGGTTTTGGAAAATCCGTCGGCATAGCCCTCTGCGACGATCTCGCCGTCAACCGCGACCAGCAACGCCCGGTTGCCGGCGGCGCTGTCGGCAAAGGCGGCCTCGATAAGCGCGTTGAGTTGTTCTGTGTCGACGCGGTCAGTTGTGTGACCGGAATTTATCGTCGCGTCGCTCCACGGCTCAGCCGTGACCGGCGCGATGGTCGGTAATGCCGCGAGCCGTGTTTGGTTTTCAAGCGTGCAGCCATAACCGTCGCGATAGAGCGCGCTTGCGCGGCCTAGACCGAGGGGACCGGCGGCGATGGTCTGGCGTTTGGCGTCGTCCACCGTAACCGGCATGCGGTCCAGTAGAGGGTCGATATTTTCAAAGTCTGATGCAAGCACCGCTTCGCGCGTTCGTCCGGCGAGAAAAATTTCCGAACAGGCGACCTTGGCTTTGTAAGCGGCGCCGGTATGGGCGATGGCGTTTAGCCGCACGCCCGCAAATGTCAGGCCCAGCGCTATCGCACCGCCGCCAAGCAACGCCCAATGGCTAAGCTTCAATCCCATAGGGACATAATGTAACAGCAATCAGCATTATGGGGACAAGTTTTCGCAGCCGGTAAAATCCGGCCTTTATTTCAGCCAGCGACCCCGTGGACGCGCAATTGCTTTTGCGCTACTCGAAGGGCAAATTTACCGGAGGCTTTTCGATGAAGAAAATCTTTCCCGACGCAAAGGCCGCGCTGGACGGGCTGGTGTTTGACGGCATGATGGTGATGTCCGGCGGGTTCGGGCTTTGCGGCATAGCTGAAAACCTGATCACCGCGCTCAGAGACACCGGCGTCGCCGACCTCACAGTGGTTTCCAATAATGCCGGGATCGATGATTTCGGGCTCGGCTTTTTGCTCCAGACCCGCCAGATCAAAAAGATGATTTCCTCTTATGTCGGCGAAAACAAGGAGTTTGAACGCCAATACCTCGCCGGTGAGTTAGAGCTGGAATTTAATCCGCAAGGAACGCTGGCTGAGCGTTGCCGCGCCGGCGCCGCCGGCATTCCCGGTTTTTACACCAAGACCGGCGTCGGCACGGTTATCGCCGAAGGCAAGGAACACAAAGAGTTTGGCGGCGAGATCTATATTCTCGAAACCGGCCTTGTCGCCGATCTGTCGATTGTCAAAGCCTGGAAGGGCGACGAACAGGGCAATCTCGTCTTCCGCAAAACCGCGCGCAATTTTAATCCGATGATGGCCGCCGCCGGCAAGGTGACGGTGGCTGAAGTCGAAGAGATTGTACCTTTAGGCAGCCTTAATCCGGATTGCATTCACACGCCGGGCATTTATGTCCAGCGCATCATCCAGGGCGAGCATGAAAAGCGCATTGAACAACGCACGGTTCGCGAAAGGGAGAGCGCATAATGGCCTGGGATAGAAATCAAATGGCGGCGCGCGCGGCGCGCGAACTCAAAGACGGGTTTTATGTTAATCTCGGCATTGGCATTCCGACGCTGGTCGCCAATCATATTGACGAAGGCATTGACGTAACCTTGCAGTCAGAAAACGGCATGCTCGGCATGGGCCCGTTTCCCTATGACGACGAGGTTGACGCCGACCTTATCAACGCCGGCAAGCAGACCATTACCGAATTGCGGCGGACATCTTATTTTTCATCCGCTGATAGCTTCGCGATGATCCGCGGCGGGCATATCGATCTGTCGGTGCTTGGCGCGATGGAAGTGTCTGAGAAGGGCGATCTCGCCAATTGGATGATTCCCGGCAAGATGGTCAAAGGCATGGGCGGGGCGATGGATCTGGTCGCCGGCGTCAAGCGCGTCGTTGTGGTGATGGACCATGCGTCTAAATCCGGTGCGCCGAAGCTATTGCATGAATGCGCGCTGCCGTTGACCGGTCGTGCAGTAGTTGATTTGGTGATTACCAATCTTGGGGTTTTTGAAATTGAAGCCGGCAAGGGCATGACGCTGATCGAGCTGGCGTCCGGCGTTTGCGTCGACGATGTTAAAAATTTGACGCAAGCAGATTTCGACGTTGCGGTGTCAAACTAGAACGTCGGGCGATAAATCTGAGCCACGCACCAACATTCCGCTCATTCCCGCGAAAGCGGGAATCCAGAACGACGCGCAACGGATATGGCTCTGGATTCCCGCTTTCGCGGGAATGAGCGGGAGATGGATTTGGGCTTGAATTTGAACAATCGCTCGATGAGCTAAACGACGGCTGCATGCGCTGTCGGCGCCAGTTCTTGTTCCGCATGTTTTTCCGCATGGACGATGCATCTGAGAAGATGGGTGATGACTTTGTCATGGCCGGACAGCTTCATGCGCGCTTTGGCCTCGTCGAGGTCAAGCTCTTTTCGAAACGCCTGCATGATGGTGGCGACATCGGTTGTAATATTGGCGACCGCCGGCGTGTCGGCGCCGCGCCGCGTCACCATCTCGCCGTTCATATAGTAAAATGTATACGGAAAATCATCGATATAAATATGTGCGACGTAATTAAGATCCGGTTCCGGGCAGTATTTGGCAAACAACTCAACCGCGAGCGCAACGCTATCGGGCTCAAGATGGTCGGTGTAAATACATTCATGCGCCGGCGATAATTCCGGCCGCTCCATAAAATATTCAATCGACCAGCACATCATTTCGCGGATCGCCGGCCGCAGGCCCTCGCCCTGGGGCGACAGCCGATAGCCGGCGCCGGCTTCATTCGATGTCGGTGCGACAATGATGTCCGCCTGTTCAAGCTCCTTCAGGCGTTTGCTCAACAGGTTGGCGCCGATGCCCGGCAGGCCGGCCTGCAAGTCGCCAAAGCGCTGCGGCCCTAAAAACAAATCGCGCAAAATCAGGAATGTCCAGCGCTCGCCCAGTAGATCGAGAGCATGGGCGAGAAGGCAGTCCTTATTATAGGTGCGCGACATAGGGGTCCTTTGCGATTTAGCCATCGGCTGGTCCTCGATAGTTACTCTATTTGCGACGAATCTGTCGTCCTTGCAAAAATATCACATGCTTCCTTAAATAGCTATTGACACTATAAAAATATATAGTAAACCGTAAAGTGTACCAACCGGCGCCCCTGAAATCTGCGCTGCCGGGCGCAAACCCCAACGATGGAGCCATTCCCATGGTTAAGAAGTTATTTTCCGGTCTTTTTGTAAGCGTTTTCGCCCTCGCGGCGGTCCCAGCCCATGCTGCGAGCATCAGCGAGCAGGTCAACATGTGCGCGGCGGAGATCGACGCTCAGGAACTGGCGGTGGTCAGCGAATATAGTGTGAAATTTATCCGCACCACGAGCGGTTCCGCCAAACGGCTGAGCCTGGAGCTTATCCCGCATGATGACGGCGAGGTTCTGCGCGCTGAGTGCAAAGTCCGTCGCGGCAAAGTTCTCGAAGTTGCGTTGAACTCCTGAACAACCCCGCGCGTGGTCGAACAGAAAAGCAATTCCCACTTTTCCTGATCGCGCGTCATAAAAAATAGAGCAGGGGTCAAGTCCGACCAAAGACGGTTCTGCTCTAACTTCCCAGCAACTTAACGCGTCCACATCCGTGGGCGCGTTTTTTATTGCGTTGTGAGCGACTTATAGGCGGTGCGGACCATCTTCTCAGCGGTAATGAACCGCCACGCCCATTTCTCGTTGAGGTCAGCCAACGGATCTGCCGCGACGGCGGCGTCTTCATCCAGTCCTTGATCGATTAACACCTGGATGCGCCCACGCACGTCTTTGAGCATTGCAATCGAGCGTTCAATGTCAGCCTTTGACGAAAGAGGCCCGTGCCCGGGAATGACCTTGACGTCGCCGTCAATCATTGCGGCAACGCTTTGAAGCGAAGCAATATAGCCGGCAAGGCTGCCGCCTGCGTCAATATCGATATACGGATACCACCCAGAAAATAGCGCATCGCCCATATGCACCACCGCGCGGTTGCGAAAATACACAATCGCATCGCCATCCGTATGCGCGTTTTCGGGATGGAAGATGTAAATCTCCTGATCGTTCCAGTGGAATGTCGTCGTGTCTGAAAACGTAATCACCGGCAGGGCGGCGGCGGGCGTTTCCGCTTCGGCCTTGGCGAGGCGGGCGCGAACATTGTCATGCGCAACAATATGGGCGCCGGATTTGCCGAGCGGCTCATTCCCGCCCGTGTGATCGCCGTGGTAGTGAGTGTTGAGCACAAACTCCACCGGCTTGTCGGTGACGGCGGCGATTGCCGCCAGGATTTTCTCATTCAGCGGGGCGAACTGGTCGTCTATGAGAAAAGCGCCATCCTCGCCAACCGAAAGACCAATATTGCCGCCCGCGCCGGCCAGCATGTAAACGCCCTCAGCGACTTGCGTGGTCTTGAATTCAACCTCGGAGAAATCATTCTGGGCGACAGCGGGCGCGCAAGCCATCAAGATGGCGGCGGCGTAGAGGGTGGATTTCACGGGACAGGCTCCTGAAAATTGCAAGCGCTGTTTGGTAGCAGCCTGGCGCGTTGATGCGAAGTCACGAAAACGACAGGACGCGAATTTGTTGCGATGCGGCGAAGCCCGCGCTACAGACATGTATTGGTTGGAGTTTTGAGATGACTTGGACGGTAGATAGCTGGCGGAAAAAGCCGGCGCGGCACATTCCGGAGGACTATCCCGACCCGGCTGCTTTGGCGGCGGTGGAAAGGGAGCTGTCGACCTACCCGCCACTGGTGTTTGCCGGCGAGGTTAGAACCTTGCGCGCCTCCCTGGCGGAGGTCGCGCGCGGCAAGGCGTTTTTGCTTCAGGGCGGCGATTGCGCGGAGAGCTTTAAGGAGTTTCATCCCGATAATATCCGCGACACCTTCCGGGTGCTGCTGCAAATGTCGGTGGCGTTGACCTTTGGCGCGGCGACGCCGGTGGTGAAAGTCGGCCGCATCGCCGGGCAATACGCCAAGCCGCGCAGCGCGCCGACCGAGACTAAAGGCGGCGATACCTTGCCGAGCTATCGCGGCGACAATATCAACGGTTCGACGTTTGCGGCAGCGACGCGCACGCCGGACCCGCAACGCCTATTGAAAGCATACGGACAATCGGCGGCGACGCTCAACCTGATACGCGCCTTTGCAACCGGCGGCTATGCGGATTTGCGCAATGTCCATCGCTGGAATTTGGAATTCGTTTCCGGCAACAGCCAGGAACATCGCTATCGCGCTCTTGCCGATAAAATTTCCGAAGCGATCAACTTCATGGAGGCCTGCGGCGTTGACGGCGGCGATGTGCGGGCCATTCGCGAGGTCAATTTCTACACCAGCCATGAAGCACTGCTGCTCGGCTATGAAGCAGCGATGACGCGCGTCGATTCCACCACAGGCGGCTGGTACGACACCTCCGCGCATATGGTCTGGATTGGCGATCGTACGCGCCAGCCGGATGGCGCGCATGTTGAGTTCTGCCGCGGTATTGAAAACCCGATTGGCGTTAAATGCGGGCCCTCGCTTGAGCCTGATGAGTTGATCCGCATTCTCGATGTGATCGATCCCAATAATGAAGCCGGCCGCGTGGTCCTGATCGCCCGCTATGGGGCCGACAATGTCGCCGGCGGTTTGCAACCCCTGTTGCGGCGGATAGAGTCCGAAGGCCGCAATGTGGTGTGGTCCTGCGATCCCATGCACGGCAACACCATCAAGACCGAGGTCGGCTATAAAACCCGGCGGTTTGATTCAATTTTATCGGAAGTGCGCAATTTTGTGGATGTCTGCCGCGCTGAAAGCGCCCATCCCGGCGGCGTTCATATCGAGATGACCGGTCAGAATGTCACCGAGTGCTTGGGCGGATCGCAGGAAATCTCCGAGGCTGATCTTTCCTCGCGCTACCACACCCATTGCGACCCGAGACTAAATGCCAGCCAAGCGCTTGAATTGGCTTTCATTCTCGGCGACAGCTTCAAACATAACCGCAATGTTAACGGCGAGAAATAAGTATCGGGATGTGTGAAATAGCCCGAAACATAGTTTGACCATTTGCGTGAACTAAGGCAATTGCTCACAAGGAAACCACTTGTATGGTGTCGCGGAAATCGGCGGGAGAGCCGGTATTGTTACCAGTACGAACGGGGGTTTGTGCGTGCCGCCATCATTGAGAATGGGTGTTGCCGGGGCCGGTGTATTCGGCTCCTACCACGCCGCAAAGCTTGCTGACCGCGACCTTGTGGACGACAGCAATATTCTATTTGCCGGCGTCTACGATATTGATGCGGAGCGCGCGCAAGTGTTGGCGCAGAAATTTAACACCAAGACCTATCAGAGCTATGACGCGTTCCTGCAGGAGATGGACGCAGTGGTGATCGCTGCGCCGGCAAGCGATCATTTTTCGCTTTGTGAAGCAGCGTTGTTAAAGGGTTGTCATTGTTTTGTAGAAAAACCGCTTGCGCTGACGGTTTGCGCAGTTGATCGGTTAGTTGCGCTTGCAGATACTAAAAATCTTGTGCTGCAGATAGGTCATCAAGAGCGTTATGTTTGCGCTGCGGTGGGGCTTTTCTCGCGCGCGCGCGCGCCGGTCAGGATTGAGTGCGTGCGGCGCGTGCCACACACTGGGCGCTGTGACGATGTTTCGGTTGCATTTGATTTGATGGTGCATGACCTTGATATTGTGCGCCAGTTGTCAGGGGCTGATATCAGCACCGTCTATGCGAGCGGCAATGTGGATGAAATTTCCGCCGAGCTTCTGCTTGAGAACGGAACCATTGCTATCCTGGAGGCCGCCCGCCGGTCGAGAGTTCCGGAACGCCGCATGACGCTGGTCTATGATGACGGCGTCATCGATTTTGATTTTATTGAACGGACCATGTCCAACACCACGCCAGCCAAGCTCAACGCTGATATTTCGCCGGACAAGGCGCCGCTGGCGATCCGCGATCCGCTGGCCTATGGTGCAGCTTTGTTTATCGAAGCCATTCGCCTTTCGAAAACGCCTGTCGTTTCTGGTTCTGATGGCCGGGTGACAGTTTCCTGGGCGCAGCAGATTGAGCAAGCCGCCCAGATTGGGGTCGAACAGATTGACGCCGAAGCGGAAGTCGACAAAAGGTTGCGCGCGTAACCGCTTTGCCCGCCGCCCGTTGCGTCGCCGCGGCAAACAAATATTTGCTTCCCCATTGGCGAGACCATATCTACTCTGACAGAGAGGTTATGACTTGCGCTTAAGGCGCAAGTTTGCTGGCGGTTAAGCTTATGACGGATCAGTACTCGATTGCGGTGGCGCAAATCGCGCCGGTTGTCGGCGACATCGACGGCAATGTTGTGCGCATCCGCGAAGCGCGGCGGGAGGCCGCCGACGCTGGCGCTGACCTTGTTGTCTTTTGCGAACTGGTTGTGGCGGGTTATCCACCGGAAGACCTTGTGCAAAAGCCATCTTTTCAGCGCGCCTGCCGCGATGCTGTCCTGGCGCTTGCAGCTGATACCGCCGATGGCGGTCCGGCGATGATTATTGGCGCCCCATGGAAGGACGGCGACAATCTTTATAACGCGGCTTTCGTATTGCACGCCGGCGAGATTGTCGCGACGCGCTATAAAGTGCGCCTGCCCAATTACGGCGTCTTCGATGAGCCGCGCCGGTTCACGCCGGGGCCTTCATTTCCCGAACCCGTTAACCTCAACGGCGTTCGCCTCGGGCTGATGGTTTGCGAAGATATGTGGCTGCCGGGGGCGGGGGAGGCGTTGCAAAACGCTGGCGCCGAAATTTTTATCGTGCCGCACGGATCACCGTTTCGCGAAACCTCGCTTGCTGAGCGCGCCGATGCGGCGCGCGAGTGCGTTCGCCAAACTGGGCTGCCGCTGATTTTCGTCAACCAGCTTGCCGGGCAAGATGAAGTGCTGTTTGAGGGCGCCGGTTTTATCATGGATCGGGCCGGCGAAATTATCTTCCGGGCGCCGCAATTTATCGAAGGCGTGTTCCTGACCCGGTGGCGGCGCGACGGGAAACGCTGGATTTGCGAGGACGGCCCGCGCGCGCAATGGGTGGACGGCGCGGAGATGACCTATCGCGCGGTGACCATGGCGGTGCGCGATTATGTCAACAAGAACCGCTTTAAAGGCGTCATCATTGGCCTGTCGGGCGGGGTTGATTCAGCGCTGACGGCGGCGATAGCGGTTGATGCGCTGGGCGCGGACCGGGTGCGCTGTGTGATGATGGCGTCGCGCTATACGTCGCGTGAAAGCTTTGAGGATGCGCAAGCATGCGCGGCGCTGCTGGGCGTTGACTATCGCTCAATCAGCATTGAACCGGGCGTTGCCGCGTTTGACGAGATGCTGGCGCCAGTATTTGGCAATCTCGACAAGGACACGACGGAAGAAAATATCCAGTCGCGCCTGCGCGGGGTTCTTTTAATGGCGTTGTCCAACAAGTTTGGCGACATGGTGTTGACCACTGGCAACAAGTCGGAAATGTCGGTTGGCTATGCAACGCTCTATGGCGACATGAATGGCGGCTATAATCCGCTCAAGGACATTTACAAAACCGATATTTTCGCGCTCAGCCGCTGGCGCAATGAAAACCACGCGGTAGACCTGCAAGGTCCGAGCGGCAGCGTTATCCCGGAACGCATCATCACCAAACCGCCCTCGGCGGAGCTGCGTGAAGACCAAAAAGACGAGGACAATCTGCCGGCCTATGACATCCTCGATCCGATCCTCGAGATGCTGGTCGAAAAGGAAATGGCGGTGTCGGAGATTGTCGCACAAGGCTATGACGAGGCGGTAGTGCGGCGCATTGAGCATTTGCTATATGTCGCCGAATACAAACGCCGCCAGGCCGCGCCGGGACCGAAAGTCACGGCGGTGAATTTCGGCCGCGACCGGCGCTATCCGATCACCCATGGCTGGCGCGACTAATATGCGGTTTGACCGCAGCGCGCCGAGGCGTTAATCCCTCGCGACTCAAATTTGTGGAAATATCATGACCGTCACCGTTCGTTTTGCGCCGTCGCCAACCGGCAAGCTCCATGTTGGCAATGTCCGCGCCGCGCTTTGGAACTGGCTTTTGGCCCGTAAGCAAGACGGCCGGTTTATCCTGCGCATCGACGACACCGACCAGGAGCGCTCGACCAAAGCCTATGAGGAGGCGATCAAGGCTGACCTTGCCTGGCTCGGGCTCGACCATGACGAGACGGTGAACCAGTCCGACCGGTTTGACCGCTATGACGCCGCACGCGACAGGCTGATCGCCGAGGGCCTGCTCTATCCTTGCTACGAGAGCGCTGACGAGCTTGACCGCAAGCGCAAGCTGCAGCGCGCGCGCAGTCTGCCGCCGGTTTATGATCGCGCCGCATTATCGCTCAGCGAGGCGGAGCGCCAAGCCTTTGAAGCGGAAGGGCGCCGTGCGCATTGGCGGTTCAAGCTGTCGCACGCGCCAGCAGTGTGGACTGATTTAATCCGTGGAGAGACCAGCGTCGACACCGCAAGCGTCTCCGACCCGGTATTGATCCGCGAAGATGGGATGTATCTCTACACCTTGCCGAGCTGTGTTGATGATATCGAGCTTGGCATAACCCATGTGATGCGCGGCGAGGACCATGTCACCAATACCGGCGTGCAGATCGAGATATTCAAAGCCCTTGGCGGAGAGCCGCCGGCCTTTGCGCATCACTCGTTGTTGGTTGGCGCTGATGGGGGCAACCTGTCGAAACGCCTTGGCTCGCTGTCGATCGAGGCGATGCGCGACGACGGGCTTGAAGCGGCGGCGATCACCAGTCTGCTTGCCAAGCTCGGCACTGCCGATCCGGTTGAGCCGGTCCGCGACCTTGGCGTGTTGGCCCAAAGCTTTGATTTTGATCGCATCGGCCGCGCCCCGGCGCGGTTTGACGAAGCCGAGCTTGAGGCGCTCAACGCCAAGCTCCTGCACGAAACGCCGTTTGGCGATGTTGAAGCGCGTCTTGGCGATATGGGTGTCAGTGAAGCCATCTGGAATGCGGCGCGCGGCAATATTACCCGGCTCAGCGACGTCGCCCATTGGGTGACGGTCATCAACGGAGAGATTGACCCGGTGATTGAAGATAAGGCGCTTACGGATGAAGCGGCGAACCTGATTGAGGGCGATCTTAATGACGAGAGCTGGACGGTCCTGACCAATGCGCTGAAAGAAAAAACCGGCGCCAAGGGGCGGAAACTGTTTATGCCGCTGCGCCTTGCTTTGACCGGCGAAGCGCGCGGCCCGGAAATGGCCGCGTTGTTTCCGCTTATCGGCGCAAAAAAGGCGCGCGCACGCTTCCGCGGCGAGCACGCCTGATCGTTTTGATGCTTAGGCTTTAGCGCGCAACAATTGTTGCTCAGCGGCGGGGAACACCTCTTCGACGCTGGAAACGAAAACCGTATCGTTCAACAGCTCCTTGTCGGCAAAGCCCTGCGATACAACGTGTTCGAACAGTTGTTGCAGCGGCGTCCAGAAGCCGTTGAGATTGAGGACGATAATCGGCTTGCGGTGAAGCGCGAGCCGCGCCCAGGAGAGGACTTCGATCAATTCTTCCAGCGTGCCGATGCCGCCGGGCAACGTCAAAATCGCATCGGATTCTTCAAACATCAGCATTTTACGTTCATGCATGGTGTCGACGATTTTATGATCGACGCCCTCCAGAATGCCCTCAAGCTCGACCAGAAAATCCGGAATGACGCCAAAAACATCGCCGCCAGCGTCGCGTGCAGCGCCCGCTGTCGCCCCCATCAGGCCCATTTTACCGCCGCCATAGACAATCCGGCAGCCCCGGTGGGCCGCCTCTTTTCCGATTGCAATGGCTGCTTCTTCAAAAGCGGGGTCTTTTCCCGGCCGGGACCCGCAGTAAACACATAATGATTTCATAACTTTGTACGTTTCTTGTTGTTGGCTGGGCATTGTACGCAGATTTTCTTTTGGGTAAAGTAAAATCGCGGTCATGGCAGTTCATCTAAGGAGCGGCGTCTTATGCGCGTGGTAATCATTGTCCTCTTACTGATTGTTCTCGGGTTCATTGGCTGGAAGGCGGTGGAACGTTTCAAGATTATTGACGATGCCGAACCGGATGCTGTGGCGGTGGACGCCGATACGGGTGATGATGCGGACACGGCTGCGAAAGAGCCGGCGCTGCCGAGCTTCGACATTGTTTATGTCACCCGCAGCGGGTACGCGACAATTGCCGGGCGTGCAAAACCCGGCGCCACTGTAAATCTGTTCGCCAATGGCGAGGATCTGGCCGAGACCGTTGCGGAAGCGGATGGCTCATGGGCGTTGGCGACCGACACGCCGCTGGCGTCAGGCCCGGTCGAGCTTAGCCTGTCGATGACCACGAAAGACGGGCTGACCATCCGCTCCGAGGAGACGGTGTTGATTTACGTGCCGGAGCGCGAAGGCGACCGGCCGCTGGTGTTGCGCACCACGCCGGGCGGCGCGACGGAAGTTCTGCAAGACCCGCGCGAGACGCCCGAAGGGCTCGGCCCGCTCACCCTTGACGTTATCGATTATGACGACAGCGGTGCGGTGATTTTTTCCGGACGCGCCGAGCCTAACCGCATGGTGCAGCTGTTCATTAATCGCCGCATGCTGGGGCAGGCGCCGTCGTCGCAAGCCGGACGTTGGACGCTGGCGCCGGAAGGCCAGATTGCGCCTGGCGTTTATCAATTGCTGGTCATTCAGCTCGACGAAAATGGCCGGCCGATCTATGCAATTGAACTGCCGTTTGAACGCGCCAGTCCGCATCAGATCCAGCTGCGCGACGGCAAGGTCGTGGTTCAGCCGGGCAACAGCCTGTGGCGCATCGCCCGGCGCGCTTATGGCCGCGGCGCCCAATACACCATCATCTATCAGGCCAATGCCGACCAGATCCGCGATCCGGATCTGATTTATCCCGGCCAGATTTTCGAAGTACCAGATTCTGGCGCGCCTGATACGCAAGAGGCTGAGCCTAGCCAATAGCTCTACTCAGCGGCGCGCTTATAATCGACCTCAAGCGGCGGCGCATTGGCGGTGTGGCCGGGCCCGCTGCGGCGACCGGTCAGTCTACTGAATAGTCGCATGACAATGTTGGCGGCGGCGGGAATGCGTTTGCGCAAAACCGCTGGCGCCGCGAGCATCACCGGTGTTAAAATTAGGGTCAGCATGGTTGAAAAGGCGAGCCCGAACACCACCGCCGAAGATAACAGCACCCACCAGTCCGATGTTGTCGAGCCGCGCGAGATTGTCCCTGAGCCGAAGTTGACGGTGATTTCAAACACCATCGGCAACAGCCCAAGAATGGTAGTGACAGTAGTCAGCAATACCGGGCGCACCCGTTGGGCGGCAGTGCGGATGACCGCATTTTCAACAGAAAGGCCCTTGCGCCGCAAATATTGATAAGTGTCGATAAGGACGATGTTGTTGTTCACGACGATCCCCGCCAGCGCGACAATCCCGGTCCCGGTCATAATGATGCTGATATATTGCCCGGATAAAGCAATCCCAAAAAGAACACCGAACACGGATAATATCACTGATGAAAGCGTCAGCGCGGCGTGGTAAAAGCTGTTAAACTCAAGCAGCAGGATCATCGCGATCATAAATAGAGCCGCCGCCATCGCGCCTTGAAAAAACTTCGCCGCATCCACGGTTTCTTCGTCTGCGCCACGCATGATCCAGCTGACGTCTTCTACCAATGCGCCCGAGGAGAGCCATTGCTTCATATCGGCTATCGCTTGGCCCTGGCTCACTTCATGGCCTTCCGCACGGGTGTTGCCATTGGCCTTGATTTCGATGATGCGCCGGCCGTCGCGCCGGACGATGCGGTCAACCTGAGGGCGCGCGGTGCGGGTGACAAAATTCGACAGCGGCACCGAGCCTTCAGGCGTTTGAATCCGAACCGCGTCCAATGCGAAAATATTGCGGTACTCTTTCGGATACCGGATGCGGATATCGATTTCATCATCGGCGTCGTCGGGGCGGTATTTATCGAGCAAGAGCCCGTCAGTGACAAACTGAAGCACGCCGCCGGCCTGTTGAACCGAAAGTCCATAGCGACCGGCAAGCTCGCGATCAACCTCAACCGACCACTCGATACCGGGTAGCGGCAGCGTGTCTTCCTGGTCCATATAGGTTGGCACGTCCTGTCCGTTTACGGTCAGGCTCGCCGTGTCGGCATAGGCGCGCACTTTTTTCGCTGCGCGCAACATAGCGTCAAAATCGACAGCGGTAATCTCTACCTGGACATCCTTGCCGACCGGCGGGCCGCTTTCGCGCTGGCGCACCTCGACGATGACGCCAGGCACGCCCTGAACCAGATCGCGCAATTGTTCTAAGATGATAGTGGAGTGCTCACGTTCGGTATAGGCAATCAGATCGACGCCGACCTGACCGATAGTTTCTGACGGCACATCGCGGCTGCGCCCTAGCGCCGGCCCGGTTTGCAAATAAAGATGCTCAATTGCCGGATGGTCCTCAATGCGCGCGGAGACTTCTTTGACGATTTCAATCTTCTGCTGCTCCGACATATTGCCGCGGCCGAGCACCAGGAGATTGAGCTGCTCGTCGTCGTTGCGAATAAAAAATTCTACATCCGGCGCGGCGCGGATGAATAAAGCAAGGCAGATAGACACCAAGATGCCCGCCGCCAGCAGCACCAGCAACGGACGGCGCACCAGCCGGGTCAGAAAGCGGGCGTAAAACGCGACCGGTCCGTCAAGCGTGGTTGGGTCAACTTCATCGACCAGCAGCTGTTTGGTCGGCGCGTCGGATTTTCCTTTAATGTTGAACTTCTTCTTCATCCAGTCCGGCAGCCCTAACAGCCCGCCCAGCACCGGCAGAAAGATCAGTGCGACGACGAGCGAAGACAACAGCACGAAAATCAGCGTTAACGGCAAAAATTTCATGAACTCGCCGGGCAGCGATTGCCAGAACAAAAACGGGATAAAAGCGGCCAGCGTCGTCGCCGTTGAGGTGACGACCGGCCAGAACATGCGCTTGGAGGCTTCTGCGTAAGCGAGACGACGCGGCGCGCCTTCCGCCATCCGCCGGTCGGCATATTCAACAATTACAATCGCCCCGTCGACCAACATCCCGACTGACAAGATCAGTCCGAACATCACCATCATGTTGAGCGTGTAGCCAAACACCGTCAGCAATAAAAAACTAATCAGGAACGATGTCGGGATCGCTATCCCGACCATGACCGCTGAACGCATGCCGAGGGCGGCGATGATAACGATCATCACAAGCAGGATTGCGGTCACAATCGAAGAGGTCAGGCCTTGAAGATTATCCTTCACAGTGATCGATTGATCGCTCAGAAACTCATGGCGGATGGTTGTCGGCCACAAGGCGGCTTCACGTTGGACGACCGCGCGCGCTTGTTCGATGGTATCGACGATATTGGCCCCGGCGCGTTTTGATATTTCAACACCAATCGCCGGCTGGCCGTTGAACAGGGCGTAGCCGTTGCGGTCTTTAAAGGTGCGGCGCACCTCGCCGAGATCGCCGATAGTCACGACATTATCGCCATTGACGCGCACCGGTATAGACATCAGATCGGCGGCGTTTTTGATCAGCCCGGGCGCTTTGATGGCGAACCGGCCATCGGCGAGGTTGATCGAACCGGCGGTGACCAGCTGGTTGTTGGCGCCGACGGCGTTGATCACTTCAACTTCGGTGAGATTGAAGGATTCCAGCACTTTGGGGTCGATGATAACTTCGAGCAGCTCTTCGCGCGCGCCGGTGAGGCGTGCTTCAAGAACCCCTGAGATACTGTCGAGATGGTCTTGCAGTGCTATTGCGGTCCTGTAAACCGCGCGTTCCGGCGCGTCGCCAAAAAGCATGACCGTCAAAATCGGAAACTCGTTTTGCAGATTAAACTCGGTGACGATCGGTTCTTCCGCATTCGAAGGATATTCCGCCTTTGCCCGATCAACCGCTTCACGCACGTCAAGAACGGCCTGGTCGACGTCAATGGTGGTCAAAAATTCGAGGATGATTTGCGCTGCGCCGTCAAAGGCCAGCGAGTCCATTTGTTTCAGACCCTCGATGCTTTGAAATTCCAGCTCGGTCGGGCGGATCAGCAACCGCTCGCCGTCTTCCGGCGACACGCCTGGCAGCGGTAGCGTTACCAGTATGAACGGCGCCGGAATATCCGGCTCGGCCTCGCGCGGTATGGTGTTGAAGGAATTGACGCCGAAAATGATCATCACGATCAGCGCCGTCATGACGACGCGCGTATGCGAGAACGCAGCGTCTATCAGGCCGTTCATGGCGTCGCCCCGGCGTCCTGGCTTGGCCCTGCTTTCATGGCCTCAACATCAACCGCCTCAACCATTTGACCGGCGCTGACAAAATCCTGACCGCGCACAATCAGTTGCGACTCGCCATCAAGGCCTGCAACCCATACCCCGCTCGGGTCTTCGCCGAGGAGGCGGACAGATTTAAACTGAACCGCGCTGTCGGCGCCAAGCGTGCGCACGCCGATGCCGCCATCATCGCCCAAGGTCAGTGATGACCGCGGTATATGATGCGCGGCGCGCTCTTTGGCGAAGATAGTGAAGTCAGCAGTGACGCCGTCGCGCAAGGCGCCGTCATCGTTCGGGACTTGTAACTCGACAGTGAAGGTGCGCGTTGCAGGGTCAGCGGCGGCGGCGACAAACCGAACAACGCCTTTAATGATTTCTCCGGTCGCCAGGCGTGCAACGCCGCGATCATTTTTTGAAATCTTCGCAACATCCTTTTCGGAGACCGCGCCAATCACCAAAAACGGCGATCGCTGGATAACGGTGCCGCAGGGGTCCCCGACGCTTAAGAAATCACCAACCTCGACATTGCGGTGGTCAAACACGCCGTCAAATGGCGCGGAGATTTTGGTTTTCGACAGAACTATGCCGGTGCGCGCTGTGCTGGCGACGGCCAGGTCGAGCGCTGCTTTTGCCGCTGCAACGGCGGTCTGCGACCGAAACCCGCCTTCATGGAGTTTGACCGCGGCGTTGTAATCAAGCCGTGCTTTGTCGAGCGCTGCGCGTGCTTCGGCCAGTTCCGCCTGGCGCGCATTCACCTCAATCTGGCACAGAACATCGCCCTTGCGCACAGACGCGCCTTCCGGCGTTGGCGTCGCTGCAACCGCGCCGGCGATTTCTGCACGGACGATGACTTTGCGCTCGGCGGCGGTGCGACCGCGCACGACGATTTCAGCTTGCCATGTTTGTGGCGATACGGTTTGCGTGACCACTGTGAAGCGGGCTGGCGCCGCGGCGTCGACGGCCTTGCCCCCGTCGCCAAACAGCCCGCTGGCGAGGAAATAGAGCGTAGTGAGCACGACAATAAGCGCCGCGAACTTAACTGACTGAGAAACCTGCATATCCGCCCGATGTAAAGCAGCGGTTCGATTACGATAAAACGCTGACAATTCGGTGAACAAAAGCTTCACCAGCCATTATACTGGGTGGTTTACTGGCCGGATCAAGCGGTATGGCCAGTCAAATCCCGAAATATAAGGGTTTTTGAGGCCAGAATCTCTTCAGGACTGCATTTGGAGTCGACTTTAAGGCGCCGTCTGGTTTTTCCAAGAAAGGTTTGATTAATAATATTGGTTGGCCATCAGCGCGCGCGGTGATTTATTCAGGACCGTGCCGATCACATTGGACTTGGCAAGGATGCGTTTTGCTTCCTTCAATTCCGCCACCTGGGTCTGGCCGCTGGCGGCGACAAGCAGGACGCAATCGACTTTCGGTAGAAAGGCGAGCGTGTCGTCGCAGCCGAGCAGCGGCGACATATCGAAAATCACGGTGCGCGCATGATAGTCAGTGGTTGCTGTATGGATGAGTTGATCGGTTCGTTCGGAGGTTAAAAACTCTGCGCCTCTGCGGGTCACGCGCTCATTTGGCATCACCAGCAAATCGTTAAGATCCGGGCGCACCGTGACCTCATCAAGCTCGCGTTTGCCTTCAAAATAGTCGAGCAGAGAGGGGGGCTCGCGAAAGCCGAGATAGCGCGCCACGCTAGGCCGGTAAAAATCGAGATCGACGAGCACCGGATGCATGCCGGTTTTTGCGCCGATGGCGATCGCCAGATTAATTGCAGTAACGGTTTTTCCTGCGCCGGCGCCGGGAGAGACGATGGCTATGGTCTTCCATCCGGCGGCGTCCATCTTCTGTAAAACGCGGGTGCGAAGAACACGATAGGCGTTGAGCACCGGGTCTTGTTCGTTTGAAATGATGCGATGGGCGCTGAACCTGTCAAAATCGCATGCCGCCGGCGCAAAACGGTCATCTGAAGGCGGATGATCGCCGCCAGCGTCATTGGGCGCGAGGCGCGGCGCCGGCGGGCGTTTCGTAGCCGTTAGGGCGGCTTGTGTTGCGCCGCTGCGCGCGCGCGTTACTGCTTGTCTAATACGATCCATTACACCAACCTAGAGCATTTTCGTCTTTTTGAATTGTGTAACTGCTCTAGTCCTTTGTTCTGCGTACTTGTGTATCCGTAAACCGGTTCCCATTTTTCGCGAAGGGCTCCAATCGGAAATGCTTAAGCCGCTTCCGGCATGTTATCGACGCCAATCTTGCGTTGTCCGAACAATGAGAGAAATGACGGTTTTTTGTCTTTGTCGGCAGGTATATAGGGAATGACGGCGATGGGATGTTCGTCCACTAGCCCGGCCACATGATTACGGCCGCGGATGGTGGAAAATAAAATTTCGGCCGCAAGCCCAATGCCGCCGCCGGCGGCAAGAGAGGCAAAAATAGCCAGGATGCTGAGTTTAATACGGTCCGGGCTGGTCGGACGATCCGGCCGCAGTGCTGGCTCAAGTATGGAGAATTTTTCCGCCTGTCTGTTTTCCTCGAGGTTTTCAGCAAGCTGGGCGTCCTGTTGTTTACCGCGAACGTCCTGATACTCCTGGAATGTGTTTTCATAATCGCGCGTCAGGCCGGCAAGGTCGCGCTCGACCGCAGGGGTTCTGCCGATGCGGGCCTCATAATCTTTAATCTGGGCGCGCAGGCCGTCAGATGATCGGTCCAGCATGCGGATACGGTTTTCAATAATCGCGAGCCGGCCTTCCATTTGTACGCCGGAAATATCCGTCGCCCCGTTGCGGGTCTCGCGCGAAATTTTTTCGCTGAGCGTATCGCGCGCGATCGTTACCGTGACTTCTGCAGCGGCGATGTCTTCGGCGCTCGCCGTTTCGGTTCGCTCGGTTGCAAACAGCGCCGCCTCGGCGTCGCGTAACGCCGCCCGCAGCCGTTGAATTTCCGCGCTCGGCGCCAGCTGGCGTTTGATTGCGGCGATTTCGCTGCGCTTGGCCTGAATTTCCGGATAGGTGTCCAGATAAGTTCCCCGCAGCCGCGCCAGCTCGCCTTCAAGACGCAATAACTCTTGCGACAATCCGTTCTCGGAACCGACGTTAGAGGTCAATTGAGTTTCCAGGAAGCGTTTTTCTTCTTCCAAGGCTTCGATGGATCGCTGCGAACTATTCAATTCGCGCGTCGTGCGTTCCAGCATATCGAGATGCATGTTGAGATGTTCAGGCAATGCATCTGTATTCTCGACTTTAAAATTTGAAATCCGGCTTTCAATCGCACTGACTTCCGCACGTAACTTCGCCGCTTCGCGCTCAAAAAATTCGGTTGTGTTAGAGGCGCCGGCAGTTCGTGTGCTGACATCTTCGCTGAGGAACAGCGTCATGAATTCGTTGGCGACGAGATAGGCTTTGGCGGGATCGCGATCGGTATAGGAAATGGTGAAGGCAATGGTGCCGTCTTTGGCCGAGCGCCGGCCGCGGTCAATTGTGATCAGGGATACGTTAAGGCCGGATCGCATCAAATCAACGCGCTCGCTTTCAGACAGGCGCGTGGTCCGCGGAAACACAGTATATTTGTCGGCGACCTGAAGCAGCCGATTGCGCGTCATCACCCGCTGGCGGATGGTTTGGATGCGCTCCTGGGCGTAGGCGTTGATGGTCGAGCGGATGAACTCGGTCGGGATCTGCTGCGATTCCACCAAAATCGTACCCTTCGCGGTGTATTTGGGGGGCAGCAACATCACTGTCAAAATGCCAAGCGGCGCAATCACCAGCACGGGGATGAGGAAATACCAAACCCGGCGCTGTAGGATGATCAGCACATCTTCAAGTGAAAATTCGTCGCCCATTCTAGAACATTCCAATTCAACGCAGCGTCAGATATCGCGCCAATGTGGCCGTTATTCGGCCTCCAGGCCATGGGTTGCAAGCCCAGACTGTAAGCCCCGTACTGCGCCATGGGCGCCAGCTTCGAGGTTGCAAGCTTCAGGCCGGTTAATAAATTGCGCGCGAGCGGCTACAGCGACCCGCTAAGCTGTTCGTTTGGCTGTGACATTTGGCGCAATATAATATTCAGAACAGGCCCTCTGCAACTGTCCATATCCTGACGGAATGCCGCAATTGGCTGGCCGGTGACGCCGGTTACACCGCTAAAGGTGGTTTTTGGGCGCATGCGCGCCTTTTGGGCTTTGTCGCTAGCCTGTCTTTGGGTTAATTTAATCGCCAAAATGCCGCTATAAAGGGTTAAACTTGCCGGCGGCTGATGGCGGCGCAGGGCTTTTCGCTTATGACCGCCGGCTGGGCCAAGGCCCAGGCGGGCAAACGAAAAGCTGGCCCGGGCCTTGCTCAATACCGGCCAGATGACCGGTCAAAGGGTCGTTAACGCCGGCTCAGGGTTCAGTTTGGAACGCTGTTTTTGTTAACCAGAATATCAAAGGCGCGCTTTTATGGCAGGATTACGGGCAAAACCTTCTTCAGCGCCAGACGGCGCTGTGGAAGACGGCGCTGTGGAAAAAGATCCAGCCAAGCAATCCGCGCCTCAACCAGGGCCTCCAGGCGTTGCCGGACAGGCGACACAGCTTGCGCCAGGCGATGATTTTGATCGTGACGTTTGGTGCCTGTTGGGCCTTCCGGTTGACGCCGCTAGCGTTGATCGGGCGGTTGCGGAGATCGATGCGGCGGTGCGGACCGGGCGCAAGCTTTCTTTTGTTACGCCGAATGTGAACTGGCTGGTGCGGGTCTTGAGGGATGGCGCTGCGCGGCGCGAGGTTCTGGACGCTGATCTTAGTTTTATCGATGGCGCGCCGCTGGTTGCGATGGCGAGAATGCTGGGCATTCCGGCGCCGTCGCGTGTTGCCGGCGCGGATATATTTGAAGCTCTGCGGCGCCGCCCGGGTTTTGGCGCGCGCCGTACAAAAGTGTTTTTCTTCGGCGGGCGCGACGGCGCGGGCGCGGCGGCGGTAGAGGCTTTGGACGAAGAGCAAGGCGGCGTAGAGGCGGTTGGCTGCCTCAATCCGGGGTTTGGCGACGTTGAGACCATGAGTGCGCCGAAGATTATCGCCGAGATCAATGCTGCGCGCCCGGACTTTGTCGTTGTTGCGCTGGGCGCCGCGAAAGGCCAGGCTTGGATTGATCGCAACAAGGATCGATTAGATGCGCCAGTGATCGCGCATCTTGGCGCGGTGGTGGATTTCACCGCCGGCCAGGTCGCGCGCGCGCCGGAGATGGTTAAAAAGCTGGGCCTTGAATGGCTCTGGCGGATCAAAGAAGAACCTGCATTGTGGCGGCGTTATGTTGGCGATGGCGCGGCTCTGCTGACGGTCATAGCGCGACGCTTAGCGCCTCAATTGTTGGCGTTGCGTCATCGGCAAAGCAACAATGCAGCGGCCCCGGCTCAGGCCGATGTCCGTCGCGGCGCATCGCGGACCGCCATCGTCCTTTCCGGGACGTTTACGGCGGCAAACCTTGCCGCTGCCCGTAAGGCGTTTCGGAGCGCGGCCGAGCATGGGAGCGATGTCGTGCTTGACCTTTCCGCGGTGCGCAAATTTGACCGGTCGTTTCTCGGGCTGGTCTTGATGTTGGAAAAACATGTCGCCAGAAGCGGTCGGACGCTTTACGTAGACGGCGCGACGGCGCGTCACCGAGCGATGCTGCGGGCGAACGCTATGGATTATCGCTCTGTGGTTACGGCTGAAGAACGAATTTTGGATACCGGGCGCGCCGCAACGGCATAGATAGCGGCGCCGAAAGCGTTATGAGATCAAAGAGTTTGGACCTGTTTAGGGGGAAGTAAATGCCTAGCAAAATGAACCACCCGTCAATCGACCGGCTACGCAGTGTTAAGCAGCGAGGAAATATTATGCGTCGGATCCAGATTGCAGCAATCGCTGCGCTTGGCATGATTTCAGCGGCCTGCTCATCGCCGGAAGCTAAGATTGAGAAGTATTACATCAGCGGACAGGAATTTCTTCAAAATGGCGAATACGGAAAAGCCAATGTTCAATTTCAAAATGTATTGAAAATTGATGAGACCCATGTGCCAGCGTTGATTGGCATGGCGGAAATTGCTGAAAGCAAGCAAAACCTAAAAGCGATGTTCGGGTTGTATCAACGGGTTGTGCGGCTCGACGCCGCCAACACCTTCGCCCATATCCAGCTTGGCAAACTTTATTTGATCGGCAGCGATGAATCCGCTGCGCTCGAATCTGCTGAAACTGCGCTTAAGCTTGAACCAAATTCTATCGACGCCATTGCACTGAAATCCGGCGTCTTGCTGCGCCTCGGCGATACGGAAGGCGCCGTTAGATTGGCGCGCCAGGCTGTCGCCGTTCAACCGGCGCATGTAGAGGCAACCACCGTGCTTGCGACAGTGCGCGGCATGAGCGGCGATATGGAAGGCGCCATCAGCGAGCTTGATCGCGCACTTAATGTAGATCCTAAGATTGCCGTGCTTCAGCTTTTGCGCATTCAGTTATTCTCGCAGCTCGGGCGCGATGAAGATGTTCTTGAAGGCTTTGCGCAACTGGTAAAACTGTTCCCAGAAGAACCGGCCTACCGGCGGGCTTATGCGATGGAATTCATTAAGCGGAAGAATTTTGCCGACGCTAGGGAACAGATGGAAATCCTTGTTGGTTTGGACGTTGAAAATGATGAAGCCAAGCTGGATGTCGTACGGATTGTAAACGCGGAAGATGGCGCCGAGGCCGCCGAAGCCCGGCTCCAGGCTTTTGTCAAAGAGTTTCCGAAAAACCAGGGCTTACGGTTCGCGCTAGTCGATCTGTTGCATGATCGGGGCGCCTTGGATGCATCGGTCGCTGCGCTTGAGCCGCTGATGAAGTCCGATGACGTTGCGATTGTGTTGCGCGCAAAGAACAAGCTTGCGGTTTTGTATTTGCGCGAAGGCGATCGCGACAAGGCGGAAGCGCTGGTCAATGAAATTCTTGACGAAGATGGCAACAATACTGATGCGCTCATCCGCCGGGCGAGTTTTCAGCTTGATAACGGTGAGTATGAAAGCGGCGTTGCCGATTTGCGCACTGCGCTCAACAACAACCCCGACCTGGTTGAGGCGATGGTTTTGATGTCGAGTGCGTTTGAGCGTCAGGACAATATCGACTTTGCCAGAGCCGAGCTTGCAAAAGCGTTTGAAACCAGCGGCAAGACGGCGCTTGTTGCAAATATTTACGCGAAATTTTTAACCCGTCATGGCGATTCAAGGCGCGCGGAAGACATTTTGGTGCAATCGCTGGCAGCCTTTCCTGGCGATTTGGATAATCTGAAACTTCTCGCCGCTGTGCGCCTTGATATTCAAGATTGGCAGGGCGCGGACGAAATCGCGGCCATTATATCATCGCTTGATGTGGCGGCTGAAAATGATCTTGCGAGCCAGATACGCACAGTAGCGCTAAGCGGTCTCGGCGATTACGACCAGATCATCGATATGCTGACGGCGCAAAATAAAAGCGCGCCGCTGGAAAGCCGGCCCTTGGCGATGCTGGTCTCCGCTTATTTGAAAGCGGACCGCATTGATGAGGCTGAAGAGCTTTTAAAAAATGTCATTGCGTCGGATAAAAATAATTATGCCGCCTACGTGCTGCTGGCGCGAACATACGGCGCGCGCGACGATGCTGCTGCTGGCGAGACGATTCTGCTTGAGGCTGTTGACGTCGAGCCGTCCCGTGGCGAGGCGTTTGAAATTCTCTACCGCTACTATCTTGCCCGCGGCGAACGCGATAAAGCGATTGCGCTTATTGACGACGGCATTGTGCGAGCGCCGGATAACGCCGCACTGAAGTTCTTCAGTGCTGACTATTTGGTAACTGCCGGCAAGCTGGAACAAGCGCTTGATATCTATAGCGACTTGATTGAAGAGCGCCCGAGCGACCGCATTATCGCCAATAACTTTGTCAGCCTGTCGAGTGACTTGCGCAAAGATAAAAAGAGCATCGCGCGCGCACTCGAAGTCGCACGCGTGCTCGAGCAAGATGAAACTGCGCTGGTCCAGGATACGGTTGGCTGGGCGTATTATCGCGCTGAGCAATATGACCGCGCTTTGGAGTTTCTAACCAAGGCGGCGGCCGCGACGAATAATGGGGAAATATTCTACCATCTCGGCGCGGCGCAAATCGCCGCTGGCGAGACTGAAGCCGGCCAGGCCAGCCTGAACAAGGCGCTGGATGTTGGTGGAGGGAATTTTCGATTTGAATCCGAAGTGCGCGCGCTTCTCAATCAGCAATAGACAGGAGCGCAAATCCATTTACGTTGAGGGTGCCCCAGGCTTACTGATTTGGGGCGCGCCGATTTGGCAAGCTTGAAATGTACGAACAATTTTTTGGTCTGACTGAAAAGCCTTTTTCGATCCAGCCCGACCCCGCTTTTTTATATTGGGGCCGGACCCACAGACTTGCTTACGCCATGCTCGAATATGGCGTTCTCAACCATGCCGGCATATCGGTCATTACCGGCGAGGTCGGGTGCGGCAAGACCACTCTCGTCCATCGGTTGCTCGACCAGCTATCCGACACCCATACTGTCGCGCTACTGTCGAATATCCAGCAAGGCCGCGGCGATTTGTTAAGCTGGGTGCTGATGGGCTTTGGCGAGCCGTTTGCCAATAAGACCCATGTTGAGCTGTTCTCACATTTGCAATCTTTCTTTATCAGCGAATATTCCAAAGGCCGGCGCGTCGTCTTGATCATTGACGAGGCGCAAAACCTTTCCACTGACATGCTCGAAGAATTGCGCATGCTGTCCAACATTAATGCTGGCAAAGACCAACTCTTACAGCTTATTTTGGTCGGGCAACCGGAATTGAAGGAGCTTCTCAACAGGCCGGAACTGTTGCAATTGGCGCAGCGCGTCGGCTCGGATTTTCACCTTACGCCGCTCAATGTAGAGGAAGTCCACGCCTATATCGATACTCGCCTGGCGATAGCCGGCTGCCGTCGAAGGGTATTTACTGACCGCGCAATTGATTCGATTGCAGAGCATTCGCGCGGCGTTCCCCGAGTTATTAACATCATCACCGACACCGCCCTTGTCTATGCTTTTTCCTCTGAGGAGTTGGTCGTCGGTGTGGAGACTATTCGTAATGTTATTCGCGACAAGTCGGAATTTGGCGTGTTTGGACTGGCGTCTGATGAGGCCGCCGCGCCGCCGCTAAGACCGGCTAGCGAGGCCGGCATTGACGCTTTCGCCGATAGCTCAAAAAAAAACCGACGTAACGACGTCGACGAAGCCATTACAGTAGAGCGCGATGACCGGCGCCCGCAATCGCCCTCGCCGCAGGGCGAGCCTTTCGAGAGCCAACAGCGCGACCACGACGTTATCGTCGATGTTGCGCCGCGCGCTGGCGGTCAAATGCACGAGGCGAGCCCTCGTTTTTCCGGCGTGAAAGAAGAATCCTCCATTACCGGCGTTGTTGTCGTTGCATCCGGCAACAAAACCTCGCCTGAGGCGGCGATCCGCTCTGCAGGAGACGGGCGGGCTATTGTTTTTGTGGCGGTCGGCGGTGCGCCGGATGCGACCGCAATTGCCAAAAGCGCGGGCGCGGTTATAGCCAAAGGACCGGAACGCTCGTTCAGTCCTGCGGGCCGCGCGCGCAATGCTGGCTATCGGCAGCTGAAGAAGATCGCGCCGCATCTGCAATATGTGCAGTTTGTTGATGCTGAAACCGCGCTTGACCCGGACTGGATTACAACGGCGGAAAAATTTATGGCGCGCCGCCCTGAAGTGTCGATTGTGACCGGCGCTATCAGATCACCGCGCGGATCGAAGATAGCCTTGGCGCCGGTGGGCGGGCGCGATCATGGCGATGATGAAGGCGAGATCCAGTGCGTCTTCGGCGGTTCGGCCTTGATGCGTGTAGAAAGCTTTGAGGCGGCGGGCGGTTTTCGCGGCGATCTGTTGACGGCGGAAACAGTGGATTTATGTATCCGCCTGCGACGGCGCGGGGCCCGGATTTGGCGCTTGGGCGAGGGGATGGCGCTGTGTGAGCCTGCGCCAAAATCTGGCGGCTGGTGGGCGCAAAGCCGCCAACGCGGGTTTGACAATGCCTATTGCGCCTCGTTGCATGGCGGGCCGCCCGAACGCATCGGCATATTGGACACTGTATTGGCGGTTTTATGGGGGTTTTTATTTCCTGCAGCGGTCATCATTGCGGCGCTGCTGGGCGCATTTGTGGCGATAAAGCTTTCTCCGGCAACGCCGCCGATATTTATTGCGGGCGCCATTCTGGCCTTCGGCGCTGGCGTATTTGTCTTCAGGATGGCCGCCTCGGTTGTGGTGCGGGGCGTGTTCAGAGCCTCGTCCTGGAAGGCTGCATTCCCGGCCGTCATGGGACGGTTTCCAGAATTTTTGGGCGCTTGCAAGTTGTGGTTCGGGGCAAAGCGATAAGCGGTGATTGAGCGCGGCGCATCATGAAGCTGGCTTATTTTATTAACCAGTATCCCGGCATTTCCCATAGTTTCATCCGCCGTGAAATCCAGGCGTTGGAGCGTGGCGGCGCTGAGGTTTTTCGTTACGCCATCCGTCCGTCCAAGGATGAGGTGATCGCGCAGGAAGATTTCGATGAGAACGCCAAAACACACCACATCATAACCTCCGGCGCCGGCCCGATAATAAGATCGATTGCCAGTGAAATCGTGGCCAACCCGCTGGGCGCTGTGCGGGCGCTGGGTGCGGCGGCTTCCATGGGCTGGCGGTCGGAGGCTGGGCTGGTGCGGCATCTGTTCTATTTTGGCGAGGCGCTGGTCCTTGCCAATTGGCTAAAGCGCGATGGCTTGCGCCATGTCCATGCGCATTTCGGCACCAATGCGGCGACGATTGCGATGCTTGCGGCGCCGCTGGCGCAAGCGCGCTTTAGTTTCACAGTTCATGGCCCGGAGGAGTTTGAAAAGCCGGCGCTTATTTCGCTTCGGCGCAAACTGGAGAACGCCGCGTTTAGCGTCGCTATTTCACAATTCGGCGCGAGCCAGTTGAAGAAGCTTTCTTCCCCTTCCGTCTGGTCTAGAATAAAGATCGTTCGGTGCGGTATAGAGCGCACCTTCTACCAGGGCGCCGGAAGCGATGTTGTCTCTGCGCCGCATTTCATTTGCACGGGCCGTCTGTGTGCAGAAAAAGGCCAGATAGATCTGGTTGAAGCGACGGCGCGTGTCGTGAAAGATGTTCCTGACATCAAAGTCACGCTGATCGGCGACGGGCCGATGCGTGGTGAAATCGAGGCGGCAATTAAAAAGCACGACATTGCCGGCAATATTGTGCTGGCGGGGTGGCGGACGCCGAGCCAGGTGCGTGATGCGCTGCTTGGCGCGCGCGGGTTTATCTTGCCGAGCTATGCGGAAGGTTTGCCGGTTTCAATCATGGAGGCGCTGGCGTTGCGTCGGCCGGTGATCACAACTTACATTGCCGGCATTCCTGAATTGGTGACGGATAGTGTTTGCGGCTGGTTGACGCCGGCCGGCGATGTCGAGGCGATCGCTGCGGCGTTGCGCGTGGCTATCAGCGCCGGTGATGAGCAGATTGCACAGATGGGCGATGAGGGGCGCCGCCGGGTAGAGGCGATGCACGATATCGATATCGAAGCCGGGCGCCTTGCTGAGCATTTCTCAGCCGTTCTGGATGCGCGCCGATGAGCACAGTTTTTATTATTGTGCTTTGGGGTGTCGTGCTGGCGGTGTCGGCGCCGGCGGTCCTGCTCGCTATCGAAACCCTGGCGGCGTTTTTCCCGCTGCGCCGCCCATCCGCCTCAGCACCGCCTTCGTCTGTGGCGGTAATCGTGCCCGCGCATAATGAAGGCCGTCATATTGTTGCGACGTTGCGCGACCTTCGCGCACAACTGCGCCCGACCGATCGGCTAATCGTTGTCGCCGATAATTGCACCGACGACACCGCCGCGATTGCGCAACAATGCGGCGCGGAAGTTTTTGTTCGCGTCGCACCCGATCATCGCGGCAAGGGCTATGCGCTGCAATATGCGATTGATCGTCTGCGCGATGCGCCGCCGGAATGCGTTGTCTTCTTTGACGCCGACTGCCGAGTGGGGGAGGGTGCGCTACACTATTTGGCCGGCGTCGCATCAGCAACCGGGCGCCCGGCGCAGGCGCTATATATTATGAATGCGCCGGACGATGCCGGGCCCGGAACCGGTGTTTCCGCCTTTGCCTGGATTATGATCAACCGTGTACGCATGACCGGGGTTTCAAACCTTATTGACGCCACACGGTTTACCGGGGCGGGGCTTGCCGCGCCATGGGCGCTGATCTCCCGTTTGGATTTCGGCGCCGGCGACATTACCGAAGATCTGGTGATGACCCTGAAGATGGCGCTTGCCGGCGCGCCGCCGGTATTTGCGCCTGACGCACGGGTGATCAGTTTTTTTCCGACCGCAGAGGACGCCAACGTCACTCAGCGCGCACGGTGGGAGCATGGATCGCTGGAGATAATGGCGCGCCGTGCGGCGCCGGCGATGCTGTGCGGAATTTTCCGGGCCGATGTGAGGCTGATGCTGCTGGCCGCCGATGCAATGATACCGCCGCTGGTTGCGCTTGGCGCCGGGTTGAGCTTTGCGGCGCTGGCGTCGGCTTTAGCGCTCGGATTTGCCGGGCCTGGACCGTTGATCGCCATACTGACGTCAATGGCGCTCTTTGCACTGGCGCTTATCGCCGGGTGGCTGCGCTTTGGGCGCGCGGTTCTGCCGCCGTCTCAATTATGGGCGTTGGCGCCATTTATGCTTCAGAAGCTGAAAGTCTACGGGCGTCGCGGGCGGGCCTCTTCAAAGACCTGGACCCGCACCAAGCGCGGCGATGATGGCGGTGAGACGCGTTAAGCGGCCGAATTCGTCGCATTGTGAAGGAAACTACTTTAGCGGATACATAATTCGACAGGGGCCTGCGATGCGATATTGGTATTGGGTTGCTGGCTTGTTCGGCGAAGGCGGGCTTCGCCGCCGGAAAAGAGGGTGGCGTTTATGAGCTATCTTGAAGTCGCAGATACGCAATTCGGATTCTTCGATGTTATGGAGATGAAGGAAAAGGGCGCCGATCTCCACAATAAATATGTTTCGGCCGAACCGTTCCCGCACATCGCCATTGATGATTTTTGTTCGCCGCAAATTTTGGACGCGTGTATCGACGCGTTTCCGCAAACGCCGGACCCTGACAGTCGCAGCTTCGACCGCGATCAGGAGCGTTACAAGACAAGTTTCAATCCGGACTTTCTGACGCCGCAATTGCGTTCGTTTTTTTACTCACTGAATTCACGGCCGGTTATTGAATTTCTGGAAAACATGACCGGCATCACAGGGCTTATTCCAGATCCTTACTTCACCGGCGGCGGATTTCATCAGACTAAGCGTGGCGGCCATCTTGATGTGCATGCCGACTTTAATCTCCATCGCAAACTTGGCCTTGAGCGGCGCTTGAATCTTTTGATTTATCTCAACAAGAATTGGGAGGAAGGTTTCGGCGGCGAGCTTGAGCTTTGGGATCGCGATATGAAAAATCGCTTCCATAAAATAGTTCCGTTGTTTAATCGCTGTGTCGTGTTTTCAACTAGCGGCAATAGCTATCATGGACATCCGGCGCCGGTCGCACATCCCCACGGCGATGCACGCCGCTCTATTGCTCTTTATTACTATACGGCAACGTGGGACAAAGCCGCTCGGGCGAAGACGACGCAGTTCAAACC
This sequence comes from Hyphococcus sp., assembly GCA_021776295.1. Taxonomy (GTDB): domain Bacteria; phylum Pseudomonadota; class Alphaproteobacteria; order Caulobacterales; family Parvularculaceae; genus Hyphococcus. The sequence goes on from JAJFGE010000181.1 coordinate 56,290, forward strand.
TCGACCGCAAACGGGTGATAAAACCGATTGGGGTGTGAGGCGGAGCGAGATCATTAACGATTTGTTACCTCCGATAGTGGTGCGGGGCTTAAGGAAACTTAGCCGTTAAGCGCCTCGCGCCAGCCTGTCGGTTTTTCGGCAGGCTTAGGTTGATAAAATTTTAGATTCATTTTCAGGGCGCCTATAGTAACTTGGTCTTCGTGATCGAGGATTCGTGCGGTCGCGCTTGAAACTTGTGAAAATTTAATCCGTAATCGGCTTATTTTCATCAAATTTTTTTCAGGAGCTTTAGACAAAAGAAATCTAAGGTTCCTAATTTCTTACCTGTTGCACAATCGCATCGTGCAAGGAAATTTTGTACGAAGTGTGGCGAGAAAGATACTATTTACTGTTCGATTGCAGACAAATGTGTGAGTGAGCCTGATTATGAGCAAATATTTTCGCTCCGGCGATACTGTTCTTTCTGCCAATTCAATGAACATAAACGATTTGTTAATGGCCAGCCGGCTTGGCGCCATCAAGGCGCCGCTGGCTAAAGGCCGCCGCGCAAGAAAACGCGAAAGCCGTAAGAAGATGATGAGCGCCAGCCTGTTGGCGCCGCTGCTGGCGGCGGAAGGTTGCCTCAGTGTTGGCAAAGAAGATATTGACCTTGGCGCTGCGGCGCCCGCGCCGCCCGCGCCGGATAATGGAAATGATGCTGGCGGTGTTGATGTTGAACTCAGCGCGGTCGATGACCACGTTCACGCTGAAGTCGGTCAGCCGCTGCATATTCCCGTTTCACAATTGCAAGCCAACGACGCCAACGCAAACTCGGGCGGATTGGAAATCGTCCGTGTCTTTGATGCGGTCAATGGAACCGTATCTTTGGACAGTTCTGGCGTAATGTTTGTACCAACTGCAGGCTTTAAGGGGGTGGCGACATTTTCCTATGAAGTCCGGGATGCGGATGGTTCGGTCAGCACGGCATCCGTTGAGGTTATTGTAGGCGATGTGCCGCATGAAGAGCCCGCCGGCTTCACTGAGCATGGCGAGTCTGGCGGGCACGAACATTTTGGCGGTTCGAAAGCAGAAGAGCATGCAGGCCTTTTAAATCTCGTGCCGGTGGAAGAGGCGACGCATGTCGCCGTTAATAATGGGTCCTGGTTTGATCCCAATACCTGGGCGAACGGTCAGGTGCCGCCGGACGGCGCGAAAGTCTTGATCTCCGAGGGTGTTACGGTCGCCTATGATGGCGAAAGCGCAGTTTCCCTGTTTACTGTCCGTGTCGATGGCGTGCTTGATTTCGCTACGGATCAAAATACCTTTATGGAAGTTGACACACTGGTTGTTTCGCCAGCCGGCACGTTGACTATCGGCTCCGCCGACAATCCGGTGGCGCCTGGCGTCGAGGCAGTTATTCAGATCGCTGATAATGGCCCGATCGACGTTGCCTGGGACCCTCTGCTGTTGTCTCGTGGGGTTGTCAGTCAGGGAACGATTGAAATTTATGGCGACCAAAAGGACACATTCCTGAAAGTAGAGATAGATGCGATGGCGGGCGACACATCGCTTACCCTTGAGGCGCCGCCGGATGGCTGGTCTGTCGGCGATAGACTGGTTTTAACCGGGACGAAATTGCCAGTTGTTGATTGGGTGCCAGCCGGCACAAAACGCGACATCCCGACAGAAGATGAAGAACTTATCATCACAGCAATCAACGGCAACGTCATCACATTCGATAGACCGCTGGAATTTGATCACGATACGCCGCGCGCTGACCTGAAGGCGTATGTCGCCAACTACACGCGCAATGTTCGGTTTATTACCGAAAACGCAGAAGATTTGCCGGTATACCAACGCGGCCATGTGATGTTTATGCACTCGGACGACATTGATGTTCGCTATGCAGAATTTACTGATTTAGGACGTACGGATAAATCTGAGCGCGCCTTTGATGTGGCCAAATTGGACTCAGTAGAGTTCGACACCAATATAAAAGCACGCTACCCCTTACATATCCACCGCGCCGGCGTCAGCGATCAAGACAATCCAGCTGAACTTGTCGGCAACGCTGTTTGGGGGTCTCCGGGCTGGGGCGTGGTCCATCACGATTCAAATGCGATCATAGCCGATAATGCCGCCTATGATGTATTTGGCGCGGCGTTCGTTGCTGAGACCGGCAACGAGACCGGGCGATGGGTCAGCAATATTGCGATCAAATCGATTGGTCTGGCCGGGATCGGGAATGACAACAATCCAAAACTTGGCGATGACGTTGCAGCGTTTGACCTTGGGCGCACTGGCGCCGGGTTTTGGTTCCAGAGCAGAATGGTTGATGCGGTAGACAATGTCGCCGCCGGCATTCCCAGCGGGCAAGGATTTATCTACTTTTCACGTGGGCTGGATGGCGATATAATTAAGATCGATCCCGATAATTCACCCTACCCGGAAAGCTTGAACTACGCCGATGCAGCGCAGATATACAGGCCTTCAATATCTCAGTTCGACGGCAACGAGGCGTTCGCTGTGGGGTCAGGGTTTTATGTCGTCAAGCCAGGTCCCAATCAGCGTCATGATTTGCGTTCCCTCATCGAAGATTTTACAGCCTGGGAAACGCGCCTTGGCATACGCCTGGAATATACCGGCAGCTACACGCTGAAGGATATTGATCTCATTGGCGCCGGACATGGCGCTAGCGGCATTGCCCTTGGGCAAAATACTTTCGACATGGTTGTGAACAACGCCAATATCGCAGGCTTTGATATCGGCGTCACCATGGACAAAACCACCACCTTCACTAACTTTGACGGCGACTTCCGATATGTGTTCATTGATGTCAATATTAGCGGTGCCGCCACTGATTTCACTAATATTGATGCGAACGATCAATTCCTGACAGCAGCAGATCTCGTTGCCGGCCGGCTGGAATTTGTGTCCGGACTTGCAGATTTTCCACTTTTCGAACCGATCGGCGCGCCTTTTTACGGGATGAATTTACCGGGCGTGAAAACCGATAGCATCGGCTCTATCGAGCTTGGCCAGCTGGACCCCCATGTCTTTCGCGGCGAGGCGCTTGGTAATGCGATTGAACGCGAGGGCTATTGGACATTGCCCGATGGGCGGGCGGTGACAGTTTTCGAACGCTATTTTTCCGACCGCGCAACAGGCGAGACGATCAAACAGGCAACATTTATTGAAATTCCTGGCGGCGAGGCGTGGGCGCAACAGCAAACCGGGCTTGGGACGCCGGTCTACCATGGCGTCCTTGACGTCAATAGCGCGGCGCCGGTGGCGGTGCATGACCAGGATGCGATTGTCAGTTCAGGGAGTTCGGTTATCATCGACGTCCTCGCAAACGATTTCGATCCTGATGGCGATGCGATTGCCGTGGATGGGTTCGCGCATCCGACAAATGGCCGCGTGGATTTGAATGCCGATGGAACCGTAACCTATACGCCGGATCCAAACTTTGTCGGGATGGATGAGTTCTGGTATTGGGTTGAAGACGACAATGGCAACTTCGCCAAGGCTGAGGTTTACGTCACCGTTGAGCCGTAAAGTTTAAGGCGCCCATTCGGCGAGCACGTCTGCATCGTTTTCGTGTTCTATAAAACGCCGCCGCAAGACGGCGATATCTTCCGCCTCCAGCAATTGCCGCAACGCCCAAATCGCGGCGCCGCGGACCAGCGCATTGTTGTCGGTGAGTAGCGCTTGCACTGACAGCGCCAATGCTGGATTTTGCGAATTGCCGATGGCGATCAAGACATTCCTGACAAACCGGTCGCGGCCTGTGCGCTTGATCGGCGAGCCGGAAAACATATCCCTGAATGCGCGATCATCTAATGCGACAAGTTCAGCAAGGTCTGGCGCGCGCAAAGTTTCGCGGGCGTGAAATGCGGTCTCGCGCGATAGCGATGCAAACTTGTTCCATGGGCAGACCGCCAAACAATCGTCACAGCCATAAATCCTGTTGCCCATGGCTTTGCGGAACCGAGCCGGGATCGGGCCGCCATGTTCGATAGTGAGATAAGACAGGCACCGCCTTGCGTCGAGTTGATAGGGCGCGGGAAAGGCGTCGGTCGGGCAGATATCGAGGCAGTTTTGGCATGAACCGCAATGGTCTGCCTCCGGCGCATCGGCGCCAATGTCGAGCGTTGTGAAGATCGAGCCGAGAAACAGCCACGCGCCAAAGTCGCGCGAGACAAGATTGGTGTGCTTGCCCTGCCAGCCGATACCGGCTTTTGTCGCCAGCGGTTTTTCCATCACCGGCGCGGTATCAACAAAGACTTTAACATCGCCGCCATGGTTCTCAATCAGCCAACGGGCGAGGCGCTTGAGGCGCTTTTTGATAAGCTGGTGGTAGTCTTTGTTTTTTGCATAGACGGAAATGCCCGCCGATGATTTTTGGCTGAGCGCCTTGAGTGGATCTTCGTCCGGCCCGTAATTGACGCCGAGCATAATCACGCTACGCGCCTCGGGCCAAAGCGCCTGCGGCGCGCTGCGCTGTTCCGCGCGCGCCTCCATCCACGCCATCTCGCCGTGACGGCCGAGCGCCAGAAATTGCGTTAAGTTGTCTCCAGCCTCTAACGGCAGCGCCGCCGGCGCAAACCCAACCGCGTCAAAGCCGAGCGCGCGGGCGCGGGCGCGGATGTCATCATTGCAGGCGCCGGGGGGCACGCTCAAAAATCCAAATCATCATAGTGGCGCGGCGGTGGCAGCCCGGCGATGCGGTCGCGCAGGACCGGCCGCATGGCGGGGCGTGATTTCACCCGCGCATACCACTCCTTCACCAGCGGAAAGGCGCCCCAGGGCATTGCATCGACGTAATCGACGCAAGAGATAAAGGCGGCGGCGGCAATATCGGCGGCGGTGTATTTTTCTCCCGCAAACCAGCTTCGCTGATCGAGCAGCCAGTTGAAATAATCCATATGCCAAGCCAGCGCCTCGCCGCCCTGCTTTAACAACTCATAATCGGGCTGCCCAAGACGCATCAATCGCTTGTCAATCCGCTCACGAATGATGGGCGTGATGACATCAGCTTCAAATTTACCAGTGAACCAGGCGCAGAGCCGGCGGACTTCGGCGCGGGCGGCGGAAGTTGACGGAAACAGCGGCGCGGCGGTGTAGGCGTCTTCAATATATTCGATGATGACTGCCGCGGGCGCTGCATTAATCACGCCGCGGGTCGGCGGCTCGTCGATGAGCACCGGAACCGCACCCGCAGGGTTTGCCGCGACCAGCGACCCATCGTCGTCCCATGGCCGCTTCTCGACCAACTGCACCGGCAGTCCCTTTTCGGCAAGCGCAATGCGCACCATCCGCGAGGCGGGGTCGAGGGGCATATGAAAAAGCGTACGCATTAACCCTAACCATAGCAGTGCGGAGCGCCGCGCAAAGCCGCAAACGACTGATATCGAAAGATTTTAACATTGGGCGCAGCACTTCGGCAAAGCAATTGCAGTTTTACCGTTAAGGATTTTCAAAGCGCGCCGCTTTGAGACAAGACACAAGGCTGAATGCAGGTAAAATGAGCGCCAACAGCGACAATTGGGACCGCGATGAAGACTTCGCCTGGCGCCGCCCGGCGCCGGTTGCACGCGGCGCGGCGATGGTGGTTTATTCGTGGCGGGAACCCGGCTGGTCGTTCCTCTGGTCGGTGCTGGCGGCGGCGCCGTTTGTTCTGGCGGCGGTTCTGGCGCCGGCCCTGTTAAGCCTGTCGCCGACGGTTGATATGATTGCGCCAATTGCCGAGGCGCGTGCGATTAACGCTGGCGCCGAGGCGCTTAGCGACAACCCGTCGCCGTTCTATGTGATGCTGCTTTTAGCGGCGGATATTTTCGCCGAAGCGCCGGGACGCATTCACCTTATCGCCAAAGCCTTGAGCGCGCTGTTCGTTGTCTATCCGATGGCGTATTTTGCCTCATCGCGGCTGCCGATTATTCCAGCCGCGTTAACCACTGGCGCCTTGGGCGCTTATGTCGCCTCGCCATTTGCAGGCCCGAGCGAGTTTGCGCTGGCGATATTTCTGGCGACGAGTTTTTGTTTTATCGCCGCCTCGGCGGACAACGCGCCGGCGCGCGCGCGCTTTGAGGGCCTGATTGCGGGCGTCGGCCTGTTCGCGCTGTGGCAGCTTAATCCGGTGTTTTCACTGGCCGGCTTCATCGCGCTTTCCGCATGTCCGTTTCTTTCCGGTCGCTGCGGTCTGTCGCGCTATGCGGCAACGCTGGCGGTGTTTGCTGTTCTTGCCGGCCTTGCAGAATGGCTGGCGCCCAGCATCAATATCGCACGTGCTTCAGCGGCGAGCGGCGTCTTGCAAGTCAGCGCATCTTTTTCTGGCGGTGACGGCGCCATGGGGCTCAGCGGCGTTGCAGTGAGCACGGTGTTAATTCTGCTTTCCGCATCGGTGTTTGGCGGCCGCGAACATTTGCGGTCATGGTTGACGGCGCTGTTGCTTGGCGTCACCGCTTTCATCGCCGCGCGTTTAACCGGCGCCAATGCGCTTCCAGTATTCGTTCTGGTCGCAGCGATTGCAGTTTTCTCAGTGTCCTCGCCATTCTATGACGGCCTGTTTCGCAGCCATGACCGCGCCAGCGTTTCGGTCGCCCTGACCGGCGGCGCGCTGACGCTGTTCTGGACTGTTGCAATTGTGGTTCATGCGGCCGGACAGTTTGCGCTTCAATATCAGGTTGCAGCAGCGGCGCCGGAGAATATCCGCACCGAATTGGCGCTGGTGCAACCGGGCGGGCCGACCATTGCGCAGTGGATTGAAGAGGGGCGTTTTTCAACTGTTGAAGCGCGTGAGTTCTTTGCGCTGGCGCCGGTGGACCAGTCGATGATGCTGCTTGAGGCGGCGGGCCGAGCCAAATCAATGGCGGCTGAAGGCTGGGGCGTTGCGATTTTAACCGGCGCCGATACGGCTTGCGTTCTGGCGGAAAAGCGACAATGTGAGGCTACGGGTGATGCGGCGGCGAGTATGGCGAATGTGGTGTTCGTGCCGCGCCTCGACCTCGACCCGGCGACGACGGCGGCGATTGGGCGCGCTGAGGCGTTGCTCTACACTGAATTTAAACTAGTTGAACAAACCCCGGTCTGGGAAATCTGGGTGCGCCGCGGCGCGACGGTTCCTGCAAACCTGCTCAAAACATCAGGCGCCGTTCTCTACCGTTAGGAAGTCTTTCCCCAGGCGATAAAATAAGGATTGTCATAGCCCCGCGCTTCTTTTCCGTATGCCAACGGTTCGCCGCCCGGGTGGACGACCACTTTGCCGCCGGCTGCTTCGAGCACCGCCTGGCCGGCGCCGGTGTCCCATTCCATGGTGCGGCCGAGCCGCGGATAAATATCCGCTTTGCCTTCGGCGATGAGGCAAAACTTCAGCGAAGACCCAGCGGCGGCGAATTGGGATATGTTCATCGCGCTTAGAAAATCATCGGTCTCGGGCGAGCGATGCGACCGGCTGGCGACAGCGACAAGGCCGTCGCCCGGCGCTTTGCGAGCGCGTATTTCCGTCCGCTCGCCCGCCGCACCGGTCTTGGAAATTTCCTGCAACCACGCGCCGTCATTTAAAATGCCGCAATAAAGTTTGCCGAGCGCCGGCGCATAAACCACGCCGATCACCGGGCGGCTGTCTTTCACCAAGGCAATGTTGACGGTAAATTCGTCGGTCTTGTTGACAAATTCCCGCGTTCCGTCGAGCGGATCGACGAGGAAAAACACATCGCCCAATTGCGGGATATCGCCGTCCGATGCGCGCTCTTCCGCCAGCACGGGAATATCCGGCGCGAGGGCTTTGAGCCCGGCGAGAATGATTTCCTCGCCCAGGCGGTCCGCGGCAGTGACCGGGGAGGCGTCGCCTTTGTGTTCGGTGACAAAATCAGTGGCGTAAATCTCAAGCGCCTTGGCGCCCGCCGCAAGCGCCAGGGCGCAGAGGTCAGCTGCGAGTTGCGCGTCGTTTTTTGTATAGCCGGTCATAGTGCGGGGATGGCGCAGGCGATGGCGAGATGCAAGCCCGGCATGCGGGGTTTTACCGGAAGGCGACCACCGTAAACGCCGCCGTTTGTTGCGGCGTCAGCCCGGATGCGGGAATGATTTCCTGAATAATCCAGCCCTCATCGGCCAGTTGGTTGAGCCGCTCCTGCAAAGCTTCAGCGGCGGCGCGGCCATAATCACGCTCATTGGCGAAAAGCCCAATCGGGCGGCGCTTGACGTCTCGCCAGGCGACATGAAAGGCGGCAAATTGTTTCGACATGGCACAACTAACCTTTTTGACGCATAATAGCGCGATATCCGCTATGATACAGGCAAATGGCGGGCCGAACCGGGGTGTGCCGCAATCTGGCTCCAGAGGAGGGGAGCGCCTGAAAATTGCACATTTGGGTGATGATTACGGATTATTTGCCAATATAGTACACAGTTAACGAAAAACCAGTAGTAGCAAGTTCCATGGCTGACACGCGCGTGCGTAACGCAGAGAATTTTTCCGGCGAAAGCGGTCGTCGCAGGTCGTCGGCGTCGCGGGCGCTGGTCGGCGATATTGTGCAGTTTGTCGATTTCATCTGCGTGATAGCAACCTCAGTAGCGGTCGCTGCCATCTATCTTATTTTTGCCCTGCAAACCGAGTTCGATTATCAGTCCTATACAGCGGTTGGGATTATCGGCGCGACCGGCCTGACGGCGCTTTTACGGCGCGACGGATATTATGAATTCGACCAGCTGTTGTCGTCGAGCGGCAATATCCGGGCGGTGGTCTCGACTTGGGGGCTGGTCATATTGGGCCTGCTCGCATTCGGGTTTGCGTTCAAAATCTCGGACCTGTTCTCGCGCGTCTGGCTGGTCGCGTGGTCCGTAGCGGCTGTTGTCGCTATTGCACTGGTAAGAATTGGCGCGGCGTCATTGCTGCGCTCAATGATTCGCGACGGCGGCGTTTTCTCGCGGCGGATTGCAATCGTTGGCGCGACAAAGCTGGGCGCCAGATTTGCCGAACATGTCGGGACTGCGGAAAATGGCATCTCAATTGTCGGCCTGTTCGAGGCCGGCCTGCCCGATAATGGCGACGACCACGACGAGGCCATCGCCGGTGATCTCAGCGCATTGGAGCTTGCTGCACGCAATGGCGAGATTGATGATATCGTCATCGCTGTGCCGCGCGCCCCGCGCGCTGAAATGGACCGACTTGCGCGACGGTTATCTTCGCTGCCGGTATCGATTTCGATTTGTCCGAACACGCATTGGCTGGACCATACTGGCGGCGCCGTCACTAAAGTTGGCGGGGCGAGCGTGTTGTCGCTCTACCGCCGCCCGCTAGAGGGCTGGGGCAGTATTATCAAAACCATCGAGGACTTTATCCTCGGCGCTGTTCTTCTGGTCGCGTTGAGCCCGGTCTTGTTGTTGGTGTCGATAGCGGTGAAATTGCAAGGCAAGGGGCCGATCCTGTTTGCACAACAGCGGCACGGGTTTAACAATGCGGTGTTTCGAATCTATAAATTCCGTACTATGACGGTCGCCGAAGATGGCGAGGCCATTCAGCAGGCGCAAAAAGACGACGCCCGCATTACACCGCTGGGCAAATTCTTGCGCCGTTATAGTCTTGATGAGTTGCCGCAGCTGTTCAACGTCATCCGCGGCGAGATGTCTTTAGTCGGCCCGCGCCCTCACGCGCTGGCGCACAACCACCAATACGCGCAATTGATCGAAAACTATTCCGGCCGCCACAAAGTCAAGCCCGGCATCACCGGCTGGGCGCAGGTCAACGGTTATCGCGGCGAGACCTCTGAAAACGAGCTTATGGAACAACGGGTCAAATTCGATCTTGGCTATATTGACGCCTGGTCGCTGTGGTTCGACTTTAAAATTTTGCTGATGACCATTCTGGCGGTGGTTTTTCCTAAAAACGCTGTTTAAAACAGCTCTAGATCATCGGACGATTAACAGGAATCGCCCGATGATCTAGATTCGTTGTTGCGCGCCGGATTTTGCGAAAAACCGGTTTCCACTTTTTCGCCCGGCGCTATAGAAGTCTCCCAGGCCGCAGTTTTTCCGCTGGCCCAAATGACAAGGAAGCGCCATGCGCGTCACCATCATCGGCGCTGGATATGTCGGGTTAGTGTCCGGCGCCTGTTTTGCCGATTTTGGCCATGACGTTGTTTGCGTCGATAAGGACGCAGCAAAAATCAAAAGCCTTGAAGCCGGCAAAATGCCAATTTTTGAACCCGGCCTTGCCGCGCTGGTGGCCGAAAACGTAAAGGCCCGGCGCTTGTCCTTTAGCGGCGACTTCACCGCGTCAACGCCGAATGCTGATGCTGTCTTTATTGCCGTCGGCACGCCGTCGCGGCGCGGCGATGGATTTGCCGATCTCTCTTACGTTTATAGCGCTGCGGAAGAAATCGCCTCGGTCATCGACGGCTATACGGTGATCGTCAATAAATCGACGGTGCCAGTCGGGACCGGCGGCGAGGTTGAGCAGATCATCCGCAAGGCCCGTCCCGACGCTGATTTTTCGTTGGTGTCCAATCCGGAGTTTTTGCGCGAAGGCGCAGCGATTGCCGATTTTAAACATCCCGACCGCATCATTGTCGGCGTCGAGGACGACCGCGCGATAGAGGTTATGCGCGAACTTTACCGGCCGCTTTATCTTAACGAGACGCCGATGGTGTTCACCAATCGCACGACGTCGGAACTGATTAAATATGCCGCTAACGCGTTTCTTGCGACCAAAATCACCTTCATTAACGAGATAGCTGATCTATGCGAAAAAGTTGGCGCTAATGTTCAGGAAGTCGCCGGCGGCATGGGATTGGACGGGCGCATTGGCGCAAAGTTTTTGCATGCAGGCCCCGGCTATGGCGGCTCGTGCTTTCCCAAAGACACGATTGCGCTGGTGCGCACTGCGCAAAGTAACGATGCGCCAATGCGCATTGTCGAAGCGGTAGTTGCGATAAATGATACGCGCAAGAAGAAAATGGCTGACCGCGTTATCGCCGCCTGCGGCGGATCGCTTGTGGATAAGACCATCGCGGTCCTGGGGCTCACTTTTAAGCCGAATACGGACGATATGCGCGATTCGCCATCGCTCGATATTGTGCCCGCGCTACAGGCGGCTGGCGCCACAGTGTGCGCCTATGATCCGATCGGTATGAAGGAGGCGGCGCTGCTGCTGGACAATGTCGACTATGCCGAGGGGCCGTATCAGGCGCTGGAGGGTGCGGACGGCGTTGTCCTCATTACCGAATGGGACGAGTTTCGCGCGCTCGATATCGATCGCGTCAAGGAGCTGATGAAGACGCCGGTGATGGTTGATTTGAGAAACATCTATCGCCCGCGCGAAATGGCTGAGCGCGGCATCGACTACCACTCTATTGGTCGCCCGAAAGAAATTATTGAATAACTACGCCGGGCGGGTTGAGAACCCTGATGGGCCTTAAGCGGCGCGCAATTTTTGCAGCACTGACGATTTTTTTGCGTGACTGCGATTGGGCGCGTCGATTTCAAGTTGCGCGCGCTGCAAAATATCGGCGGTGACCATCGGTGCTTCGCTACGGAACCGGGCTTTACCGGCCGGGTCGACATAGATCAGAAAAAACCCGCTTTCTGCATCCAGCGCGTGACGCAGCAGCGAGGGGTCCAGCCATTCAATCGGGTCGCCGTTTTTGCGCGGCGTATCCTCGCCATAGACTTCAATGACCGCAATATCCTCACGGATGAGGGCGGGGATTGCCGGCTTCAAAAGCCGCCGCTGCATTCGGCACGCAGCATGGTTTGCACAAGGACCGACAATGAACAGGGTGTTGCGGGGTGAGAATTTCTTGACCGGATCGGCGCGACGAAGATTGGCGCCGATTTCGGGCAGCAGATTAGGCCGTATCGACAAGATGGCGGCGATTGAGCCAAACACCAGGCAGATCGCAATGATTAAGAAGGACAGGCCCATAATCGCTCTAATTTACCGTTTCGTTCTTTCTACTGGGTTAAGCAATTAACTGGCCAGTTAAGCTTTTTTCAGGGCGCGCGCCGACCACATGGGCCATCGCCGCCAGCCGAATGGTTAACCAGACCTTAACAGAAATAGTCTGTCAGACGAAGGGCGCGGCCAGACCGCGCCGCCAGGCGACAAAACGGGAGATTCCCTCCGCTAGGGTGATTTTCGGCTGAAATCCAAGATCGCGCCGGGCCAGCGTAATATCGGCCCAGGTCCGTTCCACATCGCCGCGCTGCATGCCGACAAGCGTCTTTTGGGCTTTGAGCCCCAGCTCTTTTTCCAGCAGTTCAATCAAGGCCAGCAGCGCTTCGGGCCGGTCATTGCCGAGATTGTAGATCCGGTGAGGGACGCCGTCGCCGACAGGCGGGCGGTCATGGGCGGCCAGGACGCCGTCCACAATATCGTCGATATAGGTAAAGTCGCGGCCCATCCTGCCATGATTGAAAACCTCAATCGGCTCGCCGCGGAGCATCTTTTCGGTAAATATCCAATAGGCCATGTCAGGCCGGCCCATGGGCCCGTATACGGTGAAAAACCGCAAACCGGTTTGCGGCAATGCGTAAAGCCGCGCATAGGAGGCCGACATCAATTCATTTGATTTTTTGGTCGCGCCGTAAAGCGATACCGGATTGTCGCAAGCGTGGGTTTCCTTGAACGGAACCGCTTCATTGGCGCCATAGACCGACGATGAGGATGCATAGACCAGATGACGTACTGATAAGTGTCGCGCCAGCTCTAGAATGGCAAGATGGCCTTGCAGATTGGACCGGCTGTAAGCGAACGGGTCTTTTAGGGAATACCGCACGCCCGCTTGCGCTGCGAGATGAATGATCGAGGTGATTTTCGCGGGTTTGGTCTGCTCACGAAGCAGCTCGTGATCGGCGATGTCGATTTCATGAAACTGAAATGCTTTATCGTTTTCGAATTGTTGCAGCCGGGCGCGCTTTAGCGCCGGTGAATAATAATCATTGAGATTGTCAACGCCGATCACCGTCTCGCCGCGCGACAGCAGCGCGCGCGTGACATAAGAGCCGATAAATCCGGCGCAGCCTGTGACAAGGATCGTCATCGCTTCAACATCGTGGCTTTTCTATGCGCCATGCAGCATCTCGTCATAAAGTCCGGCTTTAACGCTTTGCCGACGGCGCACCATATATAGCGCCAGCGCGGCTTGCGCAAAGCCAATGGTGAGAAACAAATCGACCGCCTCCAGCGATGTTCTGGGAACCAGCAATACCAGCAACGAACCAATCATCGCGCCGGCGGCGTTGAGCATGTTGTTGGCCGCAAGGATGCGGGCGCGCTTGTCGGCGGGCGCGCGCCGTTGCACCGCCGCCTGCATGGGCACCACGAAAATACTGGTTGATATTGACGCCAGAATGAAGGCCCCGGCGAGCATATAGGCTTGCGCGGTGGAAAAGAATGCGCCCGCACTGAGGAACGATCCGTCAGTGGGCGGCGCAAAACCCGCACTCAGAAGGTAGACCGCCAAGATCATGCATCCGGCGGCAAGCGCGCCGATGGTTGCAAAGCCGAGCCCGCTGCGGCCCTTGGCGAGCAGCGACGCTGCTGTCGCGCCCAGCGCCGCGCCGATCGCAAACAGCCCCATCATCACCGCCACGACACTTCCGTCGCCGCCGAGCGTGTCGCGGACAAAAAATGGAACAGCGACTGTCACCAGCGCGCCGACCGACCAATACCATGCAACGCCGAGCAAGGGCCGCCAAACGCCGCCCGCATGAAAAGCATATCCAATCAGTTTTGGTGTTTGCGCCAGGCCGTTCCAGCTGATGGCGAGATCGGGCGCATTGGCGGCGGCTGGCGGCGCTGCGCGAATGGCGAGCCATCCGCCAAGCGCGGCGACGACCAGCAGCGCCGAGACGATGAAAGGGCCGTTTGGCGCGATGATTAAAAATCCGCCGGCGACAATGCCAAGCATGACCGAGACAAACAAACCGCCGCTGCAAAACGCGTTGGCGCGCACCAGCTCATCGGGGGCAAAATATTTCGGCATTGCGCCGGTGCGCACGGGGCTGAAAAACGCCGACTGCGCGCCCATTAAAAACAAAGCGAGGATGAGAATAAGAGCGTTGCCGGCAGCAAAGCCGGCCGCGGCGACAATCATCAGCAATAGCTCGATGAATTTGGTGCGCCGAAACATCATCGCGGTCTCATATTTATCGGCGAGCTGTCCGGCGATGCTTGAAAAGATTAGCATTGCGATCGGAAACAGCGCGCCGACAATCGGCAGCGCGTCGTCATTGTTGATCAGCGGCGCAGTAATCAGGGCGTAGATCAGCGCCACGGACAGCGCCTGTTTGAGCATATTGTCAGTAAAGGCGCCGAGCGACAGCGCGGTCCACATCGGCAGGAAGCGGCGCTGAAAGAACAGCGGCGTCCTGTTTTGCGGCGCAGCGGGGGCGGTAGCCGCCTGGCTCCGGGCTGGATCTGTCATCTGTTCATCAAGCCGTCCTTACCGGCATGGGAGGAGCCCCGCCATCCGCTCCGGGGTAGCGGCGGCGGCCGCGTTTGCCAAGGGAGGGGTGGATTTTCCAGCCCCCGCGAGAGGCGACATCCGCCGGTATTGGCCCAAGCCGCCAGATGCCGCCTCTTGCGGGGACCGCAAAGTGTGGCCCTATCACCCTGCCGGCGCATCTTCGAAGGCGTGCGCATTGCAACCGGGATGGTGATCGTTATATATCCGCCAACCAAAGCGTCGGCGGCGTGGTTTATGCCGTGCGGCCCAAATCGCTGAATTTCCCGAGGAGACCGACAAGATGTGGATATCGCCCGCTTATGCGCAGGCCGCTCAGGCCGCCGCGCCCAACCCGTTGATGCAGTTGGCCCCGCTGGTCTTCATCTTTGTGATTTTCTACTTCCTGCTGATCCGCCCGCAAATGACGGCGCGCAAAAAACATACGGAAATGATCTCCAAAGTCCGCCGCGGCGACGTTGTGGTCACCGCTGGGGGGCTTATCGGCAAGATCACCAAAGTCATCGACGACAATGAAGTGATGGTCGAGCTTGCCGACAAGGTTGCGGTCAAGGTTGTCAAATCGACCCTCAGCGATGTGCGCACCAAGCCGGAACCTGCCGCTAACGACAAATAACCAAAACCAGCGCAGCGATATTTTCGCTTGGGAGCGCCTCGCTATGTTGCAATTTTCGAAAGCTCAGATCGCCGGTATTGTCGGTCTCATCGTGTTGGGGCTGATGTTTGCAGCACCCAATTTTTTGAGCCAGGCGCAGCGCGACGCCCTGCCGGGGTTTTTGCCGAAGACGACAATTAATCTCGGCCTTGATCTACAGGGCGGCTCATATCTGTTGCTTGGCGTGGATACAAAAAAAGTTATCGATGATCGCATGCGATCACTGATGTCCGATATTCGCCGCGAGATGCGGCCAAACCGGGGCGCCAGCCGTGAGCGGATTTCGATCGACAACCTTGCCTATCATGAGGCGACCAAAGTCGTCACATTGCGCTTGCGCGATGCCGGCGATCTTGATGAGGCGCGCGATCGGGTGCGGGACTTGACCCGCGGCGGTTTTGGCGGCGGGCTCGGCCTTGGCGGTCGGCCCTATACGGTGTCGGCGAGTGATGCGCGCATTGAGATATCGATGACCCAGGACGCTCAACGCTACTACGCCAGTGAAGCGGTGCGCGATTCGATTGAGGTGGTTCGCCGCCGGATTGATCCGGCGGGCAACAAGGAGGTCTCCATTCAGCCCCAGGGCGCGACGCGCATCGTCGTGCAGGTGCCGGGCGATGACGACCCCGAGGCGCTCAAAGCGATTATCAACCGCACCGGCCAGCTCTCGTTTCACCGCCAGGACCCGACCGTCAGTCCGAGCGATGCGGCTGCCGGCCTGTTGCCGCCGGGACGCATACTGGTGCCGTTCGCGGATCTGGAAGGCTCCGGCGGGGCGCCGATGGTGTTGTTTGAGGACGCGGAAGTCACCGGCGATATGGTGCAGACAGCATCGATGTCGCCAAATTCTGACGGCAGCGGTTTCCAGATTAATTTTACCTTCGACAGCCGCGGCGCCAGGCGATTTGCCAATTATACGCGCAACAATATCGGCTCGGTATTCGCCATCGTTCTGGACGGTGAAATCATTTCCGCGCCAGTCATTCAAAGCGCCATCACCCAAGGCAGCGGCCGCATCACGGGGAATTTTTCGGCTCAGGAAGCCGCCGACACCGCGCTCCTGATCCGGTCCGGGGCCTTGCCGGCGGAGCTGACAACGCTGGAACAACGTTCGGTCGGGCCTGATCTCGGACGCGACTCCGTGAAAGCCGGGGCCGAGGCGCTGATCCTCGGTTTTGTCGCCGTTATTGCCTATATGGTGCTGAGCTATGGTCGGTTCGGCCTTTATGCCGACCTTGCGCTGATCGCCAACATCATTCTCATCGCCGGCATATTATCCTTGCTCGGATCAACGCTGACGCTGCCCGGGATTGCCGGGATTGTATTGACCATCGGCATGGCGGTCGACGCAAACGTCTTGATCTTTGAGCGTATCCGCGAAGAGCTGGCGAGTGGTAAAACGCCGATTAACGCCGCTGAGGTCGGCTATCAAAAAGCCTGGTCGGCGATCCTCGATGCGAATGTCACGACGTTTCTGGCGGCGCTGATCATGTTCCAGCTTGGCGCTGGCCCTGTGCGCGGCTTCGCCATCACCCTTGCGGTGGGCGTCGTGACGTCCGTCTTTACCGCCTATGTGCTGACGCGGCTTTTCGCCGGAGGCTACCTCCTGTCGAAACGTCCAAAAACAATGGCGTTATAGGAGAGGGTGCACAAATGTTTTTAAAACTTATCCCCGATAACACGCACATCCATTTCATCCGAATGCGGATTGCGGCGCTGGCCTTTTCGGCGGCGCTGATTATCGGATCGTTCGTTGCGCTGTTCGAACTGGGTCTTAATTTCGGCGTCGATTTTCGCGGCGGCGTGACGATTGAATTTACCGATAACGAGCCGATCGATATTGGCGCAGTGCGCAGCGCGGTCTCTGCTCTTGGGTTGGGTGATGTAAAGGTTCAAACGATTCAGGATTTTGCCGATACAGATGAGGCGGTGGTTGTTTTCATCGAACAGCAGGATGCTGAAGCCGGCGTGGCTGAAGATGGAAGTGATAGCGACAAAGCCGAGGGCGATGTCGTCGGCGACGTGGCGCAGCAAGATGCGGCGGTGCAGGTTCAAGAAGCGCTCAAAACCCTCCTCGGCGACGATATCGAGTTCCGCAAAATCGATGTGGTCGGCCCGACGGTGTCCGGCGAGCTGATCCAGAAAGGCGCCATCGCCATTGTCCTCGCGATTGGCATGATGCTGCTCTATATCTGGCTGCGCTTTGAGTGGCAGTTCTCGCTCGGCGCCATCGTTGCGCTGGTCCATGACGTGATTATCACCCTTGGCATGTTCGCGGTGACGCGGCTCGAATTTAACCTTGCGATTATCGCGGCGATTTTGACCATTGTCGGTTACTCGATGAACGACACGGTGGTTGTCTATGACCGGGTGCGGGAAAACTTGCGCAAATATAAAAAGAAAGACCTCGCCGAGCTGCTTGACCTATCGATTAACGACACGCTGTCGCGCACGGTGATGACGTCGGTGACGACGCTGCTGGCGCTGGCGTCGCTGGCGGTGTTTGGCGGCGAAGTTTTACGCGGCTTTACCATGGCGATGATCTGGGGGATTGTGATCGGCACCTATTCATCAATTTTCGTCGCCTCGCCATTCCTGTTGGCGACGGGCGTGAAACGCGACTGGTCAAAACAAACCGTAACGGCGACGCCTTAGGCTTGCCCGCCGGGCCCTTATGGACAAACCACAATCTTCTGCGCCGGACTATTGCCTAGATCTGGTGCGCCGGCAGGATGAAGACCGCTGGTTGGCGGCGGGCTATGCGCAAGGCGATGCCAAGCGCCGGTTGCTGGCGCTTTATGCGTTTCAGATAGAGCTAAAGAATATTCCCGCTGCGGTCAGCGAGCCGCCATTGGGCGAGATCCGGCTGCAATGGTGGCGTGAAGCCTTGCAGGAAATTCGCGGCGGTAAGCATCCACGCGCGCATCCAGTGGTCGAAGCTCTCGCCGATGCCGGGCTTGCGGGCGAAGCGTATGAAGATGCAATCGAGCGCGCAATCGATGCCGCGGCGCGCCAGCTTTATGGTGAAGGCTACACTGGCATTGATGATCTCACAGATTGGCTGGCGATGTCGGAGGCGACCTTTGACGGTGTTGCGGTTAGCCTTCTCGGCGGCGATGAAGCGCTTTGCGCCGCCGCTGTTAAAGTCGGAACCGCGTTCGCCTTGGCGCGCGAAGGGGAAAGCCTGGCGCCGACGTTTGCGAGTGAAATCCCCGCGCGGGCGCGTTCAATTTTAAACGATGCCGCAGCGGGGTTGCAAAACGCGCCGCCAAACATTGCCCCGGCGCTGGCGCATCTATCGTTGACGCGCCGTTATCTCAGAAGACGGCGCGGGTCCTTTTCCGTTGCAAAGCGGTTGAGAATTTTTGTCAGCATCGCCTTTGGGCGGTTTTAAATATGGTGCTCGATATGTTCATCGATCAGCGCTTTGTTATAGACCGCCAACGCTTTGATACGGGACAGATAGCCAACCGCAAAATCGCGCGCGTCCGGCTCCACTACCGGCAATCCGCGCTCATTATCCTCCTTTAACAGGGCCAGCGCCTCACCCAGCGATTGCGTGGTCTCAAGCCGGCTGGCGTCATGGGAAAGTGGCGCGCCGGGCGGCATTTTCTCCATTACATCGCGCACCCGGATGGTTTGCAGGATAACCCCATGCGGGCCCTCGGAGAGGTCATAACCACGGCGCGAAAGCTGCCATTGAAAAAATGTCTGCCCGCACAGCCACTGCACCATCAAGGTCGCAATCGCCACTGCGACCATGACCGAAATGGTGATGCCGTAATCGCCGGTCAGCTCGAACACAATCAACGTGGTGGATATGGGCGCACCGAGAATGGCGCCGCCGACCGCGCCCATGCCGACCATTGCATAATAGACCGGGCTTGCGGCAGCGCCGGGGAAGATATCGCCAAGCATTGCGCCATACGCCGCGCCGACAAATACGCCGATGACGAGACCCGGCGCAAAAACCCCGCCGCCAAACCGGCACGATAGCGTCACCGCGGTGGCAACGCCTTTGGCGAGCACGAGTGCGACTAAAAAAACAAGCGTGTATTTGCCGGCCAGCGCATTGGTCACCGCCTCATAGCTGACGCCAAAGACTTCCGGAAAGAAGGCGCCAATCAGTCCGATAATGACCCCGCCAATCGGCGGCAATAACAGATAGGAGATATTAAATTGCTGGGCGAATTCGCGGACCCGGGTGGTCATTTGCTCTGTAGAAAGAATAAAAGCCGCTGCAATAAGACCGCACGCCAGACCAAGCACTGCCGCGAGCGGTACGTCTATGGTTTGCACCAGCCCATAATCAGGCGGCGCGAAGGACGGAAAATCGCCAAGGTGAATGCGCGCCACAATCGCCGCCGCAACGCTGGCTGCGGCGATGGGGCCGAAAATCGATAAGGCGTAATTGCCGAGAATAACCTCCAGCGCGAACAGGACGCCGGCTAGCGGCGCATTAAAGCTCGCCGACACGGCCGCTGGAGCGCCCCCGCCCCAAAACGGGCGCCGCGGCTTGGGGTTTAATCCCCAATAAGGCTCAAGAATGGAGGCGATGGCGGCGCCGAGATGCACTGCCGGGCCTTCGCGCCCGGCGCTGGCCCCGGCGCCGAGCGACACCGCCGAAACGGTCGCCGCCGCCAGGCCGGCGCGCAGCGATATCCGGCTGTCGCCGACCGCGCGCGCCTCGATAACGTCGGCAATGCCTTGGCCGCGCCCGCCTTCGAGCCAGTTGAAGCGGTCGGCGAGGTATAAAATGGCCGAGACCACAAATCCGCCGATCACCGGCGCGGCCCAGGCGCGCGAAAATCCAAGCGATGTTGCGCCGCTGACAATCCCAAATTCGGTTGCGCCAAAGGCGATGGTGGAGACTGCATCGATGGCGTAGCGGAAGGCGATAACGCCATAAGCACCGGCAACGCCGATAACAACGGCCAAAATCCACACCCGGAAGGTCTGGAATCGCGCCAACCGGCGACGCGTTTTCCGCAAGGCAATCAATATGCGCGCAACATTCCGGGCCATGATTATTCTTTGAACCCCTAACAGGCATCATTGATATCAGTATTCGCTCCCGTGTCTAAATGTCACGATTTGTTTAACGGCGCATTCACCCCGCTTGGGCACAATAATCTTTCTTATTTTCGCACTAGGCATGGTGACGGTGATGGCGGTTTCTGGCGCTCGCGCAACGCGCGAACAAGGTGACAAAATCGAACCATCGCGGGCGGGCGCGGCGTTAACGCGGTGGCGGCGTGCGGTGGCGGAGGCGATGGGCCAGGACCCTGGCGCGTCGCTTGACCAGCCGGACCGGCGGCTTTTGATGCTGCGAGTGTTTGGCGCAACGCGCCGGCTTGGCGAACTTTGCATGACCCACCCGGCGGCGGCGGCGACGGCGCTGATCGACGGGCCGTCAACGGTTCTGGCGGAGGCGGCGCGCGATCTGGCGGGTCTGGAGCGCGGCGTTGGCGGGCCGGATGCGCTGCATGCCGCGCTAGCGCCGCTCAAGAACCGCGCCGACATGGCGATTGCGCTGGCGGAACTTGGCGAGCATTGGAGCGTTGCGGAGGCGACGTCGGCGCGGGTTGATTTTGCCGAGCGCCTGGTTGAGACGGCGCTGCAATGGTTGGTGCGCGCGGCGGTGAAACGCGGCGAGTTAACCGTTAGCGACGCCGACAATGTCATGGCCGGGATATGCATCGTCGCCGGCGGCGCTTTTGCGCATGAGGATTTAT
>JAJFGE010000182.1 GCA_021776295.1 Hyphococcus sp.
ACCTTTTCCAACAAAGGCTTGCGCCCTCATCACAATCGATGCCGCGCGCCGATCCACAGCTTGACCTGCTGTACACAGCGATTCCAGGTCCCCTTTCCTTTCGCTCTTGCGAGCGCCAGTTCCAGGGCCGAAGCACTCAGCCTCGTCAGATGTCCGGCGGAATTCACCTTTATCCCGCTGTACCGGATGACGCCTGAGCGTCGTCTCCAGCTAGCACATCCCTTCGTTTTTCCCGTCCAACCTGCTGCTAGGCAAACACAACACATTGTCTGTAGGGTCGCGAAGTATAGTCAGGATACCAACTTATCGCGCCGCGTCGATTAAAATTTTTCCACAATTTTTGAACCGATATGTAGGGGAAAATTGCGCCTGAAAATTCAGAGTGATGTTATTGTTTTCGAAAAACCACACAGAGGTTATTGGCCGGCATCTCAACAATCATCTCGCGCACTAACGCATTTTTCTGCGCCAGCGGCGCAAGATCGTGCTCCAGATCGCGAACGCCCCAGCTCGGATCACGCGATTTAAGACTGGCGTTGAAGGCCTCATTGGAAGGCGCGCTATGAACGCCCTCACGAGAAAACGGCCCATAGAGAAAAAGTACGCCGCCGCGCTTCAACAATCGCCCGGCGCCGGCGAAAAGCCCTGTCGCTGCGGCAAAAGGCGCGATGTGGATCATGTTGATGGAGACCAACCCATCAAATGGCGCGCCGGCTTCAACGCCCCAATCTGCGCCCCAATCTGCGCCCCAGTCCTCAGCCGTCACATCAACCGCATGGGGACCTCTGAGATTGGCGAGACCGGCGTCTTCTATCCACGCGGCGATCGATGCGCGCGAGGCCGGATCGGGATCGCCGCTATGCCAAGTCAGCCCGGGCGCCGCGGCGGCGATGTGGGCGCCATGCTCGCCAGTGCCGCCGCCAATTTCGAGGATTTTCCCCTCGCTTGGCATAACCTCCAACACTACATCACGGATCGCATCGCGATTGCGCGAGGCCGAGGGCGAGTAAAGTTTTTCACCCGCAATGGTGCGGGCCTCTAATGCGATCTCGCGGGGATGGTCGTCCGGTTTGTCAGCCATATCGTCCACCCTAAGTTATTATTGGTCGCATTTCTTTCACGCGAACCGGTTCCCACTTCACTCGGAAATGCTTTAACCCGAACAGCTCGCCCCGCCCAGCACGCAGAATTTTGCGCAATGGGGGTGGTTGAGTTTGACTGGCTTGGCCGCCTCATTAAGGCTCGCGCCAACCTCGAACGCCTTATCGTAGGCAATCAGCGTGCAGGCCAGAACTACGGGCGCTGGCGCGGCTTTGCGTTTGATTATCATGCGCGCCGATGCGCACATGATCTGGCGCGGGTCCTTGCCGAGACGACCCCAGCACTCGGTGGTGATTTCGGGGACTGGCGCGGCCTCGTCCATTTCTGGGAAAAATATCAGATCCGCGGGATTGTTCGCATCAAGGTTCAGCCCATGGGCCTGAAACAGCCTGGCGAAGCCGGCGCGCATTTCACCCTCGCGCTCGCCCCACAGGGTGCGCCCGGCAAGCGAGATCGAAAAATCATTTTCCGCAAGCCAGCAAAGCCCCTCGACGCCGGCGTCAAAACTGCCCGCCCCACGCTCGCGATCATGTCGCGCCGGCAGGAAATGATCGAGGCTGATGCGCAGTTTCAACCGTGCGCCATATTCGTCGCGCAAGGCGATAAGGCCGGCTTTAATCTGTTTGCGCATCATCGGACGCATGGCGTTGGTGAGGATCAACACTTCAAAGCCATGACCGAGCGCCGCCGCCGCCATCGCCAGCATTTGTGGGTTCATAAATGGCTCGCCGCCGGTGAAGCCAACTGCGCGCGCCTCCATCGCCTGCGCCTCGTCCAAAAACGGCGCTAACTCGTCGGCGGTCAAATAGACCAGACGGTCGTTGGCCGGCGCTGATTTTATATAGCAATGGGCGCATTCAACATTGCACAATGTGCCGGTATTGACCCACAAGGTCTCCAGCCGATCAAACGCAACCTCGGCCCGCGCAGCGCCGTCGGCGGTTATATCAGGGTGCTGAAATTTTCCGGGCGCCGCCGCGCTGAACTGCGCACGCGCCGCCGGTTCGCCATCGGCCATAATCGGATCCGTCTTGCCCCTTCGGTTCGCCACCATGCGCGATGACGCCCGCCGGCGGCAACCGGCGGGCGTTCAAGTTTTGTTGATCGGCGCTATCCGCGCGAAGATCTAGAGCATTTCCGGATAAGTGTGACGCGTTGAAAGCTACTCACTTTCAACTCCGATAGAAATGCGGCAAACAAAGAATCTAGAGCAAAGCCATGAT
Source organism: Hyphococcus sp. (assembly GCA_021776295.1). Taxonomy (GTDB): domain Bacteria; phylum Pseudomonadota; class Alphaproteobacteria; order Caulobacterales; family Parvularculaceae; genus Hyphococcus. Next base: position 2,325 of record JAJFGE010000182.1, read on the forward strand.
TCAATTTAACTCGGATTTGCTCTAGCCTATTGATCGCCAATCGGCTCCAGCGGGGCGCCATAGACCGCATCATCATCATATTGCGGCTGCTCCGGCAGCGGCTCACCGGTCACCGGGTCAATCAACACCGGCTGCAAAGGCGCCACAAGAGCTGGCTGGTCGCGATTGGCGAGCGCCCAGACCGCGTTTTGCAGAACTGCTGAATTCGGCCGCGCAACTTTCTGGCGATAGATAATGTCCGCCGGGCTGACATCGGCGGCGTAATATTCCCGATTCCAGCTATGGCGCGCCTTCAACAGGGCGCCCTCGAGGCTGACGCCACCATAAAGCCCGCGCGAACGGGAAAAGGCGAGCACGTCAACGGTTTGCGCTTTGGCGCCGCCACCGATTGGCCCGGCCGCCAGACTCAGATCCGCGCCGAGCTTCACCGAGGTCGACAACAACTGCTCCATGCCGCGCTGGGTCATCACCGCGAGGATTATCTCAGAGCGCTCAAGCCCGATCTGAAAACCGAACGACACCGAACCAATCGTGAAGAAAGTTGGCTCCGACCAGCTGCCATCATCGTTGCGTGCAATCATTACCGCATTGCCGCCCGAAGCGCCAAAGATGAACCCGCCGCGCGTCGATGATGGCATGATGACCATCGCCTTGGCATCCTTCGACAAATCCCATAGCGGTTCAAACGCCTTGTCATTAGCGAAATAGGCAACCGTGTCGGCCGCCTTATTGATCAGCCTGTCGGCTTTTTCCCGTTTCGACTTGGCTGCAGCGGGTGTCAGCGCAAGGGCGAATGCGATGCACACAGCGCCCAGAATTCCAATGAGCCGTTTCAACATAACCGGCCTCCTTTCCATGCCGGCGCAAAAACGCGATGAGCGCCGGGCCGACGTCTACATAAAATCATTTGCACAGGCGATAATATGGCGCCTGAGCGCAATGCAGATGAATTTTTGGAGAGATTTGCAGGCCCCGTCGAGGCCTTTTCGCGCCCGGAGCGAGGTTTTCTCGCCCGCTTGACCTTTTTCGCCTTTGGCGCGACATCTCGCGGGGTGCGCGGGTGTAGCTCAAAGGTAGAGCAGAAGCTTCCCAAGCTTAAGATGAGGGTTCGATTCCCTCCATCCGCTCCAGGTTTTTCTATTAGATACGGGCCCCGCCGGGGCCGCAACTACCGCCCTGTTTCAAAACCATGGGTAGAGGGCCATATGTGAGCCCGCAAACAACAATGACCGTGAAAATATGCCCGACGAAGTGAATGAAAAACGATCCGAGAAAAGCGCCAAAAAGTCGGCCCGGTTCTTTTGGATTTGCTCAGGGCTACTGGCCGCAATCATGGCGGTGTTCTCAGCGGTCTTTCGTTTTGAGATATTCAGCGCAAGCCCGCACATTATTTTCGCGATGTTTATGGGCGTTGCTTTAACGATTGGGCTGGCGGTCGGTCTGATGGCGCTGGCGTTTCATTCAGACGACAGTGGCATTGATGATCGTTTATAGTCGGCGGGTATTTCTCCTCTCCTGACAAAAGGCTGTCAGGAGGCCTGTGCGATGGTCGCCGCATCAACAACTTTTACGGAGAATTTCCCAATGAGCCTACCCCCTGAACACTTTACCGTCTGGGCCGAAGTCCCGGTTGCGGACCTTGACCGCGCAATTGGTTTTTACAGCAAAGTTTTTGCTGTCGATATGAAGAAAGACGAGACCGGCCCCAACCCGGTGGCGTTTTTCCCAACCGCCCATCCGAGCGGCGTCGCCGGACATCTTTATCCCGGCAAACCAGCGCCGGCAGGAACCGGCGCGACGGTTCACTTCGCTTCGCCCGATAAACTGGAGACCGCGCTGGAACGGGTGACGACAGCCGGCGGCAAAGTCCTTACGAATGTTATCACTATTCCTGCTGGACGTTTTGCCTATTGTCTTGACCCTGACGGTAATTCCATCAGCGTCTTTTCCAGATAGAGGACCGACAATGAGACGCGCCGACCGCCTTTTTCAAATCGTGCAGTATTTTAGAGGCGGCCGGCTCGTCACCGCAGCGCAGCTTGGCGAATGGCTGGAGGTTTCCGAACGGACAATTTACCGCGATATTGCCGATCTTCAGGGCTCCGGCGTGCCGATCGACGGCGAGGCCGGCGTCGGCTATCTGATGCGCGACGGCTATGACCTCCCGCCGTTGATGTTTACCCGGGACGAAATCGTCGCGCTGGTCGCCGGCGCCCGGCTCATCCGCGCCTGGGGCGGGGCGGATATGGCGCGCGCCGCTGAAGAAGCGCTGGTCAAGATTGAAACGGTGCTGCCGGACGAGGCGCACCGCCGCGCCGCAAAGGTTGAAATTCACGCCGTCGCCCCGGAAATGACGCCGGTTATCCGCGCTAGAATTGACGCCATAGAAAAGGCCGTTGAACAGCGCGCGGCGCTCGTCCTTTCCTACAAGGATGCTGAGGACAACCCAACAAAGCGCGTGGTGCGTCCGCTCGGCCTGTGGTTTTGGGGCAAGGTCTGGACGCTGGTCAGCTGGTGCGAGTTGCGCAATGATTTTCGCATGTTTCGCCTTGATAGAATCCTCCGCATGAAGAAAACCGGCGCCAGCTTCCGAGCGGAGCGCGGCAAGACGCTGGCGGATTTCTATCGGCGTATGGAACAATGCCCACCTCTCGACAGGGGCGGCTCGCATGGGTGAGGCGTCATTGCCAGCTAAAAGTTGTCCTTGCGCCGGCGGGTTTCAGCAAAAACATCAACCGCATTGACGCCGCTCATGCCAAGGGCGGCTTGCAACTCCGGCTCGCCGGCGCGCAGGAAAGGGTTGGTCCGCAATTCTATCGCCACATCGGTCGGGATGGTCGGCGTTCCTTCCGCGCGCAGCCGGTCCACCTCGTGCGCGCGCGATTGCAATTGTGCATTGGCCGGGTCAACACTAAGCGCAAAGGCGGCGTTGGCTTGCGTATATTCATGGGCGCAATAAAGTTTTGTTTGCGCTGGCAGGGCGGCAATTTTTGATAACGACGCCCACATTTGCGCTGGCGTGCCCTCAAATAATCGCCCGCACCCCATGGCAAAAATCGTATCACCAACAAACGCGGCGCCGTCCTCGGGAAAATAAAAAATGATGTGCCCCGACGTATGGCCGGGCGTATCATAGACCATCGCTTTTGAGGCGCCGAGCATCACCACGTCGCCATCGCCGACCGCGACATCCAGCCCCGGAATTTGTTCCGCCTCGGCTTTTGGGCCAATAATTTGGCAGCCCCATTTGTCCTTCAGCGCCAGATTTCCACCGACATGGTCCCAATGGTGATGGGTGTTCAAAATATGCGTGAGGCGCCATCCGGCAGCGTCAAGCTGGGTGTTAATCGCGCGCGCATCCGGCGTATCAATAGCGGCGACATCGCCGGTTTCACGATCACGAATGAGATAACCGTAATTGTCGGCAAGGCACGCGAATTGTCGAATTTCAATCGTCATGGGTTACCTCAAACTCCCGCATATGAACTATTTGACGGCTTAGTGCGCCGGGCGAAAAAGTGGGTACCGGTTTTTAGCACCCTGACCGCGAAGGCGGTCAAATCATAATCAGCGCGCGTTCGCGCGCGGGCCGGCGCGCACCAAAAAATCTGGAGCATCGGACGATTTTTATTAATCGCCCGATGCTCTAATATAGAGATTAGCATATAAGATGGCCGGCTGGCTGGAAACTAGACAATGCGCACCGATATTTTAGATCTTCACGAATTCTACCGGACCGCGCTTGGCGAGACGGTGCAGAATTTTATCAGCGCCCACTTGGCTCAAGCCTGGGGCGATGGCGCCGGGCTGGCGATGGCCGGGTTCGGCTACGCCAATCCTTATCTGGAGCTGTTTCCCGCCGCCACACGGCGCCTCGCTCTCGCCCCCGGGGCGCAGGGCGTCATTCGCTGGCCCGCTGAAGGGCGCAATTGCGCCAGCCTGGTTGGGGAACTTCAATGGCCGCTGCCCGACGCCTCGCTTGATCGCATATTGATTGTACACGGACTGGAGGAGGCGCCGGACGCAAACAGGCTGATGCGTGAAGTCTGGCGGGTTCTGGCTGATGACGGTCGGGTGATTATCGTCGCCTCCCATCGTCGGGGCTTGTGGTCGATGATTGACACGACGCCATTTGCCGCCGGGCGGCCTTATCTCAAGCGCCAGCTGAACACGCTTTTGGAAGGCGCAATGTTCCGCGCTGTCGCCTGGAGCGCGGCGCTTTATTTTCCGCCCTTTCGTGCGCGGCTTTTGCTGCGGGCGGCAAAGGCGTGGGAGCGCGCCGGCTCGCGGGTCTGGCCCGGCCTGTCTGGCGCGCTTCTGGTCGAGGCGACCAAGGAGATGATGGCGCCGGTGGGGCTAGTGCGGAGCGCCAGAGTGCGCGCCATCAGGCCAGCCCTCGCCGCGCCCGGGTTGAACCGCGCCTCACGTAGCGGCTATAGGCAAGGCGCAGAAAGAAAGACTTCCATCTCATGACCGCGCCGCAACCCCGCCCCGGCATTCTCGATATCAAGCCCTATGTCCCGGGCGCATCCTCCGCGCCGGGCGCCGCCAGGATATTCAAGCTGTCGTCAAACGAGTCCGCGCTTGGCGCCAGCCCAAAAGCCATCAGCGCCTATAATGACGCCGCCGGTGATTTATTTTCCTACCCCGATGGCGGCTCAACGGCGTTGCGCGATAAAATCGCTGAGGTCTACGGTCTTGACGCCTCGCGCATCGTCTGCGGCGCCGGCTCGGACGAAATCTTGCAACTCCTAACCAAGGCCTATGTTGGCGCGGGCGACAACATTGTTCAGAGCGAGCATGGGTTTTTGGTCTACGCATTGGCGGCTATGTCCTGCGGCGCGGAACCGCGTTTTGCTAAAGAGACAAACTTCACGACTGACATTGATGCAATGCTTGGCCTGGTCGATGACCGGACCCGTATGATGTTTGTCGCCAACCCCAACAACCCGACCGGTTCTTACATTACCGAGGCCGAACTGCTTTGCCTCAGACAAGGCCTGCGCGACGATATTTTGCTGGTTATTGATGCGGCCTATGCGGAATTCATGGAGCAGTCTGACTATAATGGCGGCGAGCGGCTTGTTGACCGGTTTGATAATGTCGTCATGACACGAACTTTTTCGAAAATTTATGGCCTCGCCGCCTTGCGCCTGGGATGGGGCTATTGCCCGCCGGCGGTCGCCGATGTTTTAAACCGCATTCGCGGGCCGTTTAATGTAACCCTGCCGGCGCAAGCGGCCGGCCTTGCGGCTCTGGACGATCAGGATTTTGTTGACAAGAACCGTGCCTTTACCTGCGAGCAGCGCGAATGGATGGCGGGCCGCCTCGCGGCTATGGGTTTGGAATTTGCGCCAAGCTTCGGTAATTTTATTTTGGTAAAATTTCCCAGTACAGCCGGCCTCAACGCCAAGGACATGAAGGCCTTTTTGAGGTCCGAGGGCGTTATTGTCCGTGAGATGGGGGCCTATAAATTAAGCGACTATTTACGCGTGTCGATTGGCGATAAAGACGCCAACCAAAAATTTATTGAACTCCTCGCCAGAAAGTTTCCCAGTCGTTAATCTCATGACCAATCAAACCCCGCCTCATTTCAACTGTACGGCCATCATCGGCATTGGGCTTATCGGCTCATCGCTCGCATTGGCGCTGCGCGAGCGCGGTCTCGCCAATAAAATCATCGGTATTGATCAAGACGCGGACGTATTAGCCCGTGCGACTGCTCTTAATTTAATCGATGATGCGGCGCCATCGTTAAAGGCGGGGGTGAGCGACGCCGATCTCATCATTGTTGCAACGCCCGTCGGCGTCATCGGCGAGATTGTCGTCGGCCTTCGCGAGCATGCGCGCGACGGCGCCGTCATCATCGACGCCGGCTCGGTCAAAGGCGTCGTCGCGACGGCGGCGGCGACATTACCCGAGCGATTGTTCTTTGTTCCATCCCACCCTGTGTCGGGGACAGAGCAATCCGGGCCGGAAGCAGGCTTTGCGACTTTATTTGAGGAGCGATGGTGCATCCTCACCCCGCTTGAGCGCACCGATGAGGCTTATCGCGGCGCCGTCGATAAAGTTGCGGCGTTTTGGCGCGCTGTCGGGGCAGATGTCGACATCATGGACGCCGAGCACCACGACCTTGCCCTGGCGGTGACAAGCCATCTACCGCACCTCATCGCGTTCACGCTTGTCGGTGCGGCGGATGATGTTGAATCGGTGGCGGCGGGCGAAGTTGTCAAATATTCTGCTGGCGGATTTCGTGATTTTACCCGCATTGCCGCGTCCGATCCGGTGATGTGGCGCGATGTGTTTTTGAATAACCGCGAGGCGGTGCTCGAAGTACTCGGCCGCTTCTCTGAAGAGCTGGCCGTAATGCAGCGCGCCATCCGCTGGGGCGACGGCAAGGCTTTGCATGCCGCCTTCGCGCGCGGACAAGTGCTGCGCCACGCAATTGTTGAAGCCGGACAAGAAACTGCCTCGCCGAATTTCGGTAGAGATGTAAAAAGCGACGAAGGGCCAGAACAGACTTAATAAGTCGCGCGGACAATCCGCGCTTCACCGCCGCGCCCTAAGCGTCTGCTTGTTCGAGTTTTACTTCGTGTCCCCACAAAGTCTCGATATGGGTAAGGATTACGTCTTTGGTATCCTCACTTAATTTGCGGCCGTCATGCACTTTATGTTGCAGGGTTAGCTTGCGATCACCCTCCAGCGCCGCAGCGATAACTTGAATATTTGGCTCATGCATGCCGATATCATACATCGCCGCCAGGCGTTCACGCACCCGCCTGTAACCCAAATCATCATGAATGGCGGAGACTTCCACATGGGTTTCTTTGGCATTATCGGCAATCGCGAAGAGATGAAAATCACGCATTATTTTTGGCGATAAATATTGCAGGATAAAGCTTTCATCGCGGTAATTTTCCCAGGCGTCTTTCAAAATTTCGCGCCAGTCGCCCGAGCCCGCAATCTCCGGAAACCACTCGCGGTCTTCGGCTTTTGGGTCTTCGCATATCCGCTTGATATCTTCCATCATCGCAAAACCAAGCGCGTAAGGATTAAGCCCGGAATAGCGCGGATCGTCAAAATCCGGCTGGAACACTACCGACGAATGCGAATGCAGAAACTCCAAAATCACGCCTTCGCCGATGGCGCCGCGATTATATAGCTCCGTCATAATGTAATGATGCACGAAGGTCGCGCAGCCCTCATTCATCACTTTGGTCTGCTTTTGCGGATAGAAATATTGCGCAACGTTGCGCACGATCCGAACCAGCTCGCGCTGCCATGGGCGCAACACTGGCGAGGCTTTTTCAATAAAGTATAAAAGGTTTTCTTCCGGCAGCTTGATATTGCGCACCTCGGCCTGTCGTTCTTCTTTTTCCTCTTCGTCTTCTTCCGTGTTCGGCAGGGTGCGCCAGATGTCGTTAAAGGTCAGCTCTTCATGTTCGGCGCGCGCCGCCAGCTTCGCCATCTTATCCGCATCAGAAAGCCGCGGCGGGCGGGAATAGCGAAAGACGCCCTGATCCATCAAAGCGTGCGAGGCATCAAGGATCGCTTCGACTTCCTCAAATCCGTATTCATCTTCGCATTTGGCGATATATTTTTTCGCAAAATCGAGATAGGGCAATATGCCTTCAGCGTCCGTCCATTGACGAAAGAGATAATTGTTCTTGAAAAAATGATTATGCCCGAAAGACGCATGCGCCATCACCAACGCCTGCATGGCCATGGTGTTTTCTTCCATAAGATAGGCGATGCATGGGTTGGAGTTGATGACGATTTCATAGGCAAGGCCGGTATAGCCTTTTTGGTACATCATCTGATCGCGGGCGAAATGTTTACCGAACGACCAGTGCTTATACATCAACGGCATGCCGTGTGACGAATAAGCGTCGAGCATTTGTTCAGAGGAAATGATCTCGATCTGATTTGGATAGATATCCAGTTTCAAATCGCCAAGCGCGATCTCTTCAATCGCTTCGAGCGTGCGTTGAAGGATGTCAAAATCCCAATCGGCATTATCGAAGATAACATTGTGTTTTTCTACCGCCGCTTCCATCACGCCGCCTCGCGTTTGTTTTTTGAAAACAGCTCACGGAACACCGGGAAAATATCCTGCGGTCTGGCGATGCGGGTTTGCGCAAAATTTTCCCAGACCGGTGCGAAAGTGCGGTAGGCGCGCCACAGTTCGGCGCCGGAATCCTCATTAGAAAACACTTCCAGCTCACGCTCATCGAGAATTTCGATATAGGCGTAATATTGCGAAATCGGCATGATGCTTTCGTTTAAAATCTCAACACAACGCTTCGCGTCGCCCGATTGCGTAAAACCGTCGGACGCTTGCGCGACGTAAATATTCCATTCATGGGCGGCAAACCGGTTGCGCTGAACTTCCAGCATTTTATCAAGCGCGGTCGATACCACCGTGCCACCGGATTGGCGCGAATAGAAGAACGTCTCCTCGTCGACCTCTTCTGCATGGTGAGTGTGGCGAATGAAAACGATCTCAACGCGCTCATAGCGGCGTTTCAAGAACAGATAGAGCAGCATATAAAACCGCTTGGCGAGGTCTTTTTCGCGCTCGCCCATCGAGCCTGACACATCCATGAGGCAGAACATGACGGCGGCAGTGGTTTCCACCGGCGTAGGCTCATAAGCGTTAAAGCGCACATCGAGCGGGTCGATAAACGGCGCCCATCGACGCCGGCTCTCCATCGCTTCCAGCTTCGCGACGATGTCTTTTCGCGAGGCGATTTCTTCGTCACTTGGTTGCGCAATGCGCTCAAGCGCAAACAGACGTTCTTTCAACTCATTCATTTCCCGCGTCGAGGGACGATGCAGCGCCAGGCGGCGGCCATGAGCATTGCGCATGGTACGGATTAAATTCATATTGGTGGGCGAGCCGGAAACGGTAATGCCCGCGCGCTTATAGGCCGTCGCTTTTATTTCTTTAAGCGAGCGTTTGACGAGATTAGGCAATTCCAGATCTTCGAAGAAAATGTCGAGAAATTCATCCTGTGTCAGCGTGAACTGAAAATCGTCTTCGCCGTCGCCGTCGGTGCTGGCCTTCTTTCCCTTGCCCTTGCCGCCGCCTTTCGGTGGTTTTTTAATCTTGTCGCCTTTACCGAATTCCTTGTTGCCGGGATGCACCATTTCGCGCTTGCCGGTTTCCGGGTCGAGGCGAAAGCGCGGCTCGGCTGTCGACTTCGACGGTATCGAAATCTTTTCGCCCTTTTCAATTTCCTTCAACGACCGGTCGCGTAGGGATTTGTTGACCGCTTCTTTAATTTGCGCCCGCGCGCGTTTGAGAAACCGCTGGCGATTGCCGAGCGATTTTCCCTTGGGGTTTTTGCGCCGATCGATGAAATGAGAAAAGGCCATATTCGGTTCCGGGGATTTAAGGGGCCGGGATCAGGTTGTTCTCACGCATCCCCAATCTCGAAACCCTAATCCCTTTTATCATCCTGCCTTATTCACGCGCATATACCACTCAACAAGCCGGCGCACCTGGCGCGGCGTGTAGCCGCGCTCGGTCATGCGCGAGACGAAATTCTCGTGCTTGGCCGCAGTGTCGGAATCTTTTTGAGAGTCGAAAGAAATAACCGGGAGCAAATCCTCCACTTGAGAGAACATGCGTTTTTCAATCACGTTGCGCAGCTTCTCATATGAGGTCCAGGCGGGATTGTTGCCTTCATTATTGGCCCTGGCGCGCAAGGCAAATTTCACAACCTCGTTGCGGAAGTCCTTGGGGTTTGCAATTCCCGCCGGCTTTTCGATTTTCGAAAGCTCTCCGTCTAGCGTCGAGCGATCAAGAAGCTGTCCGGTATCAGGGTCTTTAAAGTCCTGGTCTTCAATCCACGCATCGGCATAAGAAATATAACGGTCAAACAGGTTTTGTCCGTACTCGCCATAGCTTTCGAGATAGGCTTTTTGAATTTCCTTGCCGATAAAGTCGGCGTAGCGCTGCGATAATTCTGACTTGATGAAATCGAGATATTTCTTTTCGGTCTCATCGGGGAACTGCTCGCGCTTGATGGCGTTTTCCAACACATACATCATATGCACCGGATCGGCGGCAACCTCATCAGTGTCGAAATTGAATGTTTCTGACAGGACCTTATAGGCAAACCGCGTTGATATGCCGTCCATGCCTTCGTCAATGCCGGCGGCGTCGCGATATTCCTGATGCGACTTGGCTTTGGGGTCGGTGTCTTTCAGTTTTTCGCCGTCATAAATCCGCAGTTTCGAATAGAGGTTTGAATTTTCGTGTTCTTTAAGACGCGTCAAAACCGAGAACCGCGCCAGCAAACCGAGCGTTTCCGGGGCGCAGGACGCATCGGATAATTCCGAACTTGCCAGCAGTTTTTCGTAAATTTTGCGCTCTTCGGTCACCCGCAGAGAATAGGGCACCTTGATGACATTGATGCGGTCGAGAAAGGCTTCATTGTTTTTGTTATTACGAAATTGCTTCCACTCGCTCTCATTGGAGTGAGCCAGAATAATGCCCTGGAACGGGATCGGGCCGAGCGCTTCTGTGCCGATATAGTTGCTCTCTTGCGTCGCGGTGAGCAGCGGATGTAGCACTTTAATCGGCGCCTTAAACATCTCGACAAATTCCAAAAGCCCCTGATTGGAGCGGCACAATCCGCCGGAATAGGAATAGGCGTCGGTATCGTCCTGGCTAAAATGCTCCAGCTTACGAATATCAACCTTGCCGACCAGCGCGGAAATGTCCTGATTGTTTTCATCGCCCGGTTCGGTTTTAGAAATTGCGATCTGGCGCAGTTTCGACGGCATGATGCGCACGACTTCGAATTTTGAAATATCCCCGCCAAAATCATCGAGACGTTTTACCGCCCAAGGGCTCATCAGACCGGTGAGGCGGCGTTGCTCGATATTGTATTTTTCTTCAAGCAGGCTCTTCAGCTTGTCCGACTGGAAAAGACCCAGCGGGCTTTCAAACACCGGCGAGATTTCATCGCCCGCCTTCAACACATAAATCGGATAGGTCTCCATCAAATCTTTGAGGCGTTCGGCAAGCGATGACTTGCCGCCGCCAACCGGGCCGAGCAGATAAAGGATTTGGCGCTTTTCTTCGAGCCCTTGGGCGGCGTGGCGAAGGAACGAAACGATACGCTCGGTCGTATCTTCCATGCCGTAGAACCCGTCAAAAGCCTTATAGCGGCGGATTGTGCGGTTAAAGAAAATCCGCGCCAGGCGAGGGTCTTTCGACGTATCAATCATTTCCGGCTCGCCGATCGCCGACAACATGCGCTCAGCGGCGCTGGCATAAAGCATCGGATCATCGCGCGCTGCGAGCAGGTAATCGCGCAGGCTCATCGCCTCCTGCTTTACCTGCTGATAGCTTTCTGAAAAAGCATCAAATATGTCGAGATTTTCGTCCATCATAATCGCCACGCTCACTGTTTACGCACCGGATCCCTGTATTCCGCCGCTATTGGGAACAAAAAAAGCGCCGGTCTTAACGACCCGGCGCTCACCTTCGCTTTTACCAAACCTGTCTTCGCCGGTTAAGGCGCGCCAAAACATCGCTACCGTTCCACCCTTTTCAAACCAATCCTTGAACAAGATGTGGGGTCTGCGCTCGGCGAAGCAAGACCGTGCAAGCCGGGAATATCGCTCCCGCTCATTGCTCGCTTTATTGTGACATCGATCCGTCATTTCGCCGTTCGCCGATTCGGTTAAAATGCTCTGTCTTTGGTACTCTCCGTCTTCTTACCCGAGATACGCCCTACGCTAATGTACTTGTCCCCGGCGCCCATACGCAGCGCGTAAAACAAGGTTAATGCAAAGGGCCCTAATATTTCGTTTCGTGTTCTAAAAACGATGCAGAAAATATACAGCAAGCCGCCGCATTTGCGAACTGCAACTTGCCCCTATCTCTGCCCAACATTTGCCGCAATTGGTTTAAGATGCTGATGGAAGGGCGCAAATTTGAGGTGAAAAATATTCTCACAACAAGCGCCGCGCCGCGTGAATAAACAATTTTGCTGTGACGGTAGAAGTTTTGATGATTCGATATCTAAAAAACGACGTATTAGCGCTCTGGCGTCATGACTGCTAAGAGCATTCACAAAGAATAAAACTTTGTTTATTGATCGATAATATTCATCCAAGGAGAGGCGATGATGCTGGACTTCATCGGGGCGGCCGCCGCCGACTCGCTATCGCTTAACGCCGCGATCATGATGCAACCCCTATGGCTGCAAGCCTGGGTCGGCTGGATGGTGCTGGTGAATTTCGTCGGCGCGGCTATTTTTATCCGAAGGCCGGAGGCGAAATGGGTGCTGGGGGCGATAATCGCCGCGGCGCTGTTCATGGGCTGGCTTTTTGGTCAATTCGGCTATCAGCGAATATTGGGGCTGGCGCATGTCGTGTTCTGGACGCCGCTGATACTTTACCTGTGGTCGCGGCGCAAGCAATGGGGCTTGTCAGCTCTGTCAGGAAAATGGCTGGCCGCCGTTTTTGTCACCGATGTCACCTCACTGGTCATCGACTATATTGATGTCGCCCGCTATCTGGCTGGAGAACGGCTTTAGCCGACGCACTCATAATCTCAGTTTTAGCTTAGAACGGTATCAGTCATGTCCCTTTTCCCGAGCCTGCCGGATAACCCGCATCTTTCCGATGTTTACAAGAAATTCCCCGAATGCGTGAGGCCGGTGCTTGCCTATCACGACCTCCTATTGCGCGGCGACAGCCCCTTAAGCATTGCCGAGCGGGAACTGATCGCCGCTTTTACATCGGGCCTCAACGCTTGCAGTTTTTGCTTCGGGTCACACAAAATTTATGCGCAAGCCTTCGGCATTGACGAGGCCGTCATCGATGCGATGGTTAAAGATATCGACAGCTCGGGCATCGATGAAAAACTTAAACCGCTTTTAAAATATGTCGCCAAGCTCAAGGACCTGCCGTCAAAGCTGACCTCGGCTGACGCAAAATCTGTCTATGGCGCCGGCTGGTCTGAGCGCGCATTATTCGACGCAATCCAGGTCGCGGCGCTGTTCAACTATATGAACCGCATCATCGAAGGAACCGGGGTGACGTTTAGCTATGCGGAAAATCCGCCCAGCCAGGACGAAATGGCGGAACGGCGCACCCGGCTCTATTCCGACTGGGCCAAGCAAATAGGGCTCGATTAACCGCGCGCCAAACTCTCATCGATTAAACTCGCCAACGCATTAGCGCCAAATACTTTGGTGAATGCGCCCATGCGCGGGCCTTCGGGCTGACCAAAGACAACTTCATAGAGCCCTTTGAACCAGTCGCGGATATTTTCATAGTCCTGCGCCTTGCCGGCGTCGAAGACTGCGGTTTGATAAACATCCTCATCAGCGCCGTCGCCAAGCTCTTTAAGGCGGGTGCTGAGCATTTCAAGACCAGCGCGCTCATGCGGCGTTGGCGGGCGGAATTTTTTGTGCGGCTTGATGAAGTCGTCAAAATACCGGACGGCAAATTTAATTAGCTCATCGGTGGCTTTCAGCTCCGCGTCGCTCGCATCCGGGCGGTATTTTTTCACAAAACCATGCAAAAGCTGAGCATCGGCGGATCCCGATGCACTCACTAAATTCAACAGCAAGGCAAAACTCACCGGCGGCGTATCTGCGGGCGGGGTGTCGCCGTGAATATGCCATGCCGGATTGTCGAGCGCCTTGGCGCCGTCCTGGTCGCGATATTTGTTGACGAAGGTCCAATATTCATCCGCCGCTTTGGGAATGACGTCAAAGTAAAGCCGCTTGGCTTTCTTCGGGGACTGAAAAACATAGAGCGAAAGGCTCTCCGGCGACGCATAGGTGAGCCATTCATCGATAGAAATGCCATTGCCTTTGGACTTCGATATTTTCTTGCCAGCCTCATCAAGAAACAGCTGATAATTGAACCCTTCCGGCGGCTCACCGCCAAGGATGCGCAAGATGCGCGATGATAATTTCGTCGATTCGGTGAGGTCCTCGCCGGCCATCTCATAATCGACGCCAAGCGCAAACCACCGCCCCGCCCAATCAGCTTTCCATTGCAGCTTCACCGCGCCGCCAGTGACGCAGACCTTCACGCGTTCGCCATTCTCGTCTTCAAAAACCACCGTGCCGGCAGCCGCATCGCGCTCCAGCATCGGCACATAAAGGACGCGGCCCGTGGAAGGCGAAATCGGCAGGATGGGCGAATAAGTTTTTTTGCGATCATCGCCAATCGTCGGCAGAATGACATTCATCACATCATCATATTTTTTCAACATCCGTATCAGCGCCGCATCGAACAGACCGGCCTTGTAGTCTTGCGTTGACGAACGGAACTCATAGTCAAACCCAAACTGGTCGAGAAACGCGCGCAGCCGCGCATTATTGTGATGCGCAAAACTCTCATGCTCGCCGCCAAACGGGTCCGGCACTTTGGTCAGCGGCATCTGGAGATGTCGCTCCAGCATCTCCTTGTTGGGAATATTGTCAGGAACCTTGCGCAGCCCATCCATGTCGTCTGAAAACGAGATGAGTTTAGTCTCATGTCCGGTCAGCAGCTCATACGCCCGGCGCACCATGGTGGTGCGGGCGACCTCCTGAAAAGTGCCGATATGCGGCAGACCGGACGGGCCGTAGCCGGTCTCAAAAATCACCGGGCCGGCCTTCTTCACCCGCTGCATGCGTTTGGCGAGGCGGCGCGCCTCCTGAAACGGCCAGGATTTAGCGGCCTCCGCATCGGCCTGGGTAAAGGTTTTAATTGGTTGGGCAGTCATGGAGCTACTTTCAATCGCTTACTTGCAAGCCCGTGCTCTTACGGCGAGCACGGCGGCGCGGCAACTGAAATCACGCGCGCGTCAGAAAGATGGCGCCTCACAAATCCGTAAAAGCACGACGCCATTGCTCTGAAACGGCGCCCCAACTGAAGTTTTTCCGGGCGGTTTCAAAGCCATTATCCGATAGCTGTGCTGCAAATTCCGGATCCTCCGCCAATCGATCCATATGATCTGCAAGCGCGGCAACAATCTCGTCATCAGCGCCCGGATCAATACGTATAGCCGTTGCGTCAGTCGTCAGGAGGGTTGGACCGCCCCAGTTGAGGCAAATCACCGGCAACCCCATTGAAAGCCCTTCTTGAATCACAATCCCGTTGGCTTCCGCCATACTCGGAAATACATAGCCGCGATAGTTCCTCAATTCGTTGATAAGATCGTCATGGCTTGGCAACCAGCCGCGTAACTTTACACGATCGCCAACACCCAACCCATCAATCAGCGCACGTAAATGCGTCTCTTCCGGCCCGGAGCCGAATATATCGAGCGTTACCGGCGTTTTGGTTTTAGCAACCGCGCGGATCGCAAGGTCAACGCCTTTGTGCGGCACCAGACGGCCGGTCGCCGCAAAGCGGTGATTAACGCCGGTATGAGAAATTTTTGAAAGCGTCATGATTTTATCCGAAACGCCGGAATCAAAAACATCGCGCATTTGCGCATCGCTGGCGCCCGCCCACTTCATGGATTGGCGCGTGCGTTCTCCGCCGGAGATAAGAATTCTGTCAAATCCGGCCTTGTCGTTGAGAAATATCCCAACCGTATGTTGCGCAATAGAATGGAGAATGCGCCGTACGCTTAATTGAAAGGGCTCGCGTGATCTCAAGGCGGGCGGGTAATAGATATTGCCGGTAATCGGGCCCAAGACGCTTTTCGACCCCCGCACGGGAAATCTCGGAATGATCGGCGACACCGGGCCCAAGAAGTGAAAGACCGTCTCCGGCGCCTCTGCATAAACGCCTTCGATGATTTTTCGCACCGCCAAAAAGAACGGCACATCAACCAGCGAGCGAAGAACTCTTGAGCGCCAGAAAAATTTTTGCCAGAAACCATCTTCAACAAACCGAACCGCTAACATGTCCGGAAACTGATCAAGATGGCCTCTCGATCGGGCATGCGTCAACAATGTGACGTCGTCGCCGTTGGAGAGTAAATGCGTGATATATTGAAATGCTTTAATCGCTTCGCCTGAAAGGTTTTCCGAAACGTTTGGCGCGATAACGACAATTTTCATCAAAATAACCTAAATCAGCAGTAGACGGCGTTTAGCCCAACACCTAAAGCATGCCGGACAGATGTGGCAAGATTTTTTGCCAGCGCACTACATGCCCGGCGCCCCTAATAAGCACGTATCGCCTCGTTTAGCGGAAAGGAAAGCACGCGCAATGATCGTAGAATTTGCTTCCGCCTTTATCGCTGCTTTTGTGACGCTCTTTATCGTAATCGACCCGATCATGGTGACGCCTATTTATGCGTCGTTAACCCGTGGCGATGAGCCCAAACAGCGCCGGCGAGTGGCCATGGAGGCGGCGTTTATTGCAGCCTGCCTTTTGACCTTCTTTGGCCTTGCCGGCAATTTTATGCTTCACCATCTCGGCATCTCGATGGCGGCCTTTCGTACTGCCGGCGGCATCTTGCTGTTCTTGATGGGGTTTCGGATGTTCTTTGAGCCGGATGGCGAGCTGGAAGCAAAAACGCCGGGCCCGAAAGCGTCAGCGCGCGAGAATATCGCATTTTTTCCGCTCGCCATTCCGCTCATGGCCGGCCCCGGCGCCATCGCCACCATCATGCTGCTGATGGGCGCGCCGGAAGCAAGTCTGATCAAGCGCGGCGCAGCGCTCGCGGCGACATATGTGGTGCTGCTGTCCGGCGTTCTTATCATGGCTTTTGCGGGCAGAATTTCCGATGCGTTAGGCCGTACCGGGATGAATGTAATCTCGCGCCTGCTGGGGATGTTGCTGATGGCGCTTTCGACCCAATATGTATTTGACGGCGTCAGGGTCGGCATATTGGAAAAGATTGCAGCGCCTGTCGGGATTTAAAGCTCGCTATCGATCAGCGCTTTTGTATCTACAAACCCATTGTCCCCCGGGGTTGCGCCATAACGCAATGTCCCGCCACTTAAAGACGCTCCGGCGCCATCACCGGCGCAAACAAAACGCGTAACCTTCTGCGCGTGTGATTTTCCTTGGTCGGTTCGACAATAGGCCTCTAATGCGCCGAGCGCGCCATCGCAAGATAGTGTGAGGCTGACGTCATCGGGCCAATTGGCGGCAGAGCGCCAGTCGATTGTGGCGTCGATGGAACTGTCACAAACCGACTGCGTGTAAGCAACTTCCCGGTCAAGTGCGGCTTCTTCCGCATCGCGCACGCGCAGCTCCTTGAGCGACTGCGCCGACGCGGCGCCGAACAAAAGCGCACTGACAACGCCAGCCGCCGCGCGCGCAGCCCAGACCTTCGGCATGGAATTAGATAGCGCCATACCCCCAACCTTGCTTCCCCATTGCGGCCCTTTTACGACATCAGTGGATGATATCGGCCAAAACCCACAACTTTTCGTTACGATTACAGCGTCTCTTCCAAAAAACGCGCCACAGCAGCAGAAGACGGCCGGCCGTCAATATCTTGGCCCGGAACATAGCGGATAGTCAAAACGCCAGCGTCAAACCCGATGCCGGGCGCGCTTGCCGGCGCAAAAGCCACCCTTTTAATCCGGTTAGCGATGATACGCGCGCCTGTTGGGTCATCGGCGACATCCTTGATGCCATTGGCGGCGCGAATGATAGCATCGCCAAGCACCGCGGCATTTTCATGTTCGGTCAATGGCGCAGCGCCAAGGTCGAAAATAATTGGCGCGCCGGTAGCAGCGCTGACATAGGCGGTCGCCGCCTGTGCACGCCGCATCGCGGTTGCATATTCTGCAAAGCCGAGACGCAACGAAGCGTCATCGCCAAATGATTTCGAGGCGGCCAGGCCACGCTCCTCGCCCGGCCAAAACACCGTCGCCCCGCCATAAGAGGCTATCCGCATCATCGTGTCGCCCTCGGCGTTTTTGTAAATTAGATCGCCGCGCGGGCCACGCGTCGGTTTAATCTGATAAATCTCCGCAGCCGGGTGTTCGGGGTCGATGGTACAATCAAATCGCGGATCGTCCGGCCCGCAAAGGAATTTAACCCGCGCCTCGTTTAAGCGGTCTTCGAACAAGAGCGCACGGTCATCGGACGCCAAAACATAGCGCTCAATGGTAATGCGTTTGGCGCGCGCAGTGGGGCGTTGGCGTTTTTTGCCGACTAGCGCCGAGAACGGGTCTGAGGACTGGGCGACAACAAGCGCCGGGTCGGTAACCTCCGTCTGCGCGACCGCCGCAGTTGAGACGGTGACGCTTGCCGCCAGAATCGCAGAATATATCGCCGCCCGTCTCACTATTTCATAATTCCCATAGCACCCTTGCCAAGGGCGGATGCCCAGCCGAGCCATAGACTAGCATTGTAATTTGGTGAAATAAGGGCCTCGCCGCGAAAAAATCGCGGGCGGTTTAAGGGGTTATGGACCCTTATTTTTGAGGCGGCAGCTTACGCGGCGATATACTGGCCGCCATTGGCGGTGAGGACCGCGCCGGTAATGAACCCGGCGTTATCGCCAGCTAAAAACGCAACACAATCGCCAATTTCACCCGCCTCGCCGAGCCGCCCCACAGGGATTTGCGCGGTGATCGACTGCAGCATTTTCTCGTCCAGCGCCGAGACCATATCAGTCGCGATATAGCCGGGAGCGACGGCGTTAACGGTGACGCCCTTGCGGGCGCCCTCTTGCGCCAGCGCTCTGGTCATTCCGATCATGCCAGCCTTGGCGGCAGAATAATTGGTCTGACCCATCTGCCCTTTCTGGCCGTTGATTGAGCTTATATTGATGATCCGCCCGAAGCCGCGCGCGCGCATGCCCGGGAACACCTGATGCGACATATTGAAAACCGAATCGAGATCGGCGCGCATCACCTCTGACCATTGCTGCGGCGTCATCTTATGGAAAAAACTATCGCGGGTAATGCCGGCATTGTTGACCAGAATATCGCTCGGACCTTGCGCCGCTTCAACTTCATCGACGCCGCCCTTACACGCCTCATAGTCGCCGACATCCCACTTATAAACCTTGATGCCGGTCTCATCTGTGAACTTTGCCGCCGCCTCGTCATTGCCTGCATAGGTCGCCGCAACAGTGCAGCCTTTGGCTTTCAGGCAACGTGCTATGGCCGCCCCGATCCCGCGGGTGCCGCCGGTGACAATTGCGTTTCTGCTCATAGGTCATTCTCCCGTGCTTCTTCGCCGGCATTGCCGGCGACGTGAACTCCGCCCACACCAAACTACTCAACTACCGCTCCACACACATGGCGATCCCCATGCCGCCGCCAATGCATAAAGTCGCAAGGCCTTTTGATTTTTCAGACCGCTGCAATTCAAAAATCAACGTCGTCAAGATGCGCGCGCCGGAGGCGCCGATCGGATGGCCGAGCGCAATCGCGCCGCCATTGACATTGACCTTGTCCGGGTCCCAATCCAGCTCCTTGCCGACCGCCAGCGCCTGCGCCGCAAAGGCTTCATTCGCCTCGATCAAATCGACATCATCCAGCTTCCAGCCGGCCTTTTTCAGCGCAATGCGCGTGGCCGGCGCCGGAGCGATACCCATGATTGACGGATCAACGCCGCAATGCCCCCAGGAGGCAACCCGCGCCAGCGCCGGCAAATTCCGGCTCTCCGCTTCTTTTTCCGACATTACGATGAGCGCCGCGGCGCCGTCATTGAGACCGGATGAATTTGCCGCCGTCACCGTGCCGCCATCTCGGTTAAACGCAGGCTTAAGCCCGGAAATTGAATCCAGCGTCACGCCGTCGCGAGGGTATTCATCCTCATTGAAAATGACCATTCCTTTGCGCGTCTTGATAACCACTGGCGCAATTTCATCATGAAACTTGTTGGTTTTTTTTGCAGCTTCAGCTTTGTTCTGACTGGCGACCGCAAAAGCATCTTGTTCTTCTCGGCTGATTTCATATTTCTGCGCCAGATTCTCTGCGGTCTGTCCCATATGATAATCGTTGAAAGCGTCCCACAGACCGTCCGTAATCATCGTATCGGCAAAATTAGCAGGGCCCATTTTAACGCCGTTGCGTAACAGCGCCGCATGGGGCGCCCGGGACATATTCTCGTGACCGCCAGCTGCAACGACATTGGCGTCGCCAAGCTGGATCGCCTGGCTCGCCATCGCCACAGCGCGCAACCCAGAACCGCAAACCTGATTGATGGTGATCGCCGGAACTTCCTCAAGGACGCCTGCGGCAATGCTCGCTTGCCGCGCCGTATTCTGGCCGAGGCCGGCCTGAAGCACGTTGCCCATAATGACCTCGCCGACATCCTCGCCGGTAATGCCGGCGCGCTCGATCGCCGCAGAAAGCGCCGCTTCACCCAGCTCGGCCGCCGGCACAGCGCTCAATCCACCACAAAAAGAGCCAATTCCTGTCCTTGCCGCCGAAACTATAACCACTCCGCTCATAATTCCTCCTGATCCATGAAACCGGCCACAACCGGCAAGTAAGACGCTATTTTACTGTCATGTTGCCCTAAGAGCCCACAAACTCAAACACTTACACACAAGCAAAGCCTTGCGGCGCGCATATGCAAGTTCTATTTTCATGCTATAGCAAGATTAGCAAGCGCACAAAAAGGTTGCGCCGCAACAAATTGCTGATCGGACCGATCTATTGGTTCTGAGCGGCCGGTATCGGGAGGAAACGCCTCATGACTGACAAAACCGCCAAAGGGCGAAAAAACGGCGCCGCGGGCGATGCGACCGTCATCAAGAAATACGCAAACCGCCGCCTCTACAACACCGCGACGAGTTCTTACGTGACGCTCGATTTTCTCTCAGAGATGGTCAAGAACGGCGAGGATTTTGTCGTCTATGACGCAAAGTCCGGCGATGACATTACCCATTCCGTCTTGACACAAATCATTTTCGAGGAAGAAAACAAAGGGCAAAATCTGTTGCCGATACAATTTCTGCGGCAATTGATTAAATTCTATGGCGACAGCCTGCAAAGCTTTGTGCCGTCCTATCTTGAGATGAGCATGGACACCTTTGCCCGCAATCAGGATGCTTTGCGCCAACGCATGCGCGACACGTTAGGCGCAACGCCTGGCTATTCGATATTTGAAGAGAGCGTGCGCAAAAATATGGAATTATATCAGCAGGCGATGAAAATGTTGTCGCCGATGAGCAATCTCTATGCCGGCGCCGGCGCGCCAGCACAAACCACTGAGGACCCCGGTCAAATCGATGATTTGAAATCGCAACTCGCCGCGCTACAGGAAAAACTCGAGCGGCTTGAGAAAAAAGGCGCTTAACGGCTTATGGGTTATTGGAACCGGTCGAGCCGCGCGGGCGGCTCGTTCGGCGCGCCGTCCGGCAACCAAGCAGGATTAGTTTCGGGCTTGCCGAGCAAAAAGCCCTGAAGAAAATCCACCCCAAGGCCTTTTAGAAGCACCGCATCGGCTTCATTATCGACCCATTCGGCAACGGTTTTCATGCCGAAGTTGCGCGCCAGGTCGAGCAGCGTGCGCACAAATATCTGGTTATCGCGCGATGACGACACGCCAGTTACAAACGATCCATCGATCTTCAAGATATCGATGTCCATCGCTTTAAGGTTCCGAAACGACGTATAGCCGGCGCCAAAATCATCAATCCCGAACGAGCAACCAGCCTTTTTCACTTCCGAGACAAACTCAATCGAGGCGTCGATCGCATCGATAACCTGCGTTTCCGTCAGCTCAACCGTGATGCGTTTGGCTAATTCTGGATAGGCGCGCAGATGGGACAGATATCCCTCCGCCCAGACAAAATCTTTCACCGTCTCCAGCGCGATATTCACATTGAGATGAATATCCGGGCAAACCGCCAATGTGTTTGTCGCAAGCTCCAGGACGCGCCGGTCGAGGAGATGCACAAGCCCCAAACGCTCGGCAGGCGGAATAAAGTCCGGCGCCGGAATTTCCTCGCCATTTTCTCCGCGCATCCGGATAAGGCATTCGAATTTTTTCGGCGTCTCGCCGATATCAGAAACAATCGGCTGGAACGCCAGCATGATCCGGCGCTCATTGAGCGCCGTTAAAATCACGTCGGACATATGGCTGTTGCGCCGGCGCAAGCTGATCGTATCGGTTTGCTCTGAAAACGCAGACCAGCTTGACTTGCCAAGGCGCTTGGCTGCGTCCAGCGCCGCTTCAGCGCGCGCCATCGCCGCATTCGCCTCGCCCGCCTGCTCAGGCAGCATCACCGCACCAAGCCCAATTGAGGCTGCGACACCGCCACTGCGGGTCTCAATGACGCTTTGCCGCACAGCATTCATCAGCCGGACGCATATCTCGCGCAGGCGCTCTTCGCCGCAATCATTGATGACCATGCCGAATTTTGTGCCGGCGACACGGCCAATCTTACCGTCTGGTCCGATCTCTGCGGCAAGCCGCTGTGATAATTCGAGGATGACTTTATCGGCGGCGTCAAAACCAAAATCCGCATTCACCGCACCGAGATCGTCAATGCCGGCGAGCAGATAGACCGCGCCTTTACCGGTTTCCTTAGCGCGGGCAATGGCGAGGTCAATTTCTTTGCGCAGGTGAACGCGGTTGAGCAGGCCGGTCAGCTCATCATTTTGCGCCAACCAAAACATCCGCTCTTCGCGCTGCTTCTGGCCTTCAATCGAGCGAATGATGCTGATCAGGCGCTTGGCTTGACCGGAGCCAATCCAACCGCCGCGCTCTTCGACCCAATGCGCCTCGCCATCCTGGCGGCGCAACTGGTATTCACAAAAATAGCTATTGGCGGCGCCGGAAAACGCCTCCGTGCGGGTTCTATCGACAGCGCCGACAATGCGTTCGTCAAAAGCGGCGAGTGTTCCCACCGAACGCGCATTATCAACGCCAAGAATACGCGCCGCCGCAGTTTCATCGGACCAACTCAAAAGATTTTGGTCAGGGTCGTATTCAAACATCGTCTGCAGCGCGCCCTCATCTGCTGATGGCGGCGCGTCGGCGCCCTCTCCAAAGGGACGGTTTACTGACGATTGAGGCGCGCCGGCTTTTACCGTTTGCGCATTCGAATTTTCACCGGGAAACGCTTGAGCGTTTTCTGCCATCTCACCCACTCACATATGTAACATGCGAACTTACACCCAGAGCGGTAAATAAAATTTGAAATTTGGATCGTCGCGGCGCCGATATTGCGCTTCTTCTAACTATGAAAGGAATTGTTAACCTTCCCGCTTTGCGTCCGGTTCAACCGGCCACAGCCATTGTTACGCCAGGCCGCAGGCGCGCCGGGAAAAATTGCGTGCCAAAACGGCGCACAACGACAAATTCATATAGCCGATTAGTCGCAGTCCGGCACAGTTTGCTTACCCAAGCCTACAGCTGGAACGACCGCAAGGAAGACTGCGCGTTAGGGTTAACTGTCGACCGCAAGGTCTAAGAGCCGCCTGGTTCAAGCACCGCCGATGCCGCCGCCAACGGAAAGGTCGCGGCGCGCCGTCACTGTAGTGACAATGAACCCGGCCATAAAATCAAGAAATGTCATCGACATAAAAATGAAGAACACCGAATTCCCAAAACCCTTGACGATGATAAACAGCAGCAGCGAGACAACAAACACGACCACCGACAGAGCGTGATTCATGATCGATTCCGAGCCGGTTTTCGTTGCGCGCAAAAGCTCGACGAATAACAACCCCATGCTGGCGAGAAGGAACACATCGCCCCAGGTCACATTCCATTCATCAGTAGACACCATCGGCAAAACCACAAACGTCATGTCGTACCACGGCATATCCGGCGTGCCGGCCGCACCGGTCAGCGTTAAAATCGCATATATGATCAGGCTGATCCCCAGCAATGGCAACATCTGGTACATGACGCGCACTCTCCCTTGTTACTAAAGTCCCCCGCAAGTCTGCGGCCCAGCGCTCACTTTACCACAGCCAGCGCCGGCAAAAAGCTTTTAATCATCGACTTCGCGAATTGATTTGGGCGAACGCGACCGGGCCATAAGCCATAAAACCCCCATTAAATCACGGATCGCCACCAAAAATCGGCCGAAATTGGTGTATTTCGAGGCCCCATGCATGCGCGCCCGGTGCGAGACCGGGACGAATGCGACGGCAAACCCCTCCCTGCGCATCAATGCCGGCAAGTAACGATGCATATGATCAAAATAGGGCAACCGCAAAAAAGCCTCGCGATAGAAGACCTTCAATCCGCATCCGGTGTCGGCGGCGCCATCCTTCAACAGCGCCTGGCGGATGTTATTGGCGATGTTGGACGCCCATTTTCTCGCCGCCGTATCCTGTCGGCCGCGACGCTCGCCGGCGATCATGGCAAGATCGCTGTGGTCGGCGCCGGCCTCCAGCACCGCCAGAAGCTGCGGAATATCCGCCGGATCGTTCTGGCCGTCGCCATCGAGCATGGCGATTATTGGCGCCCGTGCGGAAAGGACGCCGCTGCGCAGCGCCCGGCTCTGTCCGGCATTTTCGCCATGCTCAACAATACGCAGTTGCGGAATTTCCGCTTTAAGGTTTTTGACGATCGCGCCGGTATCATCCGTAGACCCGTCATTGACGACGATGATTTCAAAATTGCGCCCGCAAAGCGCGGCGGCGATTTCAGCAATGAAGGCCGCTGCGCCGCCAGCCTCGTTCAGCATCGGCGTGACGACGGCGATGCCAGGCTTGTCGCCGGCAGGCGCTGGCCAGGCGAGAAACGCCGGCAGACCACGGTTATTTTCATACAAACTCATTTGTCGCGGCTCATAGCCGATCTTTTACGCCCGGTCACCTATGGCTTCTATCACCGCTCATGCTGCGCCCTTGCCGTGGTCTGCGGCCTCACTTATTCCAACGCCATGAGGTCTCGTTGAAGGCCTTCGCGCACGAACATTCGGAGCCACGCCACGGCCAATGCCTAATCCTAAACAAGACTATCAGATGTTTGCCTCGTTCTGGTTCTGGGCAGCCGCGATGACCGCATTGCGCATTGCGGTCCTAATCCTGTCGCCCGCCAATCTCGGGCCCGATGAGGCGCAGTATTGGTTTTGGTCGCGCGATCTCGATTTTGGCTATTTCTCCAAACCGCCGATGATCGCATGGGCGATTGCCGCGACTACTTCAGTTTTTGGCAATGCGGAATGGGCGGTGCGGCTCTCGGCGCCGATATTTCATTTTGGCGCGGGCGCGTTCATCTACCGCATGGCGAGAATGCACTTTGATCAGCGCACCGCCTTCTGGGCCGGCCTTGGCTGGCTAACGCTGCCGGGCGTGATTTTGTCGAGCTTCGTTATCACCACTGACGCGCCGTTGCTTTTCTTCTGGTCGGGCGGGCTTTATTTTCTGTTCCGGATAATCTCGCGAAGCGCCAACGCCGGGGGACCGCCGGCGCTGCTTGATGTTAGCGGGCTCGGAGTGATGATTGGTCTCGGCTTGTTGTCGAAATATGCGATGCTGTTTTTTATCGCAGCGCTCTTTGTCAGCGTCATCATATCTCCGCCGGTGCGAAAAGCACTGTTACAGGCGGGCAGCCTTATCACCGCGCTTATCGCCGCCAGCCTTGCGGCAACGAACATCTACTGGAATGCGGCGCATGATTTTCAAACCCTTTCCCACACTGCCGCAAACGCCAATTGGAGTGCATCGCTTTTCCAGCCGGCAAAGCTTGCCTCCTTTGTAATCCAACAATTTGCCGTGGCTGGCATTATTCCGTTTGCAGTTTTACTTTTTGCGGCGATCCGCTGGCGTCCACCGCTTGCAACGCGCTGGAAAATGACAACGCTCTTGGTGTTCGCGCTGACGCCTTTGGCGATTGTTGCTGCGCAGGCGTTTATCTCTCGCGCCCACGCCAATTGGGCGGCGGCGGCCTACCCGTCCACAATTCTTTTCGTCACGGTGTGGCTGTTTCGACAGCGCGCCGATGCTTTCGTTAAGGCCAGCATTGGGTTGCATGTATTGTTCTTTGTTGTGTTCTGCGCCGCGATAACAAATTTTACCCTGGTCGATCGCGCAGGACTGTCGTCGGCGACGCTGGAAATCAGGGGTTGGCGAAAACAAACCACAGCGATCGCGGCAATGGCGGACGGATATGATGCCATCGTCATTGATGACCGGGCGTTAATGGGCGCGATGTTGTATTATCAGCAAGCCTTCCCGGTTGAAATTGTCGCCATCGACCCGAACAACAACGCCGACAATCACTATGAAGTTTTCAAAGCGTTTTCCCCTGACCGGCACAAGCGCGTCTTGTTTGTCACTACGCGAAATGATGACGCGCATGTTAATTATCGTTTCGCGACCATCAAACCGCTTGGACAGCAAACGGCAGCGCTTGGCGACCGCACCTCGCGCACTTACCATGTGTTCGATATTTCCGACTATTATGGTCGCCGCTAACGCGACATCCGTTTAACGGAACGCCCACTTAACGGGATGAACGACGCGCGGATATTGCGCGCGCGCGCGCCATCCCGCGGATGCCGGTGCGGGCGCAAATACCAGCGAGGCGAATTAGTTTTCCGATTGCGCGGCGAACAAGCAAAAGCCCGAAAGACAGCCATAACAGACCCGCAACCAGCCACAGAAAAGCGCGCGGATAGGCGTCGGTGAAATGCGTGTTGAAATAACGAATAACACCGGCAGTTTTCCGCGCCTCAATTTTCACGGGGCTAGCCCGGCTTGAACTTTTGAAGTGAATGACGCTAACATTTGGATTGAAATAAACCGCGCCGCCAGCATTGGCAAAGCGAAGGCAAAAATCAACATCTTCGACATGAAGAAAATAACGCTCATCCATACCGTCTATTGCTGCATAATCTTCCCTATGCAGAAGAAAGCACGCGCCGGAAATCGTTGGCGTCAGCGCGACATTTTGCGGGCACTCCTGTGCATGAAGATTGAAGCGACGAAAATAGGGGTGACGCGGCGCCAGTTTATAAATTCGCGAGGCCTCAACAAAAGCCCGCCAAGGCGTCAAGGTCTCACGCCGCGAGCCTTGTTGTTCTGTTCCATCGGGGTCGATAAGTTTGGCGCCCATCAACCACGGGCGCGCAAGCCTTTCCGCATCCTTTAACATGCGTTCAGCGCCGCCCGCGGGCATCACTGCATCGGGGTTGAAAAACAAAAGATAGTCATGCCTCGCAGCCGTTGCGCCTAAATTACACGCCGCTGCAAAACCGATATTGCCCTGTCCTGAAATGATTTGAACCGGCGCGCCACCACTGCTTTCTTCCACGGCGGCAGTGACCGCGCCGGCAAAATTCCCGTTATCGATGAGAATAATTTCGCCGATTTCCGCCTGCTCACGCAGGGATGCGATAGAGCGCGCCAGCACTGGCCCGGTGAAATAGCTGACCACGATAGCAGTGATCGCAGGTCTGCTTGTTGTTAAAAAATCTTTTCCGGGTTGAGAATTTGAACCCATGCCAATTACCGCGACCAGTTTTGCTGTAGCGACCAGTTTTGCTGTAGCGAATAGGCTAACGCCGCACCCATGCCCGCAAGCGCCATCGCCGCCAGACGCCAGACTTGCCACAGGCTTCCTTCAACCGCCATTGAGACCGCAATTGCGGCAATGGCGCCGACAATGGCGGCAAGCACCGCAGCAGGCGGATTGGCGTCTTTGAGCACCTTCATACCGCAATAAACAAATGCAGTGAAAGAAAGAACGCCGGGCAGTCCAAGCTCAAGCCATATTTGCAGGAAAATATTATGCGGATGCGTTGGCATCAGTTGGAGCGGCGCGCCGGCGCCGGGCACATTAATGAGCGGCGCGGTTTCCTGCCAGGCGCGCGCAAAGTCCGCGCCATAGCCGAAGGGCAGGCCCGCCGGAATTTTCGTCGAGACGGACTGCCAGATTGCAATCCTGTGCAGCCATGACGCAGGAAGTTCGTCACCGACAGACTGAAATATCGCCTCCACTGGCAACAGGGCCGCAAGCGGCGCCAGCAGCAACAACACAATCACCGTCCAGCCGGCCGCCATAATGGCTCGCCTCGGCGCCTTGAATGCAATCACGCCCGCGACCAGGCCCGCTGAAATTGCAACAGCATTCGCCGTCACATCGTTTGAAAATGCAGCCGCGACGCCGAGCATTATCAGGCCAAGCGATACATAGCGGTTCCAGATAAGTGAAACGATGATTGCCGCCGGAAACAGCGTCGGGGCCAGCGCCGTCACGCCGCGACTGAGAGCGATGATGTCTTTAGAGCGCTCCGGTGACGGATCATCCGGCGGCAACAGGCTGCGCAATAACCCGCCGCTCATGCCTTCGAGCAACAAAACGGCCATGCCGGCGGCGATAGAAATCGCATAGGCATAAGATAGCCGATAACTCCACAGGCGTGACAGATGCAGCGAGAACCACACCACGCTGCCGCCTACCAGAACCGGCGCCAACACATATAAAGCAAGTGAGGGCTGGCCGCCCGGCGACCAAAACCCTGACAGGAAAATCCACCCACAAAATCCGATGATGGCCGCAAAACCGAAAAAGAACGGGTTGCGCAAGTCTGGCTGGTCAAACAATTGTCCGAACGCAGACTGCCAGAAATCGCCGCGTGCAAACGCCGGAAGGCTGGCCAGGAGCAGCCAGGGGGCTACGCCCTTATGGCCGAACACTACCGTTAGCGGCAGCAATACGAACAGGCCGAACAGGAAATAGAGGCTGATACGGTCTCGCTGTTGTCGCAGGCCACGGCGCATTGGGTTACTCCGCCTGGCGCATATCCGGCGCCAGAGCTTCCTGTGTTAGGGCGGCGATCGCCGCATCGCGCGAGACAACTTCCTGATTGCGCTCGCCAAGGCGGCGCAGGGAAACTTTTTTCTCCTCCGCTTCGCGCGCGCCAACAACGGCGATCACCGGAATTTTCACAAGCGAATGTTCGCGGACTTTGTAATTGATCTTTTCGTTGCGAATATCGAGCGAGACGCGCACGCCCTTGGCCGCAAACGCTGCCGCTGTCTCCCGCGCATAATCGTCCGCCTCCGACGTAATCGTGGCGACCACCACCTGCACCGGCGCCAACCACAGCGGCAACTTGCCGGCGTAATGTTCAATCAGCAGGCCGATAAAACGTTCAAACGTACCGAATACAGCGCGATGAAGCATCACCGGGCGCTGGCGGGCGCCGGTCTCATCTACATAACTCGCATCAAGGCGCTCAGG
>JAJFGE010000183.1 GCA_021776295.1 Hyphococcus sp.
CGTCTCGCAGCGGGAGAACTTGGTCTTGATATATATAACATGCGCGAGCGTCTGGCGGCGCTGGGGCTGACATATATTGATCAGACGGATACGGATTAACCGCATATGCTGACTGCAATCCCGGCGACATTGATGCGCGGCGGCACCTCCAAGGGGCTCTATTTTAACAAAAGCGCCCTGCCCGCGGATGAAGGCCTTCGCGACCGTGTGCTGCTGGCGGCGATGGGCTCACCCGACATCCGCCAGATCGACGGCGTTGGCGGCGCACACCCCTTAACCAGTAAAGTTGCGGTGATCTCGCCATCCGAACGCGATGACGCCGATGTTGATTATCTCTTCCTCCAGGTTGTTGTCGATAAGAGTGAGGTCAGCGACAGCCAGAATTGCGGCAACATTCTAGCTGGCGTCGGCCCCTGGGCGATTGATCACGGGCTTGTGGACTGCGCTGGCGAGACAACGCCGGTGCGCATCCATATGGTCAATACGGCAAGCATTGCGGTTGCGCATGTGCCGACGCCTAACGGCGCGGTCGAGTATGAGGGCGATGCGCGTATTTACGGTGTGCCGGGGACCGCATCACCGATCCCGATTGATTTTATCGACGTCGCCGGGGCGAGTTGCGGCGCGCTGTTTCCGACCGGCAAGCCCCGCGACACAATCGATGACGTTGACGTCACTTGTATCGACAATGGCATGCCGGTGGTGCTCTTGCGCGCAAGCGATTTTGGCGTAACCGGCGCGGAATCGCCTGAGGCGCTGGAACTAAACACAAATCTGAAACAACGTGTTGAGGCCATCCGATTAAAGGCCGGCCCGATGATGAGGCTTGGCGACGTCACTGGCAAAACCGTGCCGAAAATGACGCTGATTTCTCCTCCCGCCCATGACGGCGTCATCTCGACACGGAGCTTTATCCCGCACCGCGTGCACGAAGCGATCGGTGTTCTTGGCGCGGTTAGCGTCGCCGCTGCATGCCTTGCGCCCGGCTCCGTCGCCGACGGCATTGCGGCGGTAAAAACAAACGCTTCCGGCGTCCAACGCCTCGACATTGAACATCCGAGCGGTTTTTTTACGGTTGAAATCGACGTTCAAATCGACGCCGGAGCGTTATCGATCAAACGCTCTGCCCTAATGCGCACTGCCCGCCCATTGATGCGGGGTGAGATATTGATCCCGTCAACCCTATGGAGCGGCCGATGACATTATCGCGTATCGCACTGATCGGGTTTGGCGAGGTTGGGCAAATCCTTGGCAAGGATCTCGCCGCAAACGGCGCTGCGGATATCTCCGCCTGGGACATAAAGTTTGACGACGCCGATAGCGGACCGTCGCACGCGCTGACCGGCAATTATGTCACCGCCGGCGCGGATGCGCTTGATGCTGTGCGGGGCGCAGACCTCGTGATCTCCGCCGTCACCGCAGCGCAAACCATTGCGGCAGCACAAAGCGTCGCCGGCGCCATTAGCCCCGGCGTCTTTTTTGCCGATATGAATTCAGCGTCCCCGTCAGTGAAAACCAAAGCCGCCGTGATTATCAACGATGCAGGCGGGCGCTATGTCGATGTTGCAGTGATGGCGCCAATTACGCCGAAGCGGCTGGCGACGCCGATGCTGATGGGCGGGCCGCATGCGCAAGCGCTGATCGACGCTGCGCAAGTGCTCGGATTTGACGGCGCGGTTTTCTTTGCTGACGACTATGGCAAAGCCGCCGCCGCTAAAATGTGCCGCAGCATCGTCGTTAAAGGGATGGAGGCGCTGCTCGCAGAAGCGCTTCTCACCGCGCGGTATTACCGCGTCGATGCATCGGTTATAGAATCGCTCGATGATCTTTTTCCGGGCCGGGACTGGGGCCGGCTTGCACAGTATATGATCGCCCGCTCGCTGGAACACGGAGCCCGCCGCGCAGAAGAAATGCACGAGGTCGCGCAAACAGTTAGTGATGCTGGCGTCGCCCCGCTGATGAGCACGGCTAGCGCCGAGCGACAGGACTGGGCAGCTGCGCGTAAAGCCGCCATGACCGAGACCGAGCTTGAGCCGATGCTTGATGCTATCCTCAAAACCATTCAGGCGGACAGGGATGCGGCCTCATGTTGATTATTGATTGCCATGGCCATCATACGGTGGCGCCACAAGCGCATCTCGATTATCGTGAGGCGCAAAAAGCGCGATTAAAAAACCCTTCCCTGCCGCGCCCCAGCCGCGCCGATATCAGTGATGACGAAATTCGCGAAGGTATCGAGGCCAATCAGCTGAAGCTGCTTCAAGAGCGCGGCGCCGACATGACTATCTTCAGCCCACGCGCCTCACGCATGGAACCGCATATTGGCGACGCTGAAACCGCGCAAGACTGGTCCATTGCCTGCAACAATCTTATTCACCGGGTAACGCAACTTTACGCCGAGACTTTTATCGGCGTGTGCATGTTGCCGCAAACGCCGGGCGGATCGCTCGACAATTCCATTGCCGAGCTAGACCGCTGCGTCACCGAGCTGGGTTTTGTTGGTTGCAATCTCAACCCGGACCCCTCCGGCGGGCACTGGACATCGCCGCCCCTGACTGACCGTTACTGGTACCCGCTCTACGAGAAAATGGTTGAGCTGGAAGTCCCGGCGATGGTGCATGTTTCCGGCTCCTGCAATCCGGCGTTTCACGCCACCGGCTCTTATTACATCGCCGCCGACACCAACGCCTTCATGCAATTTATTCAAGGCGATCTGTTTGCCGATTTCCCTGATCTCAAATTCATCGTTCCCCATGGCGGCGGCGCGGTCCCCTATCATTGGGGGCGCTATCGCGGGCTCGCCGACATGCTGAAGCAACCGCCGGTCGAGACCCATGTCATGAATAATGTCTATTTCGATACATGCGTCTATCATCAGCCCGGCATCGACCTTCTGTTTAACGTCATCGATATCGACAATATCCTGTTCGGCTCGGAAATGGTTGGTGCGGTGCGGGGCATTGATCCGCAGACGGGGCAATATTTTGACGACACCAAACGCTATGTCGATACTCTCAAGCTTAGCGAAGACGATCGCCGCAAGGTTTATGAAAGCAATGCAAGGCGGGTCTATCCGCACCTCGACAAAATGCTGAAAGCACTCGGCAAATGAGCAAAATGGCGAAATTCGAAAAGACGCCTGGCTGGCTCGACTGGCATCCCGCCCCGTCAAAGCCGAAATTTACGCCGCCGCCAGGCGCCGTTGACGCCCATTGCCATGTCTTTGGTCCGGGCGGCGAATTTCCGTTTGCGCCGGAGCGCAAATATACGCCCTGCAACGCTTCGGCCGAGCAGCTCTTTGCGTTGCGCAATCAGCTCGGCTTTTCCCGCAATGTCATCGTCCAGGCGACCTGTCACGGATCGGACAATCGCGCACTGATCGACGCCATTGCCCAGTCAAATGGTCATGCGCGAGGTGTTGCGAGCGTTAAGCCGGACATCTCAGACGAAGACTTAAACGCGCTTGACGCAGCCGGCATCCGCGGCGTGCGTTTTAATTTCGTCAAACGCCTGGTAGACACGCTACCCCGCGCGCGCTTGGTTGAACTCGCAAAGCGTATCCGCCCGCTCGGCTGGCACATCGTTATTTATTTTGAAGCTGAGGACTTGCCCGAGCTTTATGATTTCTTCGCCGCACTGCCGACCCCCGTTGTCGTCGATCATATGGGCAGGCCTGATGTGTCAAAACCAGCTCACGGCCCGGAGTTTGAGCTTTTCATCAGACTGATGCGCGAGAATGAAAACTTCTGGTCCAAGGTCGCTTGCCCGGAAAGACTTAGTAACGAGGGCCCGCCGCATTACAATGACGTGGCGCCTTTTGCGCGCCGGGTGGTGGAAGAATTTGCCGATCGCGTGTTGTGGGGGAGCGACTGGCCGCACCCGAACCTTAAGTCCCACATGCCGGACGACGCCTGGCTTGTGGATTTCATTCCCAAAATTGCGACAACGCCGCAACTTCAGCACAAGCTACTGGTGGACAATCCGATGCGGCTTTATTGGCCGGAAGACTATAAAGGAGAAGCGCAATAATGGCTCTCGAAAAACCATATAAGGATGTTCCGGGCACAATCATTTTCGATTCAGAAATGGCGCGCAAGGGATACCACCTCAATCAATTCTGCATGTCGCTGATGAAGGCGGAAGATCGCGCGCGCTTCAAAGCTGATGAGCGCGCCTATCTTGGCGAATGGCCTATGAGCGAGGAGCAACGACAGGCGGTGCTGGACCGCGACTACAACGCCATGCTTGCCCTCGGCGGCAATATCTATTTCCTTGCGAAAATCTTTTCATCGGACGGCAAGAGCTTTCAATATGCCGCAGCGCTGATGACCGGTATGAGCGAGGAAGACTATAAAGCCATGATGGTCAGCGGCGGGCGCTCGCCGGACGGCAATCGTTATATCGGAGAAGGTAAATAATGGCCCGTATCACCGCCGGAATCGGCGCCTCCCATGTCCCGCTGATCGGCAGGGCGATCGATACGCAAGACACGCAAAGCGACTATTGGAAGCCGCTGTTTGAAGGCTTTGATTTCACCAAAAAGTGGATTGGCGAACAACAACCTGACGTCATCTTCCTTGTCTATAACGACCACGCAACTGCGTTCAGCCTCGACATGGTCCCAACCTTTGCAATTGGCTGCGCGGAAAAGTTCGCGCCCGCCGATGAAGGCTTCGGGGCGCGGCCTGTGCCCATGATTGAAGGCGCGCCGGATCTTGCCTGGCATGTGGCGCAGTCGGTCATTCAACAGGATTTCGACCTCACCATTGTCAACAAGATGGATGTCGATCACGGCCTCACCGTGCCGTTATCGTTGATGTATGGACAGCCGAAAAAATGGCCGGTGAAAGTTATTCCGTTCGCCGTCAATGTCGTTGTCTACCCGACGCCGAGCGGAAGGCGGTGTTATAATCTCGGCAAGGCGATCCGCAACGCGGTAGAATCTTTTGACGAAGATTTAAACGTCCAGATCTGGGGCACTGGCGGCATGAGCCATCAGCTGCAAGGACCGCGCGCCGGTCTTATCAATCAGGACTGGGACAAGCGGTTCCTCGACCGCCTCGCCGACAGGCCCGAAGAGCTCGCCGATATCGCGCATGTTGAATATATTCGCGAGACCGGCTCGGAAGGCATTGAAATGGTGATGTGGCTAGTGATGCGCGGCGCCCTCGGCAACAACGTCACTGAGCTGCATCGTCACTATCATGTTCCGGCGTCAAACACCGCCGTTGGTCATATTATTCTGGAAAGCCAGAACTAATCGCAATTTGGAGAGCGAACCCATGAAAGTCATCCTCGCCGGCGCCGGCGCCTTTGGCCTTAAACATCTCGACGGCATAAAGAATATCGACGGCGTCGAGGTTGTCTCGCTGGTTGGGCGAAGGTTAGAGCCGACGCAAAAAGTGGCGCAGGAGTATGGCGTCGCCCATGCGACGACAGATCTGTCAGAAGCACTTGCTCAACCCGGCGTCGAGGCGGCGATCCTGTGCACACCGACACAGATGCATGCAGCGCAAGCCATCGAATGTATGAATGCCGGCAAACATGTGCAGATAGAAATCCCGCTGGCCGACAGTTGGCAAGACGCTGATGCGGTCAATAAGAAGCAAAAACAAACCGGGCTGGTCTGCATGGTCGGCCATACCCGCCGCTTTAATCCATCGCATCAATATATTCATAACAAGATCACAGCCGGAGAGCTTTCAATCCAGCATATGGATGTGCAAACCTTTTTCTTCCGCCGCAAGAACATGAATGCCAAGGGCGAGGCGCGGTCCTGGACCGATCATCTGCTTTGGCACCATGCCGCGCATACGGTCGATCTTTTCCAATATCAGACTGGCGAGAAGGTCACGCAAGCCAACATCATCGAAGGGCCTGTTCATCCCGAACTCGGCATTGCGATGGACATGTCGATCCAGCTGAGAACCGAGAACGGCAAACTTTGTAGCCTGACGCTATCCTTCAATAATGAAGGACCTTTCGGCACCTTCTTTCGCTATATCTGCGACAACGGCACCTATATCGCGCGCTATGACGATTTGTTCACTGGCCGCGAGGAAGCGGTCGATGTCTCCAAAGTTGACGTCTCAATGAACGGCATAGAATTGCAGGACCGTGAGTTTTTTGCCGCCATCCGCGATGGCCGCGAGCCAAACGCAAGCGTCGGGCAAGTGCTCGCCTGTTATGAAACGCTGCACCTGCTGGAGCAGCAATTGAACCCGCAAGAATAGAAACAAGGCTGCAATGAAAACCCGCAAGATCGGACAGTTTGACGCCGGTGAAATCGGTCTCGGCTGTATGAATTTAAGTCACGCCTATGGCCAGCCGCCGACGCCGGAAGCTGGCATGCGCGTGCTCCACAAAGCGCTTGAGCTGGGGGTTACGCATTTCGATTCAGCGGCGCTTTACGGCTTTGGCCGCAACGAGGCGCTTGTCGGCCCGGCGCTAAAACCGTTTCGCGACACTATTTTTCTAGTCAGCAAATGCGGCATGCAGGGCGTTGACGGCAAGCGCGTCATCGACGGGCGGCCGGAAACATTGCGGGCGACACTGGAAATGTCGCTGCGCCGGCTTAAGACCGACTATATCGACCTTTACTACCTCCACCGCTGGGACAAAGAGGTCCCTATCGAAGCCTCGGTTGGTGAAATGGCGCGCATGGTTGAGGAGGGAAAAATCCGCGCGATCGGGTTGTCGGAAGTATCTGCCGCTGCGCTACGCAAGGCCCATGCAGTGCATCCGATTGCCGCCGTTCAGTCGGAATACTCGCTGTGGAGCCGCAATGCCGAGATTGCTGTTATCGGCGCCTGCGCAGACATCGGCGCAGCGTTTGTCGCCTTTTCGCCGTTGGCGCGGGGTTATCTCGCGGACATTGCGCTTGACCCGGAGGCCTTTGCCGAAAAAGACATCCGCCGCACCATGCCGCGTTTTCAACCGCCGCATTTTTCGGCCAATGCAAAACTATTGCTCGAATATCAACGCATCGCCGAAGCTGCCGGTTGCACGCCCGGTCAACTCGCGCTTGCCTGGGTGCTGCAAAAGGCGCCGCACATCCACGTTATTCCCGGCACCACTTCGCTCGCCCATCTGGAAGAGAATGTCACCGCCAGCACGGTCAAGCTGAGCCCGGAAACCACCGCCAAAGTCGAGCAGCTGATTAACCAAAATACCGTCAGCGGACCACGCTATCCAGCGTCCGTACAGACCGAGGTTGATACCGAACAATTTCCCGATGAAATATAATGCCACCGAACGACCTCAAGGCAAGCCGGGATAGCTGGTCACCAGCTGGATTTTCAGATCGGGGAAGCTGTCCACATACTGAATTTTTATGTCTGGAAAGCTTTCAACGAATGTCCACATCCCGCATTTATCAGCAAAGCTCGTGACCACGCGGACTTTCAGGTCCGGAAAACTGTCAACGATTTTAACCTTGATATCGGGGAAGCTGTCAACGAGCTGCACCTTTCCATGAAGTGCAAACCCCTTAAACGTACAGTCATCTCCGACCACGCTTGCCGCATAGGCTGTCGGGGGCGTCATCCAAAACGCCAGCGCTGATCCGCATATCAAGCATTGCTGTCTCATCTGATGATGATTTTAGGCCACACTTTGTAAAATCGCTAATCCGCCCCCGCCCTATTAATTGACATTGCACAGAAAGACGCCTATTTCGCGGCCAGCAATGCTGCGATGCAGCGCGCGCAACCGGCTATAGGATATAAATTATCCGGCCCTACGATAAGACGCAGCGCTTTAAATTAATCGCATAAGCCATTGCTTTAGATGACGCATCGCTTCCATCGGCGGAAGAGCGGGGCGTTGGATTTTAACCGACCCGCCGATGTGAAAAGCCGGATAACAGATCCTCGCGATAAGCAGATCGCCGGCAATATAAACCTTACGGAGAGCGAATGTCGTTTGCCGATCTCGGCCTTGAGCCGAAGCTTCTCGATGCTATTGCAGCTGCAGGCTACGAGACCCCCACACCGATCCAGAAAGAG
>JAJFGE010000184.1 GCA_021776295.1 Hyphococcus sp.
ATTCATAAGGTTAACACACCAATTAAGTTTATTTTCAACTTTGAAGTTTATTTTCATAAACTGTAATCCTTAACAGGACGTCGGCAGAATGCTTGACAACTTAAACATTTTGAATCTCGCTTCGGCAATGGCGCGCCATGCAGCGGACCGCCATCAGGTGATATCTGAAAATATCGCCAATGCCGATACGAGTAATTACCGCGCAAAAGACCTCGAGCCGTTCTCTGAGGCGTATTCACGTATGGTGAAGCAATTTAATCAAACAGGTGATCACTCACCATTTTCTGGAAGCGAGCCGCCATGGCGGGTCAATCTGGTTGAGACGCCTGGCATGGAATCACCGAACGGGAACAATGTGTCGCTTGAAGATCAGATGATGCGATCTATCGAGACGCAAGGCGATCATGAGACGGCGACGCTGATCTACAAAAAATCAATCGACATCCTGAGACTGGCCGTTAGAGGCAGGGCGTAGTTATGAACTCTTTTGTAAACTCAATGAGTGCCGCGGCGAGCGGAATGCGCGCGCAAGGGTTTCGTATTCGCGTGGTTAGTGAAAATATCGCCAACAACGACACGCCCGGATATCACCGCAAGCTAATCTCTTTTAACAACGCATTCGACCGCCAGTCGAACATGAATCTTGTAAATGTTGGCCGTACAACGCTCGACAGCTCGGCATTGTCAGAAAAATACGACCCCTCACATCCCATGGCCGATGAAAACGGCATTGTAAAAATGTCGAACGTCAATCTTATGATTGAAATGGCGGATGGACGTGAGGCATCGAGATCCTATGAGGCCAATCTCGCAACTTTTCAGCAAGCCCGGCAAATGTATTCGAGCTTGCTTAACATTCTCAGGAGATAGGAAGGTCAGTCATGGATATCAGCGCCTTCAATGCACTTAAAATATACGGTTCAGCGCAAAAAATCCTCACCCCGGAGGGGGCTAAGCTGCCAACGCAAAAAGATGGCAAAGAAGAGTTCAACCTTTCATCAGTCACCGAGAACCTGGTTGGCGCGGTTGCAAAAAGTGAAGACGCCGCATCTGCTTATATGACCGGCAAAGCTGACCCACACTCCGTTGTTGAAGCGATTGCATCCGCTGAACTCGCCGTTGAAACAGCTGTAACGCTGCGCAACCGTGTTATCGAAGCCTATCAAGAACTGCTGCGAATGCCGATTTAGCAACTATACTGGTCTCCACAAATGTCTGATGCAGAAATTATTGGCCTACTGAGAGAATATCTTTGGGCAGGCGTATGGATCGCTTCACCATTGCTTATTACGGCGCTTGTCGTGGGTATTGTCATCGGCCTTTTCCAGGCGCTGACCTCTATTCAGGAATTGACACTGACTTTTGTTCCGAAACTTGTCGCCATGCTTATCGCATTTACAATGTGCATCGGTTTTTCAGCTAATCTGATGCTTTCGGTATTCCACGAAAGCATCATCAGATTCATTGCGAATTGACGTCATGCGAGCTCTTCCATTAACCCGCGCACCCTTGGTTGCAGTCAACATCTGGCGCTGCAGCGCGTCTATATATCAAAGCGTGAGTAACCGTGGAAAATAATAGTCGCGTATTTTTTCAGCCGACGGTGATGCTCGCCATTGCGCTGATGATCATCATTGTCATGATGGTCCTGCCTGCGCCGGCATGGATCGTCGATGTTGGCCTGACCATATCATTTACATTAGCCTTCCTTATCCTGACGATCACGCTGTTTATAGAGCGCCCGCTCGACTTCTCCTCGTTCCCGACAATTCTGTTGGGATCGCTCTTGCTGCGACTATCGTTGAATATTTCTTCGACAAAACTTATTATCGGCCAAGGTCATACTGGGATTGACGCCGCTGGCGGTGTTATTCGCGGATTTGCGATGTTCATCATGGGGGGCAATGTATTTTTAGGCTTGGTTATCTTTGTGGTCCTGTTGATCGTTAACTTCATGGTGATCACCAAGGGCGCTGGACGGATGGCCGAAGTTGGCGCGCGGTTCGCACTGGACGGCATGCCGGGCAAACAGCTTGCAATCGATTCAGACATGGCGGCCGGCGCCATCAGCCATGAAGAGGCAAAGCAACGCCGCAAACTCGAGCAGGAAGAAACGACATTTTTCGGATCGCTGGACGGCGCATCCAAATTCGTAAAAGGCGACGCGGTCGCTGGTCTCTTGATCACGCTTCTTAATTTGGTTGTCGGCCTGGCCATTGGCATCGGCGTGCACAAGCTTTCCTTTGGCGACGCCATTACGACATATTCTATTTTGACCGTAGGCGACGGCTTGGTCTCGCAAATCCCTTCCGTCATCATCTCTATCGCAGCCGCGCTTTTACTGTCAAAAGGCGGCATTCATGGGTCGGCGGACCGTGCGCTTTTTGATCAATTTGGCGAATACCCGTCGGCCATTGCAACTGTGGCGGTGATGCTTGGCGTCTTTGCGCTGTTGCCTGGAATGCCGTTTGTGCCCTTTATGGCCTTCGCGCTAATCTTGAGCGTAACGGCGTATTTTGCATATCAGCGCAAACAACGCGCGCAAGAGAAACAAGCCGCACCCGATGATGAGGCTGCCGATAGCGCGCCAAAACAAGAATCTCTTGGCGACATTCTCGATCTCGATGAAATTCACATCGAGTTTGCGCCGGATATCATCCCGCTTTGTATGGATTCCGATATTGGCCTCGATAAACGCATCGCAAAGATCAGGAAATATGTCGCCGCTGAATTCGGATTCATCGTTCCTGCGATCCGCCTGACAGACAATACGGTGCTGCGTGAAAACGAATATGTAATCCGCATCCATGGTGTTGAAGTTGCGCGAAGCACATTGGATCCACGGGGCGTTATGGTCCTGACGCGAGATGATGTCCCGTTGGATATCGCCGGTCGCGACGTTAAAGA
This sequence comes from Hyphococcus sp., assembly GCA_021776295.1. Taxonomy (GTDB): domain Bacteria; phylum Pseudomonadota; class Alphaproteobacteria; order Caulobacterales; family Parvularculaceae; genus Hyphococcus. The sequence continues at coordinate 2,908 of JAJFGE010000184.1, forward strand.
GCCAGTGTACAATGCTCCCGCGCGATGGATTGCCGCTGACCGCCAGGAAGACGCTGTTATCTTGGGGCTGCCGGTTATCGAACCGGTGGAGGTTGCCGCCACGCATCTTCTCGAAGTGATTAAATCAAACTTCGCACGTTTGATGACGAGGCGTGCGCTCCGCCGTGTTCTTGATGAGTTTGTTGCAACCTCCGATCCGGCAAAAGCCGAAGCAAACCAGAAAATTCTCGATGAATTTATCACCGACCAAACACCCTTCGACCTTATTCAGGCTGTGTTGCGATTATTGCTTGAGGAACGCATATCAATCCGTAATTTACCTGTGATACTGGAAGCAATTGCAGAGGGGCGCTCTGTGTTGTCTTCGCCTGAACAAATCACAGAATATGTCCGCCAACGCATCGGCTTTCAATTCACCACCAAACTCCGTGGCGAGGATGGTTACTTACCGCTAATCCAATTGGCGCCTGATTGGGAAGATCTGTTTCAAAAGCAGGAAACCGAGCAAGGCAATGGAGTTGCCGATATTGCGCTTTCGCCAAACGACTTTAACCGCCTTGCGTCCTCCATTCGCGAAAAAATTTCGAGCGCCGTCTCCGGCGGCGTGTTCCCTGCAATCGTAACGAGCGCAAAACGCAGACGGTTTTTGACGACAGTGCTCGCAGCGAAAGGTATTCGCAATCCGGTAATATCCTACGAAGAAATTGACCCGTCAGAGAGGCCGTCAATTCTTGGCGTTGCGTAGGGGGGGTCATCATGGAAGCGTTTTCGTCCTTGACCTTACTCAGCGGCGTTGCAACGGAAAATATCATGCTGGCGGCGGCAATATTCACGAGGATGTCCGCCCTTGCATTCTTTCTTCCCGGCCTTGGCGAGCGGGCTGTGCCGGTTCGGGTGAGGCTGACCATCGCCATGGCTGTTACCCTTGTTATCAGCCCGGTTATGATGAGTGGGTTCACACCACCCGCCACGATCTCGCAGACTGTAGCAATGCTTGTCGCCGAAGCCGTCTCCGGCGCGTTAATCGGCTTCAGTATTCGCATCGCTGTTTTTGCAATCCAAACGGCGGGCGCCATCGCCAGTCAGAGCTTGTCTCTGGCGCAGTTGTTCGGTTCCAACTTTGGTTTTCAACCAGAATCGCCGATTGCAAATCTACTTATGTTCGCCGCGGTCGTGGTTGCCGTTTCTTCGGGCCTGCACTTTCAAGCGGTCAGCGTATTGGTTGTCTTTTACGATATCATTCCTGTGGGCGCCTTTCCCGGCGGCAGCCAAACCGGCGAATGGGCAGCCAACCGCGCAGCATTTGCATTTTCCGCCGCCATGTCGCTTGCCCTGCCCTTCATCGTTCTCGGGTTTATGTATAATTTGGCCATCGGCGCCGCAAACCGCGCCATGCCGCAATTGATGGTCGCTTTTGTCGGCATTCCTGCGGTAACTCTTGCCGGTATGATGCTGCTCGCCATGACCGCGCCGATGCTCCTTGGCATATGGCTTGATATAGTCGGCGACCTCATTAGCGAACTCATGGGGTATGCCCAGTGAGCGATAACGAACAACCCAGCGGCGAGGACAAGTCACACGCCCCAACCCCGCAAAAAATACGCCAGTCGCGAGAAAAAGGCGATGTTCCCTATTCAGCAGAAGCAACGTCTGCTGCCACTTATGTCGCCTTTTTTATATCCCTAATCGTCGTTGCCGGATGGATGGCGACAAACACATACTCCACGCTATTGCCTTTTTTTACCAAGCCCGAAGAAATTGGCGCACTATTATTTTCACCGAACAACACGGAAACCCTGGGAGACTTGATCGCACGCGCCTCCGCCCCTGCGATGGCGCTGCTAGCGATATTAGCGTTAGCCGCGCTTTGTTCCGCTTTTGCACAACAAGCTTTTGCGTTTGCGTTATCAAAAATAAAACCAAAACTATCTCGAATTTCGATGTTGGATAACGCAAAGCAAAAATATGGCATCAACGGCATATCGGAATTTGTCAAACGTTTTGTAAAACTGAGTGCTATACTCGCCATTGTTCTGTTCGCGGTAAAAGGTCGGTTTCTCCAGCTACCGGCCCTTGCCGGTTTGCCAGCGAGATCGATCATAGGTTTCTTGCATAATGAGGCGATCTTTTTCTTTGGGCTTATTACAGCCACCGCCGTTGTGATTGCCGCTGTCGATATGCCTTGGAGCTATTTTCAACATCGCAAACGGCTGATGATGACCCTCCAGGAGGTAAAGAAGGAAAACAAAGATATTGAAGGCGATCCAGCGCTAAAAGGCGCGCGCCGCCAGCGCGCCGAAGCGATTGCCATGAACCAGATGATGGCGGACGTGCCTAAAGCCGACATAATTATCGTCAACCCGACACACTACGCCACAGCGCTGAAATGGGATCGAAAAAGAGGCGCCACGCCAATATGCGTCGCCAAAGGCGTTGATGAGATTGCTGCGCGCATTCGCCAAATCGCAGCGGAACATGGCATTCCAATCCGACGAGACGCACCGACTGCGCGTTCTATCTTCGCCCTTGTAGATATTGGCAAAGAAATCAAGCGCGAACATTACGCCGCCGTAGCTGCGGCCATTCACTATGCGGATGAGCTTCGCAAAAAAGGTCGCGGAGTGGCACAAACGTGAAACATAAAGAAGTCATAAAACTCGGCGGACTGTTGCGGACCAAAACCCAGATTGAAAAGATGCGTTACGCCAAAATCTTAAATCAGCAACAAGCAATATACGATGAGGCAAAACGGTTAAAACGTCTTGCTGGCGAAGCCATCTCGGAGAATGCTTCATACTCCTCAGCAGCCGAGTTGTCACATTTTCAAAAATACAAAACACAACTCAACGAGGCGGCAAACCGAACATTCGCGACCGCTGAAAGTTTTGCGTTGGCGGTCCAGTCCGCACGGACAAGCCTACAACATGCTCTGCAACGTGAGTTGGCCTGGGCTAAAACCATCAATAGCCTCAAGAACAAGGCGCGACAACAACGCAATACTAAGGAGGAACGACAAAGCGAGCAATCTGTTCTAGCTAAATTCAGCCAGCAGTCCAACCATTAAATTCCATATAAAGGAAATGCTCGACACCAAACTCACGGATAATGTTTTTGCGGCCGGTTCGAAACAAAGCTATTGGCTGGCCAAAGTTCCAACAATTTTGCGCACCTGACTCTTCAGTGGCGGCGCTAACTGTCGCAGCGTTTCAATAAGTTCCATTTCTTGGTCCGTATATGTCACGCTTTCCTTGGGCGGATATTCTTTTGACAGGAGATCGCGAAACAAGTCATTAGGCGTGATGTCTAATGAAAAACAAATCGCCAGCATACGACTTGCCGGCAGACGGTTAAGCCCTTTTTCATATTTTTGAATTTGCTGAAAAGTCACTCCCAGCCGCCCGGCTAATTCCTTTTGCGAAATATATTTTTGATTGCGCAATAGTTTTAACCGGCGACCAACATACAAGTCGACAATGTTTTGCTGTGACGTCTTCATTCGGCGCACCAAAATTTTGTCCAACTCTTTGTCAACTCACCCTCAAACATTTTTAAGAAACCCAATGTGCAAATTGCTAGGCTGAATAAGTTAATCACCTATTAATTGTGTTAACGGCAACACACACCAATAGCGCGAATAGCCGTTGCCAGCGTGCTAAGAGCGGAGCAGATATTGCCCCCAGGCTTGATCCCGGATTATGCTCAAATGAGCTTCCGCATCAGTTTTTCATGAATAATACAGCGCTACATACTTTGCGTTTAAGGTCCCGCAGCCCCAGTTAAGATTAAATCAATCGAGATGCGTCTATAGTGGACCCCATTTCCTCGGCTGACATCAATTACGGGCGGACGGATGAGCGAAAAGGCTAACATGGCGTGCGAACCTCATCGTATTGGCAGCACCGCTGTTCAAGAAATGGCGAAAATGGACATCCCTCCAATGCCGCCATTTTACCAGGTATGGTTCGCCTATCTTGAAAAGAAGAATTACGATCTCGCCCTCGAAATTGAACAACGGGTGAGCTCGCAAAAGCCTGTAGACGAGTATTTCCTGAAAGATATGCATGAGAAATATTTTCAAGTCACTCAGTCTGCAAAAAAAATCGAACATTTTGCGATCGATATGCTTCAGGAAACGAGTTCACTAAAAAAACTTGCCACTACTTTTGGATCATCGGCAAAAGAATTTCGCGACGACCTGTCTGGCATATCTCAGAAGATTGACGCATCAACTGATCGCGACCCAGAGGCAGATGATATTTTATCGTCTCTCGTTGGAACGGCACACAAAGCCGTAGAACAAAATAGCAAGCTTGAAGATAATTTAACGCGCGCGCTGGCGCAAATTACTTCCTTACAGGAATCGATTGGAAAAGTCGTTTCTGACGCCAACACCGATCCGCTCACAAAATTAAACAATCGTCGCTATTTTGATACTATTGCTCCAAAATTACTGGCCGCCACACGTGCGGAAAAGAAGCCTGTATGCTTTGTAGTGGCAGACATCGACCACTTTAGACAATTTAATGACAAATGGGGCCATCAAATTGGGGACCAGGTTTTAAAACTTGTTAGCCATGTGCTCCGGGAGAACGTTAAGAGTCAGGACCTTTATGCGCGTTATGGCGGGAATGAGTTTGTGCTTGCGCTACCGAATAAGACTCTATCCGATGCCGCTGAATTCGCCGATAACATCCGGATATCTGTCGGAAAAAGGAAACTAGTAAACAAGACGACCAACGATAATCTCGGGCGCATGACAATGTCATTTGGCGTTGTCCAATCGCAAAATTCAGAATCCTCAGACGAGCTAATCAGGGCTGCCGACACCGCAATGAGCAAGGCAAAAGAACAAGGGCGCGACTGCGTTGTTTCTTAAGCCCGAAGCAATACCGATTGTGCTTGCCTTTAGCTCAACGCAATCCCTAGCCTAAGCAAGGCCAACAATCTCGCCATTCTCATCCAGGCCAATTTCAAGCGCCGCAGGTTTGCGCGGCAGTCCCGGCATGGTCATGATATCGCCGCACACCGCGACCACGAACCCAGCGCCGGCCGAAAGGCGCGCTTCACGCACTTCTAACGTATGTCCTGACGGTGCGCCAAGAAGGTTTTTGTCCGTCGAAAAGCTGTATTGGGTCTTGGCGATGCAAACCGGCAAATCGCTATAGCCAAGCACCTCAAATTCCTTAATGCTTCGCGCCGCTGACGAACTTAAAGATATCCCCGCAGCGCCATAAATCTTTGTCGCAACGGCTTCTATTTTCTCAGTCAGAGGGATTTCGTCAGGATAGAGAAGGTTAAGCTCAGGCGATCCGGCATCAAGCTGGGCTTTTACCGCCTCAGCAAGCAAAACAGCGCCCGCCCCTCCTTCCGCCCAATGTCTGGCAATCGCGAACCGTACGCCCTGTTCTGCGCAGATACGCTCCAGTACGGCGATTTCCACATCCGTGTCTTTAATGAAATGGTTGACCGCGACGATGGGCGTCACACCATATTTTTTTAGATTATTGATATGGCGGATAATATTGGTTGAGCCGCGCTCAACGGCGTCAGCGTTCGGCGAGCCAAGATCGCCTTTGGCGACACCACCCTGCATCTTCAATGCCCGTATGGTGGCGACGAGAACAATCGCATCGGGACGCAAACCGGACTGGCGGCATTTTATATCGAGAAACTTCCCGGCGCCAAGATCGGCGCCAAACCCTGCCTCTGTGACAACCACATCAGCAAGCCGCAACGCGGTTTTCGTCGCCATGACAGAGTTGCAACCATGGGCGATGTTTGCAAACGGCCCGCCATGAACAAAAGCCAGATTGTGCTCAATGCTCTGGACTAGATTGGGCTGTAACGCATCTTTCAACAGCACCACCATCGCCCCATCAGCGCCAATATCATGTGCGGTGACCGGGGTTTTATCACGCCGGCGCGCGATGATGATTTTGCCAATGCGGCGCTGTAGATCGGCCAGGTCGCTCGCCAGGCAGAGGATCGCCATAAGCTCTGATGCAACGGTAATATCAAACCCGCTCTCGCGCGGGACGCCATGCGCCGGACCGCCCAGCCCGACATTTATGTTGCGCAACGCCCTGTCGTTCATATCGACAACGCGCCGCCAACTCACCCGTCTTGGGTCAATATTTTGTTCATTGCCCCAATGGATATGGTTGTCTATTAACGCCGCTAAAAGGCTGTGCGCGGACGTAATGGCGTGAAAATCTCCGTTGAAATGGAGATTAATGTCTTCCATGGGTATGACTTGCGCACGCCCTCCGCCAGCGGCTCCGCCTTTCATGCCGAGGCACGGGCCAAGTGACGGCTCACGTAAGCACACCATCGACTTGACGCCAATTTTATTGAGCCCGTCATTCAGTCCGACGCTAGTGGTGGTCTTGCCCTCGCCCGCCGGCGTTGGCGTGATCGCGGTGACGAGCACGAGCTTGCCTTTGAGTCGGTTCTGAATTGAGGCTATATAATCGAGCGTCAGTTTTGCTTTATGGTGACCATAAGGAACCAGCGCTTCAGCTGGCACACCAAGCCGGTCTTCGGCAAGCGGCAGGATTGGTTTCATGCGTGCAGCACGGGCAATTTCAATATCGGGAGCGCCTGGCGGTGGAAGATTTTTGTCAGTCATTTGCGTCCTGACGGCGTTAACTAGGCCGTTCCTTTTTTTGATACCGCCAGCGGGCGGGCTCGAATTGTTGTCTGCCTCTAAACGCCTTGATGCGCATAAACGCGATCTGACGAACTTCATCCTTGCCTATTCGCGTTGATGCGGCCAGCCGGGTGAACGACCTTTTTCATAAACGATATCATTCTCCAAATTTACCGTAATTATTGTGGCTTATCTGCCAAAAAATTTCTGACGGCGTCACAATTGGCTCTTTATTAACGCTCAGTCCCGAAGCGCCGAGCGAAGTCGGGAAGTTTCACTAAAAGAAGGGGGAACGCCCTAGCCGGTAATTTCGTCAACACCTGTGGCCATGTGCACATAGAGCGCCAGATTGGCCTCTGCCGCCTTGCGCAAAGCAAAACTTGTCGGGCTGGAGATCGAAGCCAACGCCGTCACGCTGCAATGTGCGGCTTTTTCGATTAGTTCATAAGAACACCGCTCGACATCAAAAACAAATCCACTCTTAATGTCTACGCCTTCCAGCACCAGGGTGCCCAGCAACTTGTCCAACGCATTATGGCAGCCCACATCCTCGCGCACATGAAGTATGGCGCCGTCAAAATTAACCCATGCGGCGGCGTGCGCCGCGCGCGTTCGTTGGTTGATCGGTTGATGTTCGGGGAGCGCATCAATTGCCTTTGAAATCGCCGACAGATTGAGCGAGGTTTTTATATTTGCAACCCTCGGTAAGGGTTCAAAAAACTTATCAGCGTTTTCAAGCCCGCAAACGCCGCAACCGGTATTTCCGCGCAGGTTGCGACGGCGCTGACGCAAATCGAACCGTTCAAGATAATGCTCAGCGATACGCAGCCTCAAATCGGCGGCGCGTTCAGTATGGATGATATCAAGCCCGAGAATATCGCTGATCGACCCGACAATGCGTTCCGTCAGCGTAAAGCCAACGGTGAAATCAATCAGGTCCCACGGTGTCGCCAGCATCACCGCGTAATTGCGCCAGTTATAAACCAAGGCGATCGGCGTTTCTTCTGGCAAGCGCCACAGCTCTTTTCCACCATCAGCTGCTTGCGCCTCATGCAGGATTTCCAGCAGTGCATCCGGACGGTTATCATACGGCCGCCCGCAGAGCGGGCGGGTGGGCGCATGCTCCAGCTTATCAATTAATGCCGCCTTGTCTCGCTTCTATTACCACACTGGCTATACCTAACGTCGAAATGCTCACGCCGTCAGTCTTTTTTTCGGCTTTCCATCGCCGCAAGCTGTTCAGGCGTCGCTGGCTTTTGATATTGCGCCTTCCATTGCTCGTAAGACATACCATAGATGCGCTCGCGTGCTTCCTCACCGGAAATATTGACTCCGTGCTCGTCTGCCGCCGCCGCATACCATTTTGAGAGGCAATTCCGGCAAAAGCCGGCCAAAACCATCAAATCGATATTCTGCACATCTTTGTTGGCGTCAAGATGCGCAATGAGGCGGCGCATCACAGCGGCGTCCAACTTGTCGCGATCCCTATCCGTCAAGCTAGCCATGTGTTCAAAAGCCCTCCATGGTTACCGGCGCCGGCGGAACTGTCGAACTTGCCGCCAATAGGCCTTGTTAAACCGGCCTCGCCCCGAGACTTAGCGCCCTAAATATCACTGTTAAGGAATATTCAATGACGGGCCCGTTGGCCAGTTTTTTTTCGTCTAAGTTGGCGGAGCAACTGACGCAGAAAAGGTGGGCAACAGAAAAAGGGACTATCGGGCGCCGCGCCAATGCGCTATCTCACCGGCAAAAAAGGGCGCTCAAGAATGACTGAAGCCACCATCATCGACGGCAAGGCTATCGCCGCGCGCATCGCCGACAAGATTGCCGCGCAGACCGAAGACTATATTAGCGAGACCGGGGCACCGCCCTGTCTTGCCGTCGTCCTTGTCGGGGAGGATCCGGCGAGCGCGGTCTATGTCCGCAACAAAGGCAGGACTGCGGAAAAGGTCGGCTTCAAATCCATTCAACACACACTCTCAATCGATACGTCCGAGAGCGATCTAATCGCTCTCATCAACACTCTCAATGACGACCCAGCCGTCAACGGCATCCTAGTGCAATTGCCCTTACCGGTGCATATTGATGCAATAAAAATTATTGAATTAATCGCGCCGGAAAAGGATGTGGACGGATTTCACCCGATCAATGTCGGCCGCCTCAGCACCGGTGATTTTGACAAGGCGCTGATACCTTGCACGCCGGCTGGTTCGGTTATTCTGGCTAAATCTGTTCTCGGCGACAATCTGTCCGGCCTTCATACGGTTATTATCGGCCGCTCTAACATTGTCGGCAAGCCAGCAGCCCAACTTTTTCTCGCTGAAAATTGCACCGTCACTATCACGCATAGCAGGACCAAAGATATTGAAGATGTTGTGCGCCGCGCTGATATTGTCATTGCTGCTGTCGGGCGCGCTGAAATGGTCAAAGGCGCGTGGATAAAGCCTGGCGCCACGGTCATCGACGTCGGCATCAATCGCATCGCGGCGCCGGAAAAGGGCGAGGGCAAAACCAGGCTTGTCGGCGATGTTGATTTCGCCAGCGCCGCTGCAGTCGCCGGACATATCACGCCAGTACCCGGAGGGGTCGGCCCGATGACGATTGCAATGTTGATGGCGAACACGCTTGCCGCCGCATGCCGGCAAAACGGCGTTCCTCATCTTATCAAAGCGCTTTAACTTCTACTCGGTCTTATCCGCAGTGACGATCCAGGTCGCCGCGCCCAATGTGACGCTCGCCCTTGTATTATAGGGCGCCAGCACTTCGCACAGGTCAGCGGCAATTGTGGACTTCAACATAGCGCTGGCGCCGGATTGCGCAATCGCCCCGCTCGCTGGGCCCATCTGCATCAGGAACGCGCCGGCCTCGTCGAGATTTTCGCCAATCGCAAACGGCGTGTCAAAGCTGTTTATCTCGATGTTCGAAAACCCCGAAGCAGTCGAAATACGCGTTACCCTATCAGCCTCGCCAAACGCTCAAAAAATTGCAACACTTGGCCCTTCGATAGGGACGATGGCATGCGACTTAAACGCCGAACTTTACTACAAGCCGCAACAGGCGCGATACTGACTTCCGCTGTGAGCAGTTGCGCTACCCGGGATTTAAGATTTTTCTCCACCAAAGCGAAAGAACCGATCATGGAAAAAACAACTCCCAGCCCCTTGATCATCGCCCACCGCGGAGCGCCCGGCTATCTCCCGGAACATACGCTCGCTGGCTACTGTTTAGGCGCTGCGCTGGGCGCCGATTACATCGAACCCGATCTCGTATTCACAAAGGACGGGTATTTGGTCGCGCGCCATGATCATTATTTATCTACCACTACCGACATTGCCGATCACTCGGAATTTGCGAACAGAAAAACCGAAAAGCCCGGCCATCACGGCGCTGATTGGTTTACGGAAGATCTTACTCTCGCCGAACTGAAAACCCTGCGGGCGCGCCAAGCTATGGATTTTCGCAGCCATGCGGCGGATGGCATATTCGAAATTCCGACCTTTGATGAGGTGATCGCTCTTGCACAGTCTGAAGGAAAAAAACTGCGCAGAACAATCGGTATTTATCCGGAAACGAAATCGCCAGGTTATTTCGCCGGCCTTGGGTTTGATTATGCAACGGAAGTTCTCAGCGCATTGAAACGCGCCGGATGGGGGGAAAAAGACTCGCCAGTGTTTATTCAGTCGTTCGAAGCGCCAATATTAAAAGACTTAAGGACCAAAACCCAATTGCCGCTCATCTATCTCCTTGAGTCAAAGGGCGATCTCGTCATGTCGGAAATCGCTCAGTTTGCGGATGGTGTCGGGCCCTACAAAAAACTGCTAGTCGATACGGAAGGCCGGCCGAGCGGATTTGTCGAAGACGCCCATGCCGCCGGCCTCAAAGTTCACCCATGGACCTTCAGAGCAGACCAGCTACCCGATGCGTTTCAAACCGCCCACAGCGAGTTTGAATTCTTCTTCAACCTTGGCGTCGATGGCGTCTTCACGGATTTTCCTGATGCAGCCTATGCAGCGCGGCTTGCAGGTGCTGCCGCTCAAACAAAGTGACAGCGAAAATTACTCGTTCGCCATTTCCTCGCTCGCACCCATCTCGTCAGCCGGCGCCACTGAATTAAGGCCCGCTAGAAATGACAGCAGTACCGGATTAACCTCTTCGGATTTGCGAAAATGCATCGCATGATCGCCGTTCTCTATAATCACCAGCTCCGCATTCGGCGCCGCCGCTGCAAATACATCCGCGCTGTCAAAGTGAACGGTTTCATCTTGGCCACCGAATATCGCCAACATCGGAAATCCTGAGTCACCGGCCGCTTTAAAAATATCGTCTTGGCTGCGCAACGGAAAATGACGTAGAATATTCAACATCGCTGGAAAATACCCACGATATTCCGCCTGGATAAACGGATCGCCAAGAAGCGGGCCGTCGCCACACTCATCGCAAGGCGGCTTCCACGGCGCTAACAACTGGCGTCGCCCGACAACCCGCCACAGCCATTCGCCAGCTATGGGCGTGCGTAATATGCTCGAAACCAAATCGTCGTCGCGACCATGCATTCTAAGGCCTGCCGGAACAATCAGCATCAGTCCTTTAATCCGGTCGGGATGTTGGCTGGCGTAAAGCGTTGCAGCCATAGCACCAGTAGATTGGCCCGCGATATAAAACGGTTTCTCCACGCCTGTCGCATCCAGCAATTCACGCACCTGGCGTTCAAAAAAAGCCTGATCGTATTTCTCGGCTGGGCGGTCTGAAAAGCCGTGCCCAAACAGATCCGGCAACAAAACGCGATAGCCTGCGCCAGCTAGCGCTTCCGCGTTTTGCGCGAACATAAAATGAGGGATGTAAAGCCCGTGCAGCATAATGATAGTCTCGCCATTGGCGGCTTCCGGCGCCGGCTCAACCCATACATAGTGGAGTTTGCCGCTGGTCAGCGCGACGAATTCACCCGGTGCGCGGGCGCGCGCTTCATCATGAAATGGCTTGTCGCCCATCCCAATCCATATATAGGGAACGATAAAGGCGGTAGCGATCACCGCCGCCAGCACTATAATAATCTTATTTAACATGTGGTTTCCCCGCCGCTACACGCCTTCGTATAATTGTATAGTCACGAGCATATCATTGGCAGAATAGATTTCCACACTCATATACACCTGTCCAGGCAAAAGCCTCGCCGCCATTTCGCGAACTGAATAATAAGCCTTGAGAGGTGCGCGTTTGTATTGCTATGGGCGACAATCTCCTGAAATATGGCGGCTGTCATCAAAGACAATCGATCGAATTACGAGCACTGAAATTGGGGCCGGATGCTGGAGTTGAAATCCATCACTAAGCTTGTGCGCGGACAAGCGCACGTGGAGGGCGTCAGCCTTTCACTGGAGCCCGGTAAGTTGCATATATTACTGGGCCCAACGCTGTCCGGAAAAACAACCTTGATGCGGTTGATGGCGGGCCTCGACAAATCCACAAGCGGCGAGATCATTATGGATGGCCAGACCATCACCGGCGTTCCGGTGGGCAAACGCAATGTCGCAATGGTCTACCAGCAATTCGTCAACTACCCGTCGTTAAGCGTTTATGAAAACATCGCCTCACCGTTGCGGATTCGCGGCGCCGCCAGGCGGGACATCAGAAAAAAAGTTGAGGGCGCCGCTGATGTTCTTGGCCTCAAAGAGTTCTTACGCCGGCGCCCGAACGAGCTTTCCGGCGGCCAGCAGCAGCGCGTCGCATTGGCGCGCGCGCTAGTCAAAGAAGCCTCGCTTGTCTTGCTTGATGAACCCTTGGCAAATCTTGACTATAAACTTCGCGAGGAACTGCGCACAGAATTGCCCCGAATTTTTAAAGACACAGGCGCGGTGATTGTCTATGCAACATCGGAGTCGACAGAAGCGATGTTAATCGGCGATAGCGTCACATGTCTGCATGAGGGCCGTATTACCAGCACCGGAACGGCGCGCGCGCTATATGACCATCCGAACACGTTGGTCACTGCACAGATAATGAGCGATCCCCCATTGAATACGATACGCATTGAGAAAAAAGGCGCCGTTCTGGAGCTTGACAGCAACAAGCGTCTTCAAATCGGCGCTCATATGGAAATCTTGGCCGATGGACCTTATGAAATCGGCCTGCGCGCGCATCACCTTGGCATCAGCGCGCCAGCTGGCGGCGGCATAGAGGCCGTTGTGGCGACGACTGAAGTCACCGGATCGGAAACAATGGTGCATGCGGAATTTATGAAAACGCGCTGGGTATCACTGCTGCATGGCGTCCACGCATTAAGTGCGGGAGATAACATTTCACTCAATCCTGACCCGGATAAGCTGTTTGTGTTTGATGAAACCGGCGCTCTTGTCGTCGCACCGGCGGGTTGAGCACTATGGCGCGGATTGATTTGGCAAACATCGCCCATTCCTACGCTGCGGCGCCATCCTCAGAACATGACTTCGTGCTTAAAAAACTTAACGTCAGTTGGAAAGATGGCGCTGCCCATGCGCTTTTAGGGCCGTCAGGATGCGGGAAGACAACCTTGCTCAACATCATTTCCGGATTGCTGCACCCGACGCAAGGGGCGGTTCTGTTTAATGGCGCCGACATAACGTCAAAACCGCCAGAGGCGCGCAACATCGCACAAGTTTTTCAGTTTCCGGTCATCTACGACACCATGACGGTCTATCAAAACCTCGCCTTTCCTCTTCAGAACCGAAAAATCCCTAAAAGCGAAATTAACGCCCGCGTGGCCCGCCTCGCCGACATGCTGGAGTTATCAAAATACTTATCGCGCAAAGCACGCGATATGTCCGCGGACGAAAAACAAAAAATATCACTAGGTCGCGGTCTTATACGTGAAGATGTCGCCGCAATCTTATTTGATGAGCCGCTTACAGTAATAGATCCGCAACTGAAATGGTCGCTCAGATCTCAACTGAAACGACTTCATGCCGAATTCAACCATACCATGATTTATGTCACGCACGACCAGACCGAAGCGCTGACATTCGCCGATCAGGTGATTGTAATGTCTGAAGGCGAGATTGTGCAAACCGCCTCGCCGCAAGAATTGTTTGAACGTCCGGCGCATACATTTGTCGGCAGGTTTATCGGCTCGCCGGGGATGAATGTGATGCCCTGCACAATCGACGGTCACGACCTCATTCTTGCCGGTCACGCCATCAATATCGGCCGCACCGTCACCCTTCCCACCGGCGCCGAACGCATAGAGTTTGGCGTGCGCCCGGAATTTGTCAAAATCAGCACTGACAAGGGCGCCCTGCCGGTAACGGTTGAAGCGATTGAAGACGCTGGGCGTTATCAAATAGCACGTTTGCAGTTTCGCGACTTGACGCTCGCCGCCATTCTTCCCGATGGCGAGCCGCAACCTTCCGGAACCGTCGGCGTAATATTTGATGCAGAAAATTCGCATATATACGCCGACGGCCATCTCGTCGAAAAGCGAGGCTAGCGCCCATGCAAAAAACGCATGATCATAAAGCACTATGGCTCGTCGCGCCGGCATTATTGTTAGTGGCGCTCACGGCTGTCATTCCCTTAATGACGGTAGTTAATTATTCCGTACAGGATACGTTCGGGAACAATCAATTTTTCTGGGTCGGTGCCGAATGGTACCGGGAAATTCTGCGCTCTGACCGTTTTCATGCCGCCTTCCTCAGGCAAATTGCATTTTCCACCACAATTTTGGCAATCGAAATTCCCCTGGGCCTCGCAATTGCACTCTCCATGCCCAAAAAGGGCCTAGGTGTTTCTGTTTGCCTCGTGTTGATGGCGCTGCCGCTTTTGATCCCATGGAATGTGGTCGGCACGATCTGGCAGATTTTTGCGCGGGTTGATATCGGTCTTCTCGGCCATACGCTGAACGGGCTTGGCATAGATTTCAACTACACGCAAAATGCTGGCGCCGCGTGGGCGACTCTCATCATCATGGATGTCTGGCATTGGACAAGTCTGGTGGTACTACTTTGTTATGCTGGGCTGGTCGCCATCCCGCCCGCTTATTATCAGGCGGCGCGCATTGATGGCGCATCGCGCTGGGCGGTTTTTCGCTATATTGAACTTCCCAAAATGAGCCGCGTTTTATTGATTGCTGTTCTGTTACGGTTCATGGACAGCTTCATGATCTATACCGAGCCTTTCGTCGTCACCGGCGGCGGCCCCGGCAACGCTACCACGTTTCTATCCGTTGATCTTGTCAAAATGGCGATTGGCCAGTTTGATTTAGGCCCGGCGGCGGCAATGTCGGTGATATATTTCCTCATCGTCATTTTAGTCTCATGGGCGTTCTACACCATCATGACGCGTGAGGATTTTGAACCATCCGGAGGCGCACGATGAACGCTTCACGAAAAAAATTCCGCACAAAATATCTTGCGCCAACGCTTTACATCATTTTCCTGATGACGCCGATCTACTGGCTGTTGACGATGAGCCTCAAAACCAATCAGGAAATCCTGTCAACTTTTTCCCTATGGCCGAATAACCCGACCCTGGCGAATTACATAGTCATCTTCACTGATCCATCGTGGTATTCTGGATACATAAATTCGATGATCTATGTATCAATGAATACGGTGGTTTCCGTGCTAGCGGCGCTGCCAGCGGCTTATGCGTTCTCGCGGCATCGGTTTCTGGGCGATAAACATATTTTCTTCTGGCTGCTGACCAATAGAATGGCGCCGCCGGCGGTGTTCGCCCTGCCCTTCTTTCAGCTTTATTCATCAATCGGCCTTTTCGACACCCATATCGCTGTCGCCCTGGCGCATACGCTGTTCAATATCCCGCTCGCAATTTGGATTTTAGAAGGCTTCATGTCCGGCGTGCCACGCGAGATTGATGAAACGGCCTATATTGATGGGTATTCGTTTCCTAAGTTCTTCATAAAAATATTCATGTCACTAATCGCAAGCGGCATCGGCGTTGCGGCATTTTTCTGTTTTATGTTTTCATGGGTCGAATTACTCATCGCACGCACTTTAACCTCTGTCGCAGCCAAACCCATCGCTGCGGTGATGACACGAACGGTTTCCGCCTCGGGGCTTGACTGGGGCGTTCTGGCGGCGGCCGGTATTTTAACTATCCTTCCCGGCGCGCTGGTCATCTGGTTTGTACGCCATCACATCGCGCGCGGTTTTGCGCTCGGGCGTGTGTAGGAATTAGGAGGCGGCAATGGACCTTTCATGGATGGCCTGGACGGCGCCAACCACACTATTTTTTGGCGTCATCGGAACCGTTCTAACCTTGTTGGCGGCCTTGTATTTCTTGCGACCAGGCGGCGCCGAGCCGCGTCCGGGGCTATTTTTTCGGCTCGCCACCACGCGCGGCGACCGGCTGTTTATTTCCCTGTTGGGCAGCGCCTTTATCCATCTGGCCTGGCTTGGTGCAACCGGGTATGATCTCAAATGGGCGGCAGCGATATCGCTGGTTTACGCCGCTATCGTTTTTCGGTGGGGGTAATATCATCGTTGCTATTCTTGTCCCATTCCATACCGTTCGCCGGTACGGCTGTATCATTGTTATGAGGAGTGTCTTCATGAGATTGCTGTCCACACTAAAACAAGCCGCCAGGGTTGTTGTTATCGCAACTATCGCCGCTGGTTCAGCACAAGCTGATATGGACGCCGCCCGCAAATGGATCGGCGAAGAATTCCAGCCCTCGACTTTAAGCCAGGACGAACAGCAAGCCGAGATGGCATGGTTCATCAAGGCCGCCGAGCCCTTCAAGGGAATGGAAATTAATGTCGTGTCGGAGACCATCGCCACACATGAATATGAATCCAAGAAACTCGCCAAAGCGTTTTTTGAAATCACCGGCATCAAGGTCAATCACGACCTCATCGGCGAAGGCGACGTTATTGAAAAACTGCAGACCCAAATGCAGACCGGGCGCAATATCTATGACGCCTATGTCAATGATTCCGACTTGATCGGCACGCATTATCGCTACAAGCAGGTTGTCGCGCTATCCGACTGGATGGTGAGGGAAGGCAAGGATGTTACCTTGCCGACGCTTGATATTGATGACTTTATCGGTCTGTCTTTCACTACGGCGCCGGATGGAAAATTATACCAGCTTCCAGACCAACAATTCGCTAACCTCTATTGGTTTCGCTATGACTGGTTCACCGACCCAGATATTAAAGCCCGCTTCAAGGCAAAATATGGCTACGGCCTTGGCGTGCCAGTGAACTGGTCCGCCTACGAAGATATTGCCAATTTCTTCACTCACGATGTGCGTGAAATCGACGGCGTGCGCGTCTATGGGCACATGGATTATGGTAAGAAAGACCCATCGCTCGGCTGGCGCTTCACTGATGCGTGGCTCTCCATGGCTGGCGCGGGCGACACAGGCATCCCCAATGGTTTGCCTGTGGACGAATGGGGCATCCGCGTTGACGGCTGCCGTCCTGTGGGCTCATCGGTCGCACGCGGCGGCGCAACCAATGGCCCCGCCGCCGTTTACGCAGTCCAGAAATATATCGACTGGCTGAAGGCCTACGCCCCGCCGCAAGCCGCTGGCATGGTGTTTTCCGAAGCCGGCCCTGTGCCCGCCCAGGGCGCCATCGCCCAGCAAATGTTCTGGTACACGGCCTTCACCGCCGACATGGTCAAGCCGGGTCTGCCGGTTGTCGCCGAAGACGGTACGCCGAAATGGCGCATGGCCCCCTCGCCGCACGGCGCCTACTGGCAAGACGGCCAAAAACTTGGCTATCAGGACGCCGGCTCGTGGACCTTGATGAAATCTACACCTGTTGATCGCCGCAAAGCCGCCTGGCTTTATGCGCAGTTTGTGGTTTCCAAAACAGTGTCGTTAAAGAAGAGCCATGTGGGCCTGACATTTATTCGAGAGTCGGACATCCAGGATCAATCGTTCACGGACCGGATGACAGAGCTTGGCGGCCTGGTTGAGTTTTACCGTTCGCCCGCCCGCCTTCAATGGTCGCCTACGGGCACGAATGTTCCGGACTATCCGAAACTTGCCCAGCTTTGGTGGCAAAATATTGGCGACGCTTCGTCCGGCGCAAAGACCGCGCAACAGGCGATGGACGCCCTCGCCGACGCGCAAGATAAAATTCTGTCGCGGCTGGAGCGCGCCGGCGTGCACGGTGAATGTGGGCCCAAACTCAACAAGAAAACAAACCCCGCCGATTGGCTGGCGAGAGAAGGTTCGCCCAAGGCCAAGCTCGCCAATGAACGCCCGACGCCAGAAACTATCGACTATGACACGCTGGTTGAAAGCTGGCGCTAGAGCATCGGGCGATTAACAGGAATCGCCCGATGCTCTAGATTCTTTGTTAAGCGCCGGATATCGCGAAAAACCGGTTGCCACTTTTTCGCCCGGCGCTCTAAAGAAACAATTAGCTCTCCACCACTACAGCCTTCCCGTATAGGCGGCTTCAAAGATTTCACGGGCAGCCATTGCGTCGAGCTTTATTGGGTTCGTCGCAGCAGTTGGATCAATGGCGGCCATTTCGGAAATCTTCTGCACTTGCGCATCATCAACGCCAAATTCTTTTAATGTATGTGGGACGTGTATTTCTGATCTGATATCGATCAGCCATTTCATCAGCCCGTCAAAATTTCTCTCTATCCCTAAGAAGGCCGATAACCGCTCAATTTTTTCCTCGATAGCATCGCGATTAAAAGCCACCACATAAGGCATGATCACGGCGTTTGTCATGCCATGATGGGTGTCATAGATGGCGCCAATAGGATGTGACAGGGAATGAATGGCGCCGAGCCCTTTTTGAAAGGCGACAGCGCCCATGGACGCCGCTGCAAGCATTTTCGCGCGCGCCTTAATATCAGCGCCGTCTTTGACGGCATCGCCTAGCGCATCTTTGACCAGCCGCATCCCTTCCAACGCAATTCCTTCCGATTGCGGATGAAATGTCGGGGCGCAATAGGCCTCCAGGCTATGGGCAAACGCATCCAGCCCCACCCCCGCTGTCAGGGTCGGCGGCATCCCGACGGTCAATTCAGGATCGGAAATTACGCATACCGGCATCATCCGGGGATGAAAAATAATTTTCTTCTCAAGCGTCTCTTCTTTAACGATAACCGATGCACGGCCAACCTCTGACCCCGTTCCCGCCGTCGTCGGTACGGCAATTACTGGCGCAATCGCGCCGCTGTCAGCGCGGCTCCACCAATCATCGACATCTTCATAGTCCCAGAGCGGGCGAGACTGGCCATGCAAAAAAGCGATAGCCTTGCCGCAATCAATTGCACTGCCGCCGCCAAAGGCGATGACACCGTCATGCTCGCCATCGCGAAAGATTTTGGCGCCGGCCTCGACATTGGCGCCGGTCGGATTTGGCTTAAGGTCCGAAAAGAGTGCAACGCCCAATCCCACCACGCGACATTGCGACAAGGCATCCTCAATCATTGGAAACGTCGCAAGCACGGGGTCCGTCACCAGCAAGGGCCGACGCATGCCGACACTCGTGCAAACATCCGCAAGCTCATTGATGCGACCTGCCCCGAAGCGAATAGATGTTGGATAACTCCAGTCAGCACGCATCTGCATGGTCAGGCGTCCTTTAGATTTTCTGTTTTAAATGAAATGATTTCGGCCGAGTCAACGTGCTATAGCCGATTGTCGATAGCGTCGCGCCGCGTCCAGTATTTTTAACGCCGGTCCAGGCCAGCGCCGGGTCGAGATAGTCGCAGCGGTTCATGAAAACGGTCCCGGTTTCAATCTCGCCGCCAAGCTTTTGTGCGCAATCGAGATCCGCCGTCCAGATAGATGCGCTCAACCCATAGGCGCTGTCATTCATCAACCGAACGGCCTCATCATCATCACGCACTTTCATGATGCCGACGACCGGTCCGAACGATTCTTCCATCATAACCGCCATGGAATGGTCAACATCGATAAGCGCCTGTGGCGCCATATAGGCCGAGCCCGGCGCGTTCAGTTCGAAATCCTTCACATTGATCAGTGCACGGGCGCCGGACTTCACCGCTGAATTGGTTTGCCCGCGCACAAAATCTGCTGCCGCGGGCTTCACCATCGGCCCAAGCGTCGTCGCCTCTTCCAGCGGGTTGCCCAAAACATAAGCTCGTGTGCGCTCTACAAAACCATCGACGAAATCCTGATAGATTTTGTCGCTCACATAGATGCGCTCAATCCCGCAACAACTTTGGCCTGAATTAAAATAGGCGCCATCGACAAGGTTTTCGATGGCATTGTCAAGGTCGGCATCCTCTCGCACATAAGCGGGGTCCTTGCCGCCCAGCTCCAACCCAACCCCCATAAATGTTTTCGCCGCAGCCGTAGAAATCGCCCTGCCGCCCGTGACCGAGCCGGTAAAATTCACCTGGTCGATTTTGTTGCTGGCAATCATTGCTGCAGATTGGTCATGGGAGAGGCAAAGGTTTTTAAATATACCCGCCGGCAAGCCCGTCTTGTCACAAGCCGCCTGCAAGCGTTCTCCCACGCCAAGGGTTTGCGCTGCGTGTTTTAAAATGACGGTATTGCCCGCCATCAATGCCGGGATCAGCGAGTTTACCGCTGTGAGATAGGGGTAATTCCACGGGGCGATAATAAAAACCACACCCATGGGAACGCGTTCGATGAAACGGCGGACGCCGTCCACAGGCGTTGGTTCAATCGGCGCTAGCGCCTCCTCGGCAATCGCAATCATGTGGCGCGCACGCTCTTCAAAGCCGCGCAATTCTCCGGCGCCGAACCGAACAGGGCGTCCCATTTGCCACGCTAGCTCGGGCGTGATGTCCGCTTCCATTGCCAGCACGTTATTGACAATGGCTGTGCAATATTGTGCGCGCTCGGCGATAGAAAGAGCGGCCCAATCGGTTTGCGCAATACGCGCAGCGGCGAGCGCCACATCCAATTCTTTGGCTGTAGCCACTGGGCGTTCAAGATACACCGAGCCGTCAATCGGCGATATGCACCGTGTCATCTCTGTCATGCCGTGCGTCCGCTATGAGCGTTCAAATCCTCGCTTCAATTCCCAATCCGTGACGCAGCGATCGTACTCGGACTGCTCCCATCGCGCTGCATGCACATAGTGATTAATCACCCCGTCCCCAAAAGTAGCGCGTAACATTTCCGACCGGTCAAGCGCCTCGGTCGCGGCGCGCAAAGTTTCGGGAACGGCGCGCAAATTGTCATCGCCATAGGCGTCGCCGACAAAGCCCGGCGCCAAAGTCATTTTCTTTTCAATACCGTCAATCCCGGCGGCGAGGAGCGCGGCTTTCGCCAGATAAGGGTTTAGATCGCCGCCGCCAACCCGACATTCACAGCGAATAGCCTTTGTCGCTTCGCCGCATAAACGAAAGCCAGCCGTGCGGTTGTCGCGCGACCATACCAGCCGCGTCGGCGCAAATGTGCCCGCCTGAAACCGTTTATAGGAATTTATGAACGGCGCCAGAAAATACGTGATTTCATCGCCATGCGCCAACAGCCCCGCCATAAATTGCCGCATCAATTCCGACATTCCATATTCGGCGGTTTCGTCAAAAAACAAAGGTTTCTTATCGGCCTTGTCCCACAGCGACATGTGAATATGACAGCTATTGCCGGCGAGCTCATGCTTCCACTTTGCCATAAAGGTGATCGCCCGTTCGTGACTATGGGCGATTTCTTTCATGCCGTTTTTCATGATGACATGGCGGTCGGCCATGGTCAGCGCATCCGCATAGCGAACATTCAGCTCTTGTTGGCCAGGACCCCACTCGCCTTTGGAATTTTCAACCGGAATACCGGCGCCTTGCATGCCATTACGCATCGCGCGCAGTACGGGCTCTTCTTTGGATGTTTGCAGGATATGATAGTCTTCAATGAAGGCGCCGCTTGGCTTTAAATCTTGAAAATACTTCTCCGCCGCAGAGCCATAAGTTTCATGAAACAAATAAAACTCAAGCTCAGAAGCAGTCATCGCTGTTATGCCCATCGCTTCCAGCCGCGCAAGCTGGCTTTTGAGCATTGCGCGCGGACTGATCGGCGCCGGCTTGCCGGAGTGATCCAGAATATCGCAAAGGACCAGCGCGGTTCCCTCAAGCCAGGGCGTGATGCGGAGCGTGGAAAGGTCGGGCTTTAAAATAAAATCGCCATAACCCTTATCCCAACCCGTCGTCTCATAGCCGGGCACAAGCTCCATTTCCATATCATTGGCGAGAAGATAATCGCATGCGTGGGTTTCTTCATACCCACCATCGATAAAGAATTCCGCATGAAACCGCTTGCCCATAAGCCGGCCTTGCATATCCGGAAAGCAAACAAGTACCGTATCGATGCGCTCTTTGCGAACTTCATCTCGTAATTCGTCCAGAGAAAGCAGACCCTTCATCAGATTTATCCGTCGTATGATTGTTTTGATATCGTACGCTGATCCATTGCGAACTGCTCCTCAGGCGATAAGACAAGGTGGCGTCTGCCATGGGCGGCAAAATACACGATCCCGACCGCGAACCACCCCGCAACGGCAAAGACGCCGGCGCGGTAGGTGGGATCGCTAAGCTGGTAATACAATGTAAGCAGAGCAATGGCTATTGTCGCCCATGCGCCAAGCGGCCCGAGCGGGCTGCGAAATGGCCGTTCAATTGAGGGCATGTTTTTGCGGAGCAGCAGGAACGAGGCCGCTTGCAATACGTAAGAAAACATCGCACCGAAAACCGCCATGTTTAATAATGTTCCGCCGATGATGCTTTCCCCCCGCGCGGCGCCAGCCAGAAGCCATACCGTCATCATTACAGTGAGGCCGACGGCCGAGCCGAAAATCATCGCTACATAGGGCGTTTTGCGCGCGCCATGGGTAAGCGATAAAAATTGCGGAAAATATCCGGCGCGAGAGAGAGAATAAATCTGCCGGCCTTTGGCGAAAATAATCGTATGAAAGGATGCAACCAAGCCGATGACCGCCACCAGGGCGAGCAGCTTGGCGGTGCTGCCGCCATAGATGGCGCGGAAACCATCCAACAACGGCTCACCCGATTGACCGAGCGCGTGGGAGCCAACGCCGATGACGCTGGCGTTCAGGAATAAAATTGCGAACGCAGAAATGATGAGCGTCACCATGCCTGCGATAATCCCGCGCGGCATATCACGTTTAGGATCGACCGATTCCTCCGCCGCCAGCGGCAATTGTTCTATCGCGAGAAACAACCAGACAGCAAACGGCAAAGCCGCGAGCGCGCCGGAAAACCCAAACGGCAGGAACGGCCCGCCGCCGCCCTCCAGCTTTTCGCCGTTAGCGCCAATATCGAGCGCCCATGCATTGAAATCGATATTCGGCGCCGCTGAAAACCAGAATACGACCAGACAGGTCAGCGCCGCCAATGTGACCAGCAAGGTCACACGAAAGGATAACTCAACGCCGACTATGTTCAGCGTCACGAACAGCGCATAGCCTAAGAACCAATAGGCTGGCAAAATACTATCCGGCGTTTCAAATATGCCGGAGAGATAAGATGAGATGAAAAACACGATCACCGCGGGCGTCAGGATGAACTCAACATTCTCCGCCAGCCCTGTCACAAACCCGCCCCAGGGACCCATGGCGGTTCTGGCGAAAGAATAGGCGCCGCCCGTATGCGGCAAGGCCGGGCTCATTTCCGCAATAGAAAAAGTCAGCCCCAGATACATTGTCATGATAATCACGGTGGCGATAAACATGCCGCCCCAGCCGCCAACGCCGAGACCGAGATTCCAGCCTGAAAAATGCCCCGAAATAACGGCGCCAACACCCAGCGCCCAAAGCGACCATACGCCCGCATAGCGCTTCAGGCCGCGCCTTTCGAAATACCCCTCATCAGGGCGCGCATAGACAACGCCGCCGCTTGTATCTTCCGACATCTATTCACCTTCTGCTGGCAGCCAGTCCACGCAACCCTAACGGGGATTGCTGATGGCGTCACACGGTTATTACAGGTGTAGTTTGGGCAGTATCGACACAAAGCCTCAGTACTGGACCGTGACGATAATTGCTGCATACATAAAAGGCCGCGCTATTGGCGCGGCCTTTTAATTCACAAAATAAGGCGTATGAAATGCCCCTATAGAAAAGCTCTATAGGGACACAAACTCCTAATAGCTGAACCGCAATGTCGCTCCATAGGTGCGCGGGTCATTGGGATAGCCGTTGAGGCTGCCGGGTTGGGCAACTGAATCGAAGATGCCTTGGGCAAAATCTTCGTTAGTAATGTTTTTGACCCAACCCACAAGCTGCCAACCCTGATCCGGGTTAGCAATGCCGCCGCTGAGGTTCAGTTGGCTTTGAGACGGTACAAGTTTCAAAGGATTTTGGTCGCCGCCAGCATTAAATTTGCCGCCATATTGAAACTCGCCGCGGACATACCCTTCTAAATTACCCATAGGCACAAGCAAGGTTGCCGTTGTCACTGCACTGACTTTGGGAACACCCAAATCTGGCTCGCCGCTGAAATCGCGTGTGTTTGTAAACGCCGGGTTTGCTGCGCCGTTTACAGTTGGTGAGCATGTCAGCAATTCGGGCGGGATATTGGTATCGTCAATAAAGCCTGAACTGACGCAAGACCCCCGTAGGAACTCAGTAAAGTCAGCATCAAGATAGGTTACCGCCCCAGTGAGAATAAGATGCTCAAAAGGGTTGATCGTGGTTTCAAATTCAAAGCCTTGAATTTTTCTTTCGCCCGCATTGGTCAAGTCGAAAGAGGTGCCGTTGAAAATATTCGCCTGGAAGTCTGTCACCTTCTGGTCGAACAATGCGACGTTTACGGTCATCGCCCCATCAAAGAGGCTGCTTTTAGCGCCGATTTCAAACGATCTAGTGGTTTCTGGCGCAAAATCAGCCGCCGATACAGTTGAACCGGACGACAAGTTAAACCCGCCGGATTTGAAACCTGTCGAGTAACTGCCATAAACGTTTAGATTGTCGGCCACGTCATAGGCAATTCGCCCAAGATATGAGACTTCATCATCCGTGCGTGAATCTGAGAAGTTCGCGAACGGAACTGGGAAGAACTGAAACGGCGAAAGCGCGGCAAAGGCGCCGACGGGAAGCGGGCCGCCGAATGCTGGCGGTAAGAACGCCAGTTGCGGGATATTGGTCAAATCAAGCGCCTGAAAGGGCCCTGTTGTAATAACGTCACTGACAACGTCCTTGGTTTCCGATTCCCAGCGAATGCCGCCGGTCACCGTGAGGTCATCTGTGAGGTGATAATCAAGCGTGCCAAAAACCGCGATGCTTTCATCATCCTGGGTGAAAAGCTCCTGTTGCAGACCACCACCGGCGGCCAGGAACGAACCCGGCGTCGCGGCGCCAAAGCCGATCAGGATATTTTCAAGATTGGTGATGTTGCCGCCAGTGGCGATATCCGCAAACGGACGCAAGAAAGCGCCAAAAGGCGAGTTCCGGTCATGCGTCAGATCCTGATTAAAGTAGAAGGCCCCAAGCATCCAGTCGATGCGATTGTCGCCAGTAGACGCAAGACGCAACTCCTGGGTGAAGGTGTTATATTCGTCAGTGTTAAAGTTATCCCTGGAAAGTTCTATATCAACAAAGTCGGCGTCAATATCAGAAGTTTCGGCAAAATCGCGATAGGCGGTGATGGATGTCAGCTCAGCATAGCCTAGATCGATGTTCACCTCGCCGGAAAATCCAAATATTTCCTGGTCCGTGCGCAGACCACCGTCGAACGCCACCTCACGTTCAAAAGGCGTCGCCGGCAAAATATTGGCGCCGAGCAATGTGCCAAGAACGAAAGCGTTCGTCGGGTTGTTCACGAAGAACGGCGCCGCACAACAGTCTTCATCAAGCGAGCTGTAATCGCCAATAATCCGGATAGAGATATTATCCGACGGCTCAATCAACAACTGCCCGCGAAGAGCCCAGCGATCCCGGTTGTTGACATCTTCTCCGGTTGCCACATTTTCAATAAACCCGTCGCGGCTGTTGACGTTGCCCGACAAACGGAATGCAGCATTTTCACCGATCGGCCCTGTCACGCTGCCTTTCGCGATGAACTGGTCGAAATTTCCATAGGTGACTTCTGCGTCGGCGCCAAATTCATATTCCGGCTTTTGGGTGACGATGCTGATAACGCCAGCGGGTGTGTTTCGGCCATAGAGCGTGCTCTGCGGGCCGCGCAAAACCTCAATACGTTCCACTGTCGGGAAATCGTTGATGGCGGCGCCCTGGCGTGAGCGGTAGACGCCATCGACAAAAACGCCAACGGAGGGCTCAAGCCCGGGATTGTTGCCCGATGTGCCAATGCCGCGAATCGCAAAAACAGAGTTGGACGAAGTTTGTTGTTGGACCACGGTTAGGGACGGCGCCAGAAGCTGCAGGTCTCGAACATCGCGTATCTGCGAATCTTTTAAATCGTCCGCGCCAATAACGCTGACCGCGACCGGTGTTTCCTGCAACGTCGTCGCGCGCTTAGTGGCGGTAACGACGATGACGTCCGCAGCAAGCGCAGCACTCGATGCAACCGTGACAGCAATTACGGATGCAGTGCCACATGCGATTTTCTTCAGATTATTCATTCTTGACCCTCCCAGCCTCGATTTTGTTGCTCTCGCACACGGTGCGGCAACTGAACGGAATTTCCCACACCAGTGTTTCATTGAAATGAATTTTATAACAGTGAGACGGTGCAAAAACCCATGTTTTTAACAGTTAAGTGATATTTATATCACGTATGTTAACACGAAATTAACAGATCATGCGCATTCCCGCACCAAGCTATTTTTGGCGTCGCTTGCGGTTTCGGGGAACAGCGACAGAACAGCTCGCAGAATTATGCACCGTTCTTTCGTTGACTTTATGCGCTTATCGTCTGTCAGCCGCTTATAAATGGCTTTAGCCGTAAGGCCTTCATCCGTAAGGCGAATCCCCTGATCTCCAGGCGTATCCAGTACCAGGCTACGCCCTTTGGGACCTTCTTATGCCTGCCACTGCGGCAAATCTTTGTTCCGGCCCCAGCCGGGGCTGCCGGAACAGGCAAACTCCGCCCAATAGGACATCATTGCGTCTGAAAGACCGCGCCGGGACGCCTCCCCCTTTGGCGGGAAAATCTTCGGGCCGCCGACAGGAAATGTGTCAAAAGAATTAAATATAAACGGCAGTTCCATGGCATGCGCCGCGCCGATTAACCTGGCAAAATCGGCGAAAAGGAAGCGCCGGGCCGGTCTCGCTCAACCATTTCCCATCCTGACCGCGCGCTATATCCTCACTCAACCGATAATCATGTGAAGAACCATCTCTAAATCGTGCGTTAGGTGAATATCAATTTCCGAACCATCCGCGCCAAGCACAGATGCGTTCGCGATAGCCGCCAACGTATTTTACGGCATCAGCCCTGCCCCGCCTTGGCTTGCAATTATCGTTTCTTGCCCGCCGGAACCTTCATAATGTCTCTCTGCTTGATAGCGCCATGGTACTACTGGTTATTGCAATCCATAAAGAGATTCGTCATCAAGCTGATTCATTCATCCGTATTCGTTATTAGCAATGTCGCAAGTGTATTGATCAAAACGCATCGCGCGTCATCTTCAGAAACACCCAAGAGCGCAAATTCTCTGTCTGCGACTGCATCCGCCAGCCGTTCAATGATTAGTAATGTCGCTATTCGTTGCGGCCGTCCGATTGAATCGGCGGCAGGATTTATTTCGCTAAATTTTTCCAGATGACGTTTGCGGCTAGCAGCGCGCACGGATGCAACGGCCTCGTTTTCCACCGTAAGACGTCGCAAGTCACGACGAAAAACACGGTAGACTCGATGGTGCGCAATAATTGTGTCGGCGATTTTTCCAACGTCAGCGGACTGCTCCAACAGTTCTAATTCTTTTTGGGTCCAGATTTCGTAAACAGCAAAGAATACTTCCAGCTTATCACCAAAATGCCGGTAGAATGTTTGCGGTGCAAACCCGGCACGACTGGCGATTTGATTGGAGTTGGTTCCTGAATATCCGAACTCTCTAAACTCTTTCTCGGCGGCTTCAACAAGGCGTTGATGTGTAGGTTTATTGTCCTGAGCAGACCTCTTTTTTGATATGGTCTCCACGCCCATAACTCCATCTGCAATCGTAATAATTGGTGACAGTAATACGATGAATATATGTGGTATATATATCACCCCGCTCATAAAGCGTCACAATGATACGCCTCTAGATTAGTAGACGCCTTGCTTGGTAAAAATGGAAGCAAGGAGAATCCTATGTCAGGCCGCATTCGCTATACAGATGAGTTCAAACGCGAGGCAGCAGCGCAGGTCACGGATCGGGGTTATTCGGTCAAGGATGTGGCCG